>NZ_JBHVVM010000025.1:0-127478 GCF_042883525.1 Streptomyces sp. NPDC058195
ATACCGCTCCGTTGGCGGGGTGTACGTCGGGCGGGGGCCCACCGGGCCCCCGGCCCCGCCCGGGAGTTCCCGTGCCTGCGCCGCTTGCCGTCCCGTCCTGGGGTCAGGCGGTGCGTGCCCTCGCCCGGCGGACCGGCTTCACGATCAGGAACAGCGAGCCGGCCAGCACGATCAGCCCGGCGGCGAGCAGTCCGTAGCCGATGCCGGCCAGGGCGCCGACCCTCGCCTCCACGGTGACGTGGCCGGCGAGGCCGCGCGAGCCGTCGGCCTTCATGGCGACCGCCGCGACCTCGCCCGGCTTCACGGTCCAGTTCAGCGTCTGGGCGCCCTGTCCGCCGGCCTTGGCGACCCATACGTCGGCCTGGGCGGGCGGCGTCTTCGGGGTGCCGCCCTCGTGCTTGCTCTGGGTGTCGCCCTTGGCGCTGGAGTCGTGGATGGTCACGTGCTGGACGCCGCCCAGGTACTGGTTCATCCGTCCGGCGTCCGCGATTCCGACGAAGACCGGGTCGGAGGCGTTGTCCGGCTTGAAGGTGATCCGGAGGTCGTCGTACAGGCCGCCCAGCTGCTCGTCGGCGCGCCAGCTTTCGGTGGTCATGGCGTAGGTGTCGGTGCGGTGCGCGAACTCGCTGGTGCCCAGGTCGATGTAGCCGTCGTCCTGGGAGCCGTAGTAGGCGGCCGCGGCGCCGCCGCCGATGAGCGTGAGCGCGACGAGGGACAGGAGCGCACCGACCACGACGGCGGTGACGCGTCCGGCTGTCCACCCTGTGGTCGTGGTGCGCACGTTCGCTCCCTCGTAATCCCTGACACTGCTGTCGGTCACAGCTTCCTCCTCGTCTCGACACCCAGGTGCAGAAATCCGGGTGTACAACTTTTTTCTTGCGCAGACGGTCGTTATAAGGCGACACGAAGAAGCCCTGTTCAGTCCACTTGGCTCACCGTAGGCAGGCGTATATCAGCCGGCATCAGGGGAATCCCCCATGCGGCGTCAGGGATACCCCTACGAACTTGTGACCGACGGGGGGTGAGGGCCCGATCCGGTTCGGGCGCAAGGGTGTTCAACTGCCCGGATCGTTCAGTTGAACACTCTGTCACCCGTTTTCCCCAGGCCGCGGAATGCTGCTTTCCGGTCTCTGCGGAATAGGTGGTCCCGATGTGATCGCGCCGTCATGCCGTCTGTTCAACTGAAGGGACTGGCCAGTTGAACAGGGAGGTGCGCGAATATCGGCCACTGGACTCGGCCGTGTGCCGGTGTCAGCATTCATCCGGCGCTCGCCTTTCGAAGATCTCCGCAGAGCAACCGCAGAACCCGTATCCCGGCGACGGCGAATCCCTCTGTTTCCTTGTCCTTCGGGAAACCTGAATCCGTCGCGTCCTGTTTTTCGCATACCGAGCCGGAAAGAGGTCCGGAGACCATGCAGAAGATCCTCGACGCGATCCTCGCGGACGAACTCGACGAGGTGGGCCGGCTGCCGGTGCCGGAGTTCTACCGGGGGGTGGTGCTGCACGCCGACGAGGCGTCGATGTTCGACGGGATGGCGAGCCGGGACAAGGACCCGCGCAACTCGCTGCACCTGGACGAGGTGGCCACTCCCGAACCTGCCGCGGGCGAGGTGCTGGTGGCGGTGATGGCGAGCGGGATCAACCACAACACGGTGTGGTCGTCGATCTTCGAGCCGCTGCCGACGTTCGGTTTCCTCTCCCGCTACGGGAAGACCTCCGCGCGGGCCGCCCGGCACGACCTGCCGTACCACGTGCTGGGCTCGGACCTCTCGGGTGTGGTGCTGCGCTGCGGCGAGGGGGTGACGGGCTGGCGGCCCGGGGACCAGGTGGTCGCGCACTGCCTCTCCGTGGAGCTGGACCATCCCGACGGGCACGCGGACACCATGCTCGACCCGGAGCAGCGGATCTGGGGGTTCGAGACGAATTTCGGCGGGCTGGCGGAGCTGGCGCTGGTCAAGGCCAACCAGCTGATGCCGAAGCCCCGTCACCTCAGCTGGGAGGAGGCGGCGGCCTCGGGGCTGGTGAACTCCACCGCGTACCGGCAGCTGGTCTCCCCCGGCGGTGCCCGGATGAAGCAGGGCGACACGGTGCTGATCTGGGGCGCCTCCGGCGGGCTCGGCTCGTACGCCACCCAGCTGGCGCTCAACGGCGGAGCGATTCCGGTGTGCGTGGTGTCCAGCCCGCAGAAGGCCGAGGCGTGCCGGCGGATGGGCGCGGAGCTGGTGATCGACCGGAGCGCCGAGGGCTACCGGTTCTGGAAGGACGAGCACACCCAGGACACGCGGGAGTGGCGGCGGTTCGGCAGCCGGATCAGGGAGCTGACCGGCGGCGACGACCCGGACATCGTCTTCGAGCACCCCGGCCGCGAGACGTTCGGCGCGAGTGTGTACGTGGCCCGTCGCGGCGGGACCGTCGTGACCTGTGCGTCCACCTCGGGCTACGAGCACACCTTCGACAACCGGTATCTGTGGATGAACCTCAAGCGGATCATCGGTACCCACTTCGCGAACTACCGTGAGGCGTGGGAGGCCAACCGGCTGATCGCCAAGGGCCACATCCACCCCACGCTCTCCAGGGTGGTGCCGCTCGGGGAGACCGCCCAGGCCGTTCACGACGTCCACCACAACCGGCACCAGGGCAAGGTCGGTGTGCTGTGCCTGGCGCCCGGGGAGGGCCTCGGTATCGGTGATCCGGAACTGCGGGCCCGTCACGAGACGGCCATCAACCGCTTCCGCACGGCACCGGAAAACGCCTGACAATCCCTTCTTCCAAAATGCCCAGGGCTTCAGGAATGAGCTGGCCGTGCCCCTTCCTGAGCCGCCCGGATTCCTTTGCCGATTCATTTCTTGACGGACCGGCCGGGCCTGTTGGATGCTGACGAGCGCATGGCGGGATCACCTCAGGAGATTGCTGACCGGAATACCGGACGGGCTTCCCTCGCCATCGCCTCTTCGGATCACCTCGCAGGGATCCTCCCGGCCGCTGAGCGGCCTCTCCCCCGAGCAGTCATGAGCCACGGAGTACGGGCGGCTTTCTGAAAGCTGTCACGGCGTTGCACCATCGGGCCCCGGCGTCGGAATGCGGAATGATTCCGCGGCGCACAGCGCGTGGTCCGAGCACTCCCTCGTAAGAGTTCACGCAAGGTTTCGAGAATTGAGAGGACGGTCGGATGCCGGGCCGGGACGCACGATCGCTTGTAGAGCATTTCCGTACGGTCTTCGGCGAGCACTCGCAGGAGCAGATCTTCCGGTTCCTCGTGGACGGCGAGGGCGAGCCGCTCGCCCTCGGCAACGCCGAGCTGGACCTGCGGGCCCGCTCGATCGCCGCGGTGCTGCAGGAACGATTCCCCGCCGGGGAGCGCGCCCTGATCATGTGTCCGGCCGGTCTGGACTACGTGACCTCGTTCTTCGCCTGCCTGTACGCCGACATCGTCGCCGTGCCGGTCTACCCGCCGGACCCCGCGTTCCCGATGCGCACGCTGCCGCGGCTGACGGCCGTCGTCGAGGACGCCGAGCCCGCGCTGGTCCTCGCCCCGGCCGAGACGATCGCCCTGGTCGACCGCTTCACCGAGCACGCCCCCGCGCTGGGCGAGATCGCCTGGATCCCCGTCGACCGCGTCGACACCACCGCCGCCGGCAGCTGGCGTGAGCCCGGCACGGACCGGGACAGCCTCGCCTTCCTCCAGTACACCTCCGGCTCCACCAACAGCCCCAAGGGCGTGATGGTCAGCCACGGCAACCTGATCCACAACATCTCGGAGATGAACCGGCAGTTCTTCGGCAACGACCCCCGCCAGCACATGGTGAGCTGGCTGCCGCCCTTCCATGACCTGGGCCTCATCATGGGCCTGCTCACCCCCGCGTACGGCGGCTACCCGGTCACCTTCATGTCGCCGTACTCGTTCCTCAAGCGGCCGCTGCGCTGGCTGCGCGCGATCTCCGACACCGGTGCCACCGCGAGCCCCGCCCCGAACTTCGCCTACGACCTCGCGGTCGCCAAGGTCACCGAACAGGACCGGCGGACCCTGGACCTGAGCACCTGGCAGGTCGCGCTCAACGGCGCGGAGCCGGTGCGCCGGAAGACCATGGAACGGTTCTCCGCCGCCTTCGCCGAGTGCGGATTCCGGCCCACCACCCACGCCCCGTCCTACGGCCTGGCCGAGGCGACCCTGGTGGTCTCCACCGGGAACCCGGCCGCCGAGCCCGTCCACCGCGACCTGCGGGCCGAATCGCTCCTGGACGGGATGGCCGAGGACGCCGCCCCCGGCGAGACCGTCCGCAACCTGCCCGGCTGCGGCGTCTCCCTGAACGACCAGAAGGTCGTCGTGGTGGACCCGCAGACCCGGGCCGCGCTGCCGCACGGCCGGGTCGGCGAGATCTGGGTGGCAGGTCCGAGCGTCGCGCACGGCTACTGGCGCCGTCCGCAGGCCACCGAGGAGGTCTTCCAGGCCCGCCTCGGCACCGGGGAGGGGCCGTTCCTGCGCACCGGCGACCTCGGGTTCACCGACGGCGACGAGCTCTACGTCACCGGCCGCATCAAGGACGTCGTCATCGTCGCGGGACGCAACCACTACCCGCAGGACATCGAGCGCACCATGGAAAGCGTCGACCCGGGCCTGCGCGAGGGCTGCGGGGTGGCCGGTGCCCGCGAGATCGACGGTGAGGAACGGCTCGTCGTCGTCCAGGAGTACCGCGGCAGCCGCTCCCCCGAGGACCGCGCCCGGGTCATCGAGGCGATCCGCGCCGAGGTCCTGCGCGAGCACGGGCTCCAGCCCCACCTCATCGCCCTGGCCCGTCCCGGGACGGTGCCGAAGACCTCCAGCGGCAAGCTCCAGCGCGCGTCCTGCCTCGACTCCGTCCTCTCCGGCACCTTCGTGCCGCTCGCCCTGTGGCGGGCGGACGAGGCCGGGGCCACGCCCGCCGCGCACCAGAGCGCACCGGCCGGGAGCCCGGCGCCGGGCTCCGCCGAGATCGAGCGGTGGCTGCGCGAGGCGCTGGCCGCCGCGACCGGGCGGCAGACCGCCGCCGTCGACCCGGAGCTTCCGTTCGCCGGGTACGGGCTGCGCTCCGTCGAACTGGTCGCGATGGTCGGCGACCTGGAGAGCCGTCTCGGCCGGAAGCTGGAGCCCGGCATCGTCTGGGAGTACCCGACCGCCGCCCGGCTCGCCCGGCACCTGGCGGGCGAGCCCGCGTCCCCCACCGCGGCCGAGGAGCCCCCCACCACCCTCACCGCCCCCGCGCCGTCCGCCGCTTCCCCCGCCCCGGACGGCTCCGGCGCCGACGAGCCGGTCGCCATCATCGGCATCGGCTGCCGCTTCCCCGGCGGCGTCGACGGCCCCGACAGCTTCTGGAAACTGCTGACAGAAGGCCACGACGCGGTGACCGAGGTACCCGCCGAGCGGTGGAGCACCGAGGAGTTCACCGACGACGACCCTTCGGCCCCCGGCCGCACCAACAGCCGCTGGGGCGGGTTCGTCGAGGGCGCCGACCGCTTCGACGCGGGGTTCTTCGGCATCTCGCAGCAGGAAGCCGCCCGCATGGACCCGCAGCAGCGGCTGCTCGCGGAGGTCTCCTTCGAGGCCCTGGAGAACGCGGGCGTGCCCACCAACGCCCTGTCCGGCACCCAGACCGGGGTGTTCATCGGCATCTCCACCTTCGACTACGCCACCGGCCAGCTGAGCGACCTCGACGCCATCGACGCCTACACCGGCACCGGCAGCGCGCTGAGCATCGCCGCGAACCGCATCTCGTACCTGCTCGACCTGCGCGGCCCGAGCATGGCCGTCGACTCCGCCTGCTCCTCCTCGCTCGTGTCGGTGCTCCAGGCGTGCGCGAGCCTGTCCCGGGGCGACTGCGACCTGGCGCTGGCCGGCGGGGTGAACCTGGTGCTCTCCCCCGCGTTCGCGATCAACTTCAGCAAGGCCGGAGTGATGTCCGCCGACGGCCGCTGCAAGCCGTTCGACGCGAGCGCCAACGGCTACGTCCGGTCCGAGGGCGCCGGTGTGGTGGTCCTCAAGCCGCTTCGCCGGGCCCTGGCCGACGGCGACCCCGTGCACGCCGTGATCCGCGGCGGCGCCGTCAACCAGGACGGCGCGAGCAACGGGCTGATGGCGCCCAGCCCGAAGGCCCAGGAGGCAGTGGTGCGCGCCGCCCACGCCAGGGCCGGGGTGCGCGCCGCCGACATCGGCTACGTCGAGGCGCACGGCACCGGCACCATCCTCGGCGACCCCATCGAGGCCAAGGCCCTCGGCGCGGTCCTCGGCGACGGGCGCGACCCGGCAGCGCCGTGCCTGGTCGGCTCGGTGAAGTCCAACCTCGGCCACATGGAGGCCGCGGCGGGCATCGGCGGCCTGATCAAGACCGCCCTCATGGTCCGGCACCGCACGGTGGTGCCGACCCTGCACTACCGCACGCCCAACCCGCACATCCCCTTCGGCGAGCTGCCCCTCCGGGTCGCCGACCGCCTCGGTCCCTGGCCCGCCGCCGACGCCCCGGCCCTCGCGGGCGTCAGTTCCTTCGGGTTCGGCGGCACCAACGCCCACCTCGTGGTGGAGGAACCGCCGCGGGCCGACCCTCCGTCCGAGGACGCCACCGGGAACGCGGTGCTGCTGACCGTCTCCGCCCGCGACGAGCAGGCCCTGCGCGAGCTCGCCGCCCGTTACGGGGACAAGCTCACCGGCACCGCCCCGGTGCGCGCCCTGGCCCATGCCGCCGCCGTCCGCCGCACCCACCACGAGCACCGGCTGGCCGTCACCGGCACCGATGCGGGCGAACTGCGCGGCGCGCTCGCCTCGTTCGGCCGCGGTGAGGACGCCACCGGCCTCAGCCACGGGGTCCGCCGGGCGGGGCTGCGGACCAGGCCCGTGTTCGTCTTCTCCGGGCAGGGGCCGCGCTGGTGGCCGCTGGCCGCCGATCTGCTCACCGGTGACCTCGCCGGGGAGCATGCCTTCAACGCCGTCCTGGAACGGGCCGACACCCTGCTGCGGCGGCACACCGACTGGTCGCTGCTCGACCAGCTGACGGCCGACCCCGCCCGCTCCCGGCTGCTCGACACCGCCGTCGGCCAGCCGGCCCTCGCCGCCGTCCAGATCGCCCTGGCCGCCCTGTGGCGGTCCTGGGGCATCGAACCCGCCGCCGTCGTCGGGCACAGCGTCGGTGAGATCGCCGCAGCGCAGGTCGCGGGCGCGATCTCGCTGGAGGACGCCCTGCTGATCGCCCTGCACCGCGGCACGGCCCTGCACGCCGCCACCGGCAAGGGCCGGATGGCCGTCGCGGGCGTCTCCCTGGAGACGGCCCGCTCCCTGCTGGCCGAGCGCGCCCCGGGGCAGGTGTGGATCGCGGCCGCCAACAGCCCGACCTCCACCGTCTTCTCCGGCGACAGCACCACCGTGGAGAAGTTCGCCAAGTCCCTCGCGGACGAGGGCCTCTACTGCAAGGTCCTGGAGTCCGTCGAGTTCGCCTCGCACTGCCCGCTGATGGAACCCGTCGCCTCCGGGCTGCGGCAGGCGCTCGCCTCCCTGCGGCCCCGCCCCACCACCACCCCGATGATCTCCACCGGCACCGGCGAGACCGTCCCCGGCGACCAGCTCGACGCCGCGTACTGGGCGTCCAACCTCACCCGGCCGGTCCTGTTCGACACGGCCGTCACCGTCCTCGCCGACACCGGGCACAACGTGTTCGTCGAGGTGTCCCCGCACCCGATGCTCACCGACGCCGTCACCGAACGCCTCGCGTCGTACGACGACGGGGTCGCGGTCTCCTCGCTCCGCCGCGAGCAGCCGGGCCGCGCCGGGCTGCTCGGCGGGCTCGGCCGCCTCTACACCGCGGGCCACCAGATCGACTTCACCCGCGTCCACGGCCCGGCGGGGCCCATGACCGACCTGCCCGGCTACCCCTGGCAGCGCACCCGCAGCTGGTACGAGCGGCGCCCCGGGCACCGCCCGGCGCACCGCGGCCACCCGGTGCTGCGCGAGCGCACCGTGTCGGCGCTGCCGCCGCACGCCGTCCACTGGTCGGCGCCGGTCGGTCTCGCGGAGTTCCCCTACCTGGCGGACCATCAGGTCGGCGGGAGCCCCGTGCTGCCCGCCGCGCTGGTCCTCGACGCCGCACTCGCCGCGGCCCGCGCGCACCTCGGCGGCGACGCCGCCCTGGAGGATGTCGCGTTCACCCGGCTCACCGTGGTGCCCGAGCAGGCCGACGACACCACACTGCAGCTCGCCCTGCTGCCCGGCACGGCCGACACCGGCACGGTGCGGCTGTTCACCCGCGCCGACGGCGGTGCGCAGTGGGCCGAGGCCGCGCGGGCGGGGCTGCGCCGGGCCGTCGCGGGCACCGCCACCGAGCCGCTGGCCGCCGTGCGGGCGCGCTGCACCACCGCGGCCCCGGCCGCGGACCACTACGCCGCGCTGGGCCGTGCCGGAATGGTGTACGGGCCCGCGTTCCAGGGCGTCGAGGAGCTGTGGCGGGGCCGGGCCGAGGCCGTGGCCCGGCTGCGCGAGCGCGGCGCCCTGACCTCCGACCGCGGCCGCCACCCCGTGCATCCCGCCCTGCTCGACAGCGCCCTGCAGGTCCTCAGCGCCGCCCTGGACGCGCAGGAGACACCGCTGGCCGCCACGTACGTGCCGGTCGCGGTGAACGGCTTCGCCCTGTTCACCGAGCATGCCGAACCGCGCTGGGCGCACGCCTCGGTCACCGCGGCCGAGCCCGGTGCCGACACGATCACCGGTGCCCGGGTCGTCCTGTACGACGACGGAGGCACCGCCGTCGGCGAGGTCACCGGCATCACACTGCGGCGCCTGGAGCGTGATGCCGGGGCCGACCCGGTCGGCGAGTGCCTCCTCGACATCGGCTGGCGCCTGGCCCCCGACGCCTCCCCCACGGCGTCCCGGCCGCCGGGCACCTGGCTGCTGTTCGCCGATTCCGGCTCCACCGCCGCCTCCCTGGGCGAGGCACTGCGCTCGCGCGGCGCCGGATGCCTGACCGTCACCGCGGCGGAGACCTACCGGAAGGTGGGGACGAACCGCTACGAGCTCGATCCGGGCCGCCGCGAGGACATCGCCGCGCTGCTGGCCGACCTGGCCACCGCGGGTGTCCGCCCGGACGGGATCGTGCACGCCGGAGCCCTGGACGTCATGCTCGCCGAGGACGCCGACGAGGAGCGGGCGGCGGCCGCGTACGACGCCGTCTGCCTGCCGGTGCTCCACCTGGTGCAGGAGCTGGTCCGCGCGGGGCAGGACCCCGCGCCGCGCCTGGTCCTGCTCACCCGGGGCGCCCAGCGCGCCGCCGAGGGCGACGCGCTCGCCGTCGGGCAGGCCCCGCTGTGGGGTCTGGCCCGGGTGATCGGCCTCGAACACACCGAACTGCGCACCACCGTCGTCGACCTGGACCCGGCCCGGCCCGCGGAGGAGGGCGCGCTGCTCGTGGCGGAGGTGCTGCGCTCCGGGGAGGACGACCAGGTCGCCCTGCGCGGTGGTACGCGGCTGACGCCGTCGCTCCAGTCCTGGACACCGGTCCCTGGGCCCGCCCAGGACCAGGGCCCCGCCTGGCCCTTCGACGCCGCGAGGGACGGCAACCACCGTCTGCTGGCCGCCCGGCCCGGCAGCCTCACCAGCCTCCGCCCCACCTGGTGGCACCGGACCCCGCCCGGCCCCGGGCAGGTCGAGATCGAGGTCGCCGCCGCGGGCCTGAACTTCAGCGACGTCCTGAAGGCCCTCGACTCCTATCCGGGTGCCGAAGGAGTCGTGCCGCTCGGCGCCGAGTGCGCCGGCCGGATCACCGCCGTGGGCGAGGGCGTCACCGGGCACCGGGCCGGTGACCGGGTCGTCACCGCGGGGCCCGGCGGGATGACCGCGTTCCTCACCCTCGACGCGCGTCTGGTGGCCCCGGCACCGTCGTCCCTCGACGACGTGCAGGCCGCCGCCGTACCGATCGCGTTCCTCACCGCCGTCCACGGTCTGGAGCACCTGGCCCGGCTGGGCGCGGGCGAGAGCGTGCTCATCCACTCCGCGACCGGTGGTGTCGGCCTCGCCGCGCTCCAGGTCGCCCGGCGGCGCGGCGCCCGCGTCTACGCCACCGCCGGCACCCCGGACAAGCGCGCACTGCTGCGGGGCCTGGGGGTGGAGCACGTCATGGACTCCCGCACCCTGGACTTCGCCGACGAGATCGGCAGGCTCACCGGTGGCCGCGGTGTCGACGTGGTCCTGAACTCGGCCTCCGGCGAGGCCCTGGTGCGGTCCCTGGGACTGGTCGCGCCCGGCGGCCGGTTCGTGGAGATCGGCAAGCGCGACATCTACGACAACAGCCACATCGGCATGGAGTTCTTCAAGGGCAACCGCTCCTTCCTCGCGGTGGATCTGGAGCACACCATCCGGGAGGAGCCGGAGCGGGTCGCCGGGCTGTTCGCCGATGTCGTCCAGGGCTTCGCGGACGGAGAGTTCACCGCCCTGCCGGTCACCACCCACTCCTTCGCCGACGCCCCCGCCGCCTTCACCGCGATGGCCAAGGCCCGCCACACCGGCAAGATCGTGCTGGTGCCGGGGGCCGACGAGACCGTCACGACCGCCCCGGGTGCCGCCCCCGTACGCCCCTTCGGCACCTATCTGATCACCGGTGGTCTCGGTGCGCTCGGTCTGGAGACGGCCCGGTATCTCGTCAGGCAGGGCGCCCGCCATCTGGTCCTGGCCGGGCGCAGCGCCCCCGGCCCGGACGCCGAGCGGGTCCTCGCCGGGCTGCGGGAGCGGGCCGAGGTCACCCTCGCCCGCGCCGATGTCTCCGATCCCGCCGCCGTGGCGGAGCTGCTGGCCCGTATCGACGGCTCGCTGCCGCCGCTGGCCGGTGTCGTGCACGCCGCGGGCGTCCTCGACGACGGACTGCTGACCGGGCTGGACGGGGACCGGTTCCGGGCCGTCGCGGGCCCGAAGTCGGCCGCTGCCTGGCACCTCCACCAGGCCACCCTGGGACGTGAACTGGACTTCTTCGTCCTGTACTCGTCGGCCGCCGCCGTCCTCGGCTCGGCCAGCCAGGGCAACTACGCCGCGGCGAGTGCCTTCCTCGACGCCCTGGCGCACCACCGGCGCTCGCGCGGTCTGCCCGCGCTGAGCATCGACTGGGGCCCGTGGGCGCGGATCGGTCTCGCCGCCCGCCCCGAGCGGGGCGGCGCGCTGGCCGCCCGCGGCATCAGGAGCATCGACCCCGAGCAGGGCATCGCCGCCCTCGACCGGATGCTGGGCAGCTCCGCCGCCCAGGTCTGCGTCCTGCCGCTGGACCGTGACCGGCTCGCCGGGCACCACGGCGGCGGCCTGCTGCGCACTCTGGCCGACGGGCCCGGCCAGGACACCGGCGGCGCCGCCGGGCCGGGGGACGAGATCCGCCGGCGGATGCTCGCGGTCGAGCCCGGCCGCCGCCGCACCGCCGTGCTGACCGAGCACTGCCGGACCGTCGCCGCCCGCCTCGTCGGGACGGAGCCCGCCCGGATCGACACCAGCGCCCCGCTCGCCGGTATGGGCTTCGACTCGCTGCTCTCCCTGGAGCTGCGCAAGTCCCTGGAGTCGTCGCTGCGCGTGCAGCTGCCCTCCACCATCACCTGGCGCTTCCCCACCCTGGAGGCCCTGGTGCCGTACCTGGCCGACCGGATGGGGATCGGCCTCGAACCCGGCGACGGGCCGGACACCGGGCCCGGCACCGAACCCGCCGCGGCGGTGCGGGAGGCGGGCGCCCCCGGGGAAGCGGACCTGCCGGACCTCGACGCGATGTCCGCCGCGGAACTCGAAGCACTCCTGATGGCCAAGACCACCCAGATCGACGAGGGGGCCCAGCGATGACGTCACCGGGACCGAACCTGACAGCGGCCGACACGCTCAAGCGCGCCTACCTGACGATGGAGCGGCTGCAGCGCAAGGTCGACGCCTACGAACGGGCCCGCTCCGAGCCCATCGCCATCGTGGGCACCGGCTGCCGCTTCCCCGGGAAGGTCACCGACACCGCCTCCTACTGGCGGATGCTGGCCGACGGCACCGACGCCGTGAGCGAGATACCGGACGGGCGGTGGGACCACCAGGCGTTCTACGACGAGGAGGCCGGCAAGCCGGGGAAGGTCTACACCCGTTCCGGCGCGTTCCTCGACGGCCTGGACCACTTCGACCACGACTTCTTCGGCATCTCCCACCGCGAGGCCGTGGCGATGGACCCGGCCCAGCGGCTCAGCCTCCAGGTGTGCTGGGAGGCGCTGGAGAACGCGGGCCAGGCACCGTCGTCGCTGGCCGGCAGCCGTACCGGGGTGTTCATGGGCGCGGCCTCCTGGGACTACATCACCGCGCAGCTGCGCCACCCCGACGACATCAGCGCCTACACCAGTTCCGGTGCGGCGATGTCGTTCATACCGGCCCGCATCGCCTACCTCCTGGACCTGCGGGGGCCGAACCTGACCGTGGACTCGGCCTGTTCCGCCTCGCTGCTCGCGGTGCACCAGGCCTGCCAGAGCCTGCGGCTCGGCGAGTGCGACATGGCCCTGGCCGGTGGCGTCAACGTCGTGCTGTCGCCGATGCTGATGATCTCCCAGTCGCAGTTCGGCTCGGTCTCCCGGCAGGGCCGCGCCAAGTCGTTCTCCGACGACGCCGACGGCTACGTGCGCGGCGAGGGCGGGGGCGTCGTCGTTCTCAAGCGGCTCTCCGACGCGTTGCGCGACCAGGACCGTGTCCTGGCCGTCGTACGCGGCGGCGCGGTCAACCAGGACGGGCGCAGCGCCGGGATCACCGCTCCCAACGGTGCCGCGCAGCGCGATGTGTTCCGGCGTGCCCTGGACTCCGCGGGGGTGACGGCCGACCGGGTCGGCTACATCGAGACGCACGGCACCGGCACCCGTCTGGGTGACCCCATCGAGGCCGAGGCGCTGGCCGATGTGTACGGCCGCGACCACGGTGCGCCGCTCTATCTCGGCGCGGTGAAGACCAACATCGGTCATCTGGAGGCAGCGGCCGGGATCGCCGGTCTCATCAAGGCCGCGATGTGCCTGGACCGCGGCGAGATCCCGCCGAACCTGCACTTCTCCAGGCTGAACTCCAACATCTCCTTCGACAACACCACCTTCGAGGTGCCCACCGCCCTGACCCCGTGGCCGGGCGGCGAGGGGCCCCGGACCGCCGCGGTGAGCAGCTTCGGGCTGAGCGGCACCAATGTGCACCTGATCCTGGAGCAGGCCCCGCCGCCGGCGGCGCCGCCCGCCGAGGACACCCGCAGGCCCGCCTCCGTCCTGCCGCTGTCCGCCCGCAGCGAGAGCGCGCTGGCCGCGCTCGCCGGGCGTTACGCCGAGCGGCTGGCCGGCGGTGAGGGCTCCCTGGCGGACGTGGCTCACGCGGCGGGCACCGGGCGCTCCCACTTCCGCCACCGGCTCGCCGTGATCGGCACGACCCGCGAGGAGGTCGCCGAGCAGCTGGCCGCCTTCGCCCGCGGTGAGGGCGGGCCCGGTCTCGTCCAGGGCGAGGCGGATGCCTCCGAGGTGGTGTTCCTCTTCACCGGCCAGGGGGCCCAGCGTCCGGACATGGCCCGTGGCCTGTACGAGACGCAGCCGACGTTCCGGCGCGCGGTCGACGAGTGCGCCGGGATCCTGCGTCCGCTGCTGGACCGTCCGCTGCTGTCGGTCCTGTTCCCGGACGACCCCGGCGACCAGCGCATCCAGGAAACCGCCTATGCCCAGCCGGCGACCTTCGTCGTGGAGTACGCCATGGCCGAACTGTGGCGTTCCTGGGGCATCACGCCCGCGGCGGTCATGGGCCACAGTTTCGGCGAGTGTGTCGCGGCGTGTGTGGCGGGCGCGATGTCCCTGGCGGACGGGCTGGCCTTCGCGGTGGAACGTGCCCGGGTCATCCAGGAGTTCTCGCTGCCCGGGACGATGGCCGCGGTCTTCGCGTCCGAGGAGGAGGTGGCCGCCGAACTCGCCGCGCACCCCGGCCAGATCGCCATCGCCGCGGTCAACGGCCCCGCGAACATCGCGATCTCCGGCGAGGTGGAAGCCGTCGAGGCCGTGTGTGCCGCGTTCGCCGCGCGCGGGGTCAGGGCCAAGCGGCTGCACATCGCCTCCGCGGGGCACTCTCCGCTGATGGATCCGGTTCTGGAGCCGCTGCGGCGCGCCGCGGAGAAGATCACGTTCAGTGCGCCGCGCATCCCTCTGGTCTCCAACGTCACCGGTGAGCTGTGGCCCTGGGACCAGGTGCCCGGCCCCGACTACTGGTGCCGCCACGTGCGCGGCACGGTCCGGTTCACCGACGGGCTGGACACGCTGCGTTCCATGGGCCACCACACCTTCGTCGAGGTGGGTCCGGCGCCGACCCTGCTGGGTGTGATCAGCGACGCGCTGCCTTCGGGCCACGACGACCTGCTGCTGCCCAGCCTGCGTCCCCAGCAGGACGACTGGGAGGTGCTGCTGCCCACGCTCGCCGAGCTGTACGCGGCCGGAGCCCCGGTCGACTGGGCGGGCTTCGACCGTGACTACGCCCGGGTCCGGGTGGCCGTGCCCGCCTATCCGTTCGACCCGGTCCGCTGCTGGCAGTCCCCGCGCCCCTGGGACGGGACGGCGGCGTCCGCCGACGAGGTGCCCGCCGAGCAGAGCGCGGGCCGCACCAGCGGGCGCTCCGCCCGTTCCTCGTCCCGGCGCTCCACGCGCGGCCGGCGCCGTGCCTCCCGTATCCCGACGGCGGCCGAGTTGCTGGAGCTGGGCGAGTCCGAGCGGCTGGAGACCCTCTGCGAGCGGTTCGTGCTCAGCGTCAAGGACGTCCTCGGCTCCGCGTCCACCGATGTCGGGGTGAACGATCCGCTGACCGGCTTCGGTCTGGACTCGCTGATGGCCGTGGAACTGCGCAACGAGATCCAGAGCAGGATCGGCATCACTCTGCGGATCACCGACTTCCTTGGCGGCGCGACCATCACGAGTGTCGCCAGGGGCATCGTCAAGGAGCTCGCCGCGACCGACGGCGTGTCCTCGGCGGGCACCGCGTACGACGGTTCCGGGACGCCCTCTGCGATCCAGCGGGTTCCCCGGGCCGCCGACGCGGCCCAGGCCCTGCTCGACCAGCTGGCCGGGCCGGCCGGATCGCGGGAGGGCTCGTGAGCGACGATCTCGCCCAGCGGCTGGCCGCCCTGGCTCCTGAGGAGCGGGCCCGGTTCGAGACCCTGTTCGCCCAGCTCGGCCAGGAGGACACCTTCCCGCTGGCGGTCCTGCAGCGCGGCACCTGGTTCCTCGAACAGCTCCGGCCGCGCAACCCCGGCTACATCGTGCCCGGTGCCGTCCGGGTCGAGGGCCCGCTGGACACCGGGCTGCTGCGGGCGGCCGTCGCGGAGGTGGTGCGCCGTCACGAGGCGCTGCGCACCACGTTCGAGTCCCGTGACGGTGCGCCCGTCCAGGTCGTCCGTCCCCAGCTGGACATCGACGTGCCGGAGGCCGATCTGAGCGGCCCGGAGCACGGGGACGCCGAGCGGCAGGAGTGGATCGCCGCCGCCCTCGCCGAGCCCTTCGACATCGACACCGGACCGCTGGTGCGGGTGCGGCTGCTGCGTACCGGCCCCGAGCGGTCGGTGCTCGTGATCGCGATGCACCACCTGGTCTCCGACCGCTGGTCCCTCGCGGTCTTCCTGAACGAACTGTCCGAGCTGTACGAGGCGTTCGCCGCAGGGCGGCCCTCTCCGCTGGCCGAGCTCCCCCTTCAGTACGGGGACTTCGCGGCCTGGCAGCACCAGCAGCTGGAGCGTGGCGGCTGGGAGCAGGGCCTGGCGTACTGGCGTGGTCATCTCGCGGGCGCGCCCGGTGTGCTCGACCTGCCCACCGACCGGCCGCGTCCGGCCGTCCAGGGGTTCAACGGCGGTTCCGTTCCGGTCGGTCTGCCGCCCGCGCTGATCGGTGAGCTGTCGGCGCTGGCGGGCCGGCACGGTGCGACCCCGTACATGGCGCTGCTCGCCGTCTTCGGCATCCTGCTGCACCGCTACTCGGGCCAGGACGACCTCGTGGTCGGGGTGCCCACCGCGCTGCGCGGGCAGGCCGAGGTCGAGCCGCTGATCGGGTATTTCGTCAACACCCTGCCGATCAGGGCCGATCTGTCCGGCGAGCCGGATTTCGAGTCGGTCCTCGTCCGGGTCCGCGATGCCTGTCTGGGCGCGTACGCCCATCAGGACGTCCCCTTCGAGCTGATCGTCGCCGGTCTCGGCACCGCGCGTGACCTGAGTCGTCCGCCGGTGTTCCAGGTCAGTTTCAGTTACGGGCGTGAGCCGGTGCCCACGCTCGCCATGGCGGGGGCCCGTCTCACCCGGCTCCCGGTCCGCAGCGAGGGTGCCCGGTTCGATCTGGAGCTCCAGGCGTTCGACACCGACGGCGGTGTCACCGGCTGGTTCGAGTACGACCGCGACCTGTTCGACGAGGACACGGTGGTCCGTCTCGCCGGTCATTTCCGGCGTCTGGCCGAGCAGGTCGTGGCCCGTCCGGGGACGCCGGTCGGTGAGCTGGACCTCCTCGGCCCGGCGGAGCACCACCGCATCGTGGAGGAGTGGAACGCCACCGGCCGTGAGTGGTCCGGCGGGCTGGTGCACGAGATCGTCGAGGAGCAGGTGCGCCGTACCCCGGACGGTGAGGCCGTCCGGTTCGAGGGTGCCCGGCTGACGTACGCGGAGCTGAACGGGCGGGCCAACCGCCTGGCCCATCTGCTGCGTGAGCGCGGAGTGGGCCGGGACGTCCTGGTCGGCGTCGCCATGGAGCGCTCCCTCGATCTCGTCGTGGCGCTGCTGGCCGTTCTCAAGGCCGGCGGGGCGTACGTCCCGCTGGACACCGGGCTGCCGGCCGCCCGGCTGGCCGCTATCGCCGAGGACGCCCGGCCGGCCGTGGTGCTCACCCACGGCTCCCTGGCCGGCGAGCTGCCCGCGCCCGGCTGCCCGGTGCTGCGGCTGGAGGACCTGGCCGGCGAGCTGGCCGCGCACTCCGCGCACGATCCGGGCGTCGCCGTGGACGGCGAGGACCTGGCGTATGTCATCTTCACCTCGGGGTCGACGGGCCGGCCGAAGGGGGTGATGAACGTCCACGCGGCCCTGCGCAACCGGCTTTTGTGGATGCAGGACGCGTATGGGCTGGACGCCACCGACCGGGTGCTGCAGAAGACGCCGTTCTCCTTCGACGTGTCGGTGTGGGAGTTCTTCTGGCCGCTGATGACCGGTGCGGCGCTCGTCGTGGCCCGGCCCGGCGGGCACCGTGACAGCGGGTATCTCGCGGGGACGATCGCCGCCGAGGAGATCACCACGGTCCATTTCGTGCCGTCCATGCTGCAGTTGTTCCTCACCGAGCCGCCCGGGAAGTCGGCCGGTCTGCGCCGGGTCTTCTGCAGCGGTGAGGAGCTGCCCCGCGCTCTTCAGGACCGGTTCCTGGAGCTGCACCGGGCCGAGCTGCACAATCTGTACGGGCCTACCGAGGCCGCCATCGACGTCACGTTCTGGCGCTGCCGTCCGCAGGGCGGGGATCCCCGGCCGGTGCCCATCGGCCGGCCGATCGCCAATACGCGTATGTACGTGCTGGACCGCCGTGGCAGGCCGGTGCCTGCCGGGGTTCCCGGGGAGCTGTGCATCGGCGGCCGCGGGCTGGCCCGCGGGTACGTCAACCGCCCGGAGCTGACCGCCGAGCGGTTCACGGACGACCCGTTCGTGCCCGGGGCCCGGATCTACCGCACCGGTGACCTGGCCCGGCACCGCTGCGACGGTGCGCTGGAGTTCCTCGGCCGCCTCGACCACCAGGTCAAGCTCCGGGGCCAGCGTCTCGAACTCGGGGAGATCGAGGCCGTGCTGGCCCGGCACGCCACCGTGCGTGAGGCCGTCGTGGTCGCCCACGAGTTCGCTCCCGGTGACGTGCGCCTGGCCGCGTACGTCACCGCGGCGGGGGCTGTCGCGCCCGTGCCGGGGGATCTGGCCGGCCATCTGCGCGAGCAGCTGCCGGAGTACATGGTTCCGGCGTTCTTCACCGTTCTGGACGCCCTGCCGCTGACCCCGAGCGGCAAGACCGACCGCAAGGCGCTGCCCGAGCCGCGGCCCGGCGGCATAGGCCCGCAGGCCCGGTTCGTCGCCCCGGAGGACGGGCTGCAGCAGGAGCTCGCCGGGATGTGGTGCGGCCTGCTGGGTGTCGAACGGGTGGGGATGCGTGACAACTTCTTCGACCTGGGCGGGCATTCGCTGCTCATGGCCGAGTTCCGGACCGCTCTGGCCGCCTCGCCGGGTCACGAGCTGACCATGGTCGAGCTCTTCCAGCACCCCACCATCGAGTCCCTCGCCGCCTTCCTCGGCGGCTCCCGCAGCGAGCCCGGGGCCGCCACGCGCGGCGCCAGGCAGCGCGCACAGAACCGACGTCAGTCCCGTAACCGGCGGCAACAGGCGGCCGAACGCCGGGCTTCCTCTCGCGGAGACAGGTGATCCACGTGTCACAGCCACACCACGGACCGGGCCGGGCCCAGGAGCCGGAACACGACCAGGACCTCGATCGCGTCGCCATCGTCGGCATGGCGGGCCGCTTCCCGGGCGCGGGCGACGTGGACGCCTTCTGGGCCAGCCTCGCGCAGGGGCGGGAGGGGATCTCCGTCCTCTCCGAGGAGGAGCTCGCCGCGTCCGGTGCCGATCCCGGGGCGGTCGCCCGCGACGGCTATGTGGCGGCCAAGGGCGTCCTGGAGGGGGCGGACCTGTTCGACGAGGGCTTCTTCGGATACAGCCCGCGCGAGGCCGAGATCCTCGACCCCCAGCACCGGGTCTTCCTCGAATGCGCCTGGCACGCCCTGGAGTCTGCCGGGGTCGACCCGGCCGGGTCCGGCAGCCGGATCGGGGTCTTCGCGGGCGCGGGTCTCAACACGTACCTGCTGTTCAATCTCATGAACAACCAGCAGGTCCTGGACGCGTCCGGCATGTACCAGGTGATGCTCGCCTCGGACAAGGACTTCCTGGCCACGCGTGCCGCGTACAAGCTGGGGCTGAAGGGGCCCGCGGTCACCGTGCAGACGGCCTGTTCCACCTCGCTGACCGCGGTGCACCTGGCCTGCCAGAGCCTCATCAGCGGCGAGTGCGACATCGCCCTGGCCGGCGGCGTGTCGGTGAGCTCCCCGCTGCGGGGCGGCTACCAGTACGAGCCCGGCGGCATCCTCTCCCCCGAAGGCACCTGCCGCGCCTTCGACGCGGACGCCCAGGGCACGGTCCCCGGAAACGGGGTCGGTGTCGTGGTGCTGCGCCGCCTCGCCGACGCGCGGGCCGACGGCGACCGCGTCGACGCGGTCGTCCTGGCCACCGCGGTCAACAACGACGGCTCTCTGAAGGCGGGCTACACCGCGCCGAGCGTCGACGGGCAGGCCGAGGTGGTCGCCGAGGCGCTGGCCCTGGCCGACATCGCGCCCGAGACCGTCGGCTACGTGGAGACCCACGGCACCGGTACCCCGCTGGGCGACCCCATCGAGATCGCGGCGCTCACCCGCGCCCACCGCGCGGGCACCGACGAGCGGGGCTACTGCGCGATCGGCTCGGTGAAGAGCAACGTCGGCCACCTCGACGCCGCCGCCGGTGTCACCGGCCTCATCAAGGCGGCCCTCGCCCTCAGGAACGAGGCGATTCCGCCGACCCTGCACTGCGAGCGCCCCAACCCCGGGCTGGAGCTGGAGAGCAGCCCGTTCTACGTGAACACCGAACTGCGCCCCTGGCCGCGTGCGGACCTGCCGCGCCGGGCCGGGGTCAGCTCCTTCGGTATCGGCGGCACGAACGTGCACGTCGTGCTGGAGGAAGCCCCCGCCGAGCGGCCGGACGAGCCCGCCGCCGCCCCGGAGGAGGCCCCGGCCCGGCTGCTGCCGCTGTCCGCCAAGTCCGGGCCCGCGCTCGCCGAGGCGGCCGCGCTCCTGGCAGACCGGCTGGAGGGCGACGGCAGTGTCCCCCTGGACGCCCTCGCCCACACCCTGGCCCACCGCCGGACCCCGTTCGCCCACCGGGGCGCCGTCGTCGCCCGTACCGCCGGTGAGGCCGTCACCGCGCTGCGCCGCCTGGCGCGGGACCGGGCGGCCGGTGCCGCCGCGCCCGGGGGCGCCCCGGTCGCGTTCCTCTTTCCCGGGCAGGGTGCCCAGTACCCGGGGATGGCCCGTGGCCTGTATGCGCGGGAGGGGGTCTTCGCCGCGGAGTTCGACCGGTGCGCGGAGCTGTTCGCCCCGCATCTGGGCGAGGACCTGCGGGCTCTGGTCCTCGGTGCGGACGGCCCGGAGGCCGCCGACCGGCTGCGCCAGACCCGGCTCGCCCAGCCCGCCCTGTTCTGCGTGGAGTTCGCGCTGGCCCGGCTGTGGCAGTCGTGGGGTGTCACACCGCGCGCCATGGTCGGCCACAGCATCGGCGAGTACGTCGCCGCCTGCCTGGCGGGGGTGTTCTCGCTGGAGGACGCCGCCCGGCTGGTGGCCGCGCGTGGCCGGCTGGTGCAGGAGATGCCCTCCGGCGCCATGCTCAGCGTCTTCCTCTCCGAGGAGGAGACCGCAGCCCGGCTCGGCGACGGTCTGGCCCTCGCCGCCGTCAACTCCACGGAACTCACCGTGGTCTCCGGCTCCGCGCAGGCGGTCGACGCCCTCCAGCAGCGGCTCACCGCCGAGGGCGTGGGCTGCCGCCGTCTGCACACCTCGCACGCCTTCCACTCCCCCGGCATGGACGGCGCTGTCGCCCCGTTCGTCGAGGAGGTCCGCGCTGTCACGCTGACGGCCCCGGCGATCCCGTTCCTGTCGAACGTGACCGGCACCTGGATCACCGACGAGGAGGCGACCAGCCCCGAGTACTGGGGCAGGCATCTGCGCCGTCCGGTGCGGTTCCGCGACGCCCTCGATGTGCTGCTCGCCGACCCCGGGCTTGTCCTGCTGGAGGTCGGCCCCGGCCAGAATCTCACCAACTTCGCCCGCTCCCACCGCAGTTGGTCGGCCGGACGGACGGTGGCCGGCTCCCTGCGCCACCCCGGCGAGCACATCGCGGACGACGCCCACCTGCTGACCGGTCTGGGCGCGGCGTGGAGCGCCGGTGTCCAGGTCGACTGGCGGGCACTCCAGGGGCCTGACCGGCACCGCCCGGTACAACTGCCCGGCTACCCCTTCCAGCGGCGCCGCTACTGGGTCGAGCCCGCCGGGCGCCCCCGCACCGGGCCGCCCGCCGCCGCCTTGGGGGACGGCTGGTTCTACACCCCCGGGTGGCAGCGGCTCGCGCTGCCCGACGCGCCCACGACCACCGGCACCGGCGACACGTGGGTCGTGCTCGGTGCCGGGCTCCCCCTCGGCGACGCCCTCGCCGCACACCTGGCGGCGGCGGGCGACCGCGTCGTACGGGTGAGCGCGGGCACCGCCCTGGAACAGACCGGCGAGGGCTCCTGGACCCTGGACCCCGCCGACCGTGACCACCTGTCCGCGCTCGCCCGTTCCCTGGCCGCGCCCCCCTTCGCGGCCGGGGACGGGCAGCGCCTCCGCTTCGTCCATCTGTGGAGCACGGCCGGTGGGCCCGCGGAGACCGCGGCGCTCACCGCGGACCGGCTCGACGCCGCGCGGCGCACCGGGTTCGACAGTCTGCTCGCGCTCGCCCAGGCCCTGGGTTCCGAGCGGCCGTCCGTCCCGGTCACCGTCGATGTGCTCTGCCGCGGTGTGTACGACGTCACCGGCGACGAGCCGCTGCTGCCCGAGCACTCCCTGCTGCTCGGCGCGGCCACGGTGATCCCGCAGGAGACCTCCGGCACCGTCTGCCGGGTCCTGGACCTCACCGGCACCGGCCTGGACGCCCCGGGCGAGGCAGCCGTCCGCACCGTGCTCGGCGCCCTCGTCTCCACCGGTACCGAGACCGAACTGGCCGTGCGCGGGCGGCATGTGTGGGTGCGTGGTTTCGACCGGGTGGACTGGGTCGCCCCGGCCTCCGGCCAGGGCGCGGAGCAGACCGGGCTGCGCGACGGCGGCGTGTACCTCATCACCGGCGGCCTCGGCGGTGTCGGTCTGGCGCTCGCCGAGCAGATCGCGGCCACCGCGGACCGGCCGGTCCTCGGTCTGCTGGGCCGCTCCGGGTTCCCCGCGCCCGCCGACTGGGACGCCCATCTCGCCGCCCACGACGGCACCGACGCCACCAGTGCCCGTATCCAGCGGCTGCGGCGGCTCGAATCCCTCGGCGCCCGTGTCATGGTGCTGCGGGCGGACGTCACCGACGAGAAGCAGACGCGGTGCGCCGTCGACGAGCTGCGGGCGGCGGCGGGGCCTCTCCACGGTGTCGTGCACGCCGCGGGTCTGCCGTCCCAGGGCATGATCGTCACCAAGTCGCCGGCCGACGCCGACCCGGTCCTCGCGGCCAAGACCCATGGGCTGCTCGTCCTCGACGCGGTCTGCTCCGCGGACGACCTGGACTTCATGCTGCTGTGCTCGTCCGTGACCGCTGTCCTCGGCGGCCCCGGCCAGAGCGACTACGCCGCCGCCAACGCCTTCCTCGACGCGTGGGCGCAGTACAAGCGCCGCGACAGCGGGCTGCCCGTGACCTCCGTCGGCTGGGACACCTGGCGGGACGTCGGCATGGCGGCCGGTCTGGACTCCCGGTTCGGCCTGGACTCCGGCACCGAGCTGACCGGCCACCCGCTGCTGCGGCGGCTGGTGCGCTCCACCGCGGCCTCCCGTACGTACGCGACGGTGTTCAGCACGGAGGAGAGCTGGATCGTCGCCGACCACCGCATCCAGGAACACGGACTGGTCCCGGGCACCGCCTACCTCGAACTGGTCCGGGCCGCCGTCGCCGAGCAGGCAGCCGGGCGGGACATCGAGATCGGTGATGTGCAGTACATGGTCCCGGTCGTCGTCGCCGACGGGCAGAGCCGTGAGGTGTTCACCACCATCGAGGAACGCGAGGGGCGGTGGCACTTCGCCGTGCAGAGCCGCGGCAGCGCGTCCGGGGCGGTGACCTGGACCGATCACGCGCGGGGCACCGTCGCCTTCCACGAGCCCGCGCCGAGGACCGTGCGGGACCTCGCCGAGCTCCGGGCCCGCTGCGAGGTGACAGAGGTTCTCGACACCGACGAGTCGATCAGGCTCGGGCTGCGGCTGGACCGGTTCGAGAAGGGCGGGCCGATCGAGTTCTCCTTCGGGCCGCGCTGGGAGTGCATGCGGGAGATCCTGGTCGGTCCCGAGCGGGTGATGGCCACGCTGCGGCTGGACGACGAGTACCTCGGCGACCTCGACCACTACCTGATGCACCCGGCGCTGCTCGACGCGGCCGGCGGCACCGCCCGGGTCCACGCGCCCGACACGTACTATCTGCCGTTCAGCTACCGCAGTCTGCGGGTCTTCCACGGCCTGACCGGCACGGTGCACGCCTATGTCGAGGTGAAGGGGGCCACGGACTCCGCGGGCGAGACCAGCACCTGCGACATCGAGCTGCTGGCGCCGGACGGTCTGCTGCTGGCCCGGATCGGTGACTTCACCATCAAGCGGATCAACGACCCGGACGGGCTGCGCGAGCAGATCATGCGCGCCATGGTGCCGCCCGGCGAGGACGGGGACGGCGGCAGCGGTCCGGGCGACGCGGCGGGCGGCGTCCTGCGGACCCTCGCCGAGGGCATCACCGAGCAGCAGGGCCGGGACGTCTTCGCCCGGCTGCTGGCCACCTCCCGCCTGCCCGCCCAGCTCGTCGTCTCGCACCGTGACTTCGCCTCCCTGCGCGAGCTGGCCCGCTCCCTCACCCCCGAGCTGCTCGAACAGGAGATGGAGCAGCTCGCCCTGCCCGGCGGCAGCCATCCGCGGCCCGAGCTGGACACCCCGTACGTCGCTGCCCGCACCCCTCGCGAGCAGGAGATCGCCGAGGTGTGGCAGGAGGTTCTCGGCCTGGACCGGGTCGGTGTGGACGACGACTTCTTCGCTCTGGGCGGTCACTCGCTGGGCGCGGTACAGATCGGCACCCGGCTCAAGAACCGCCTCGGCACGGAGCTTGACCTGCGGGCCTTCTTCGAGAACCCGACCGTCGCGCACACCGCGGGCCTGCTGGAGGCGGGCCCGGATGCGGGCCGGTCCGGCGGCACGATCGAGGTGCTCAGCCGGGACGAGCCGGTGCCCGGGGCGGATCTGGAGCTGCTGGCGGAGCTGTCCGACGACGAGGTGGAGGAGGAACTGCGCCGGCTGCTGGCCGCGGAGGGCGAGCACGAGGACCAGGGAGGCACGGTATGAGCGGGACCGGCCGGGCCGGGGTGGCCCTGGTGACGGGCGGCACGCGCGGGATCGGCCGCGCCGTCGCGCTGCGGCTCGCCGGGGACGGCTTCGACGTGGCGGTGTGCTACGCCTCCGACACGGCCGCCGCGTCGAGCCTGGAGAAGGAGGTCGGCGCGCTGGGCCGAAAGGCGTACATCCGCCGGACCGATGTCGGCGACAGCGTCGCGGTGGAGGAGTTCTTCGACGGGGCCGAGGGCGTCCTCGGGCCGGTCGACGCGGTGGTCAGTTCGGCCGCCGTGCTGCGCGACGGCCCGCTGGCGGCGATGGAGGACGACGACTGGGCCGAGGTCCAGCGGGTCAACCTCGACGGGACGTACTACGTCTGCCGGACCGTCATCAACCGGATGGTCGAACGCCGCCGCGGCGCGATCGTGACGATGTCCTCCGTCGCCGGTCTGTACGGCAACGCCGGACAGACCAACTACGCCGCCTCCAAGGCCGGGATCATCGGGTTCACCAAGTCCCTGGCCCGTGAGGTCGGCCGGTACGGGATCCGCGCCAACGTGGTCGTGCCGGGGTTCGTCGGGACCGATCCGGTGGCGGCCCTGCCGGCCGAGGTGCGCGAGCGCTTCCGGGAGCGGATCGCGCTGGGGCGGTTCGGCACCCCGCAGGAGGTCGCCGACCTGGTGTCCTTCCTGCTCTCGGACCGGGCCTCGTACATCACCGGCTCGGTGTTCCAGATCGACGGCGGCATGGCCGTCTGACGTCCCTCACCAACTACGGCACAGGGGTAGGACCTTGCAGATCCAGGCTGACACCCGGCGCTGCGTCGGCGCGGGCATGTGCGCGCTGACCGCGCCCGATCTCTTCGACCAGTCCCAGCACGACGGGACCGTCGTGCTGCTGCGGGCCGGTGTGCGCGGGCAGAAGGCGTCCGACGCCGCCCGGGAGGCGGTGCGCAGCTGCCCGTCGGGAGCCCTGAAACTGACCGACTGACCGGCCCGGCGGCGCCCGTGCCGCGGCGAACCGCAGTGAGACGAAGGAGCAGCACACCATGCGCAACCCATGGTTTGCCCAGGCAGAGCCGCAGGACGAGGCCGCAATCCGCCTCTTCTGTCTTCCCTACGCGGGCGGCGGCGCCTCGGCCTACCGGGCCTGGCCCGGCCTGGCCCCCGCCCATGTCCGGGTGCATCCGCTGGAGCTGCCGGGCCGCGGCACCCGCTGGGGCGAGACCCCGGTCGGCGGGATGCCGCTGATGACCGAGATGCTGGCCGACGCCCTGGCGGGGCATCTGGACCGGCCGTACGCGCTGTTCGGCCACAGTATGGGCGCGCTGATCGCGTTCGAACTGACCAGGGCCCTGCGCGCGCGGGGCCTGCCGCAGCCGGCGCATCTGTTCGTCTCCGGCTCGGATGCCCCCGATCTGCCGCGCGGGCGGCGGCCGATCCACGCGGCGCCTGACGCCGAGGTGCTGGAGGAGCTGCGTTTCCTCGGCGGCACGCCGTCCGAGCTGCTGGAGGACCCCGCGCTGATGAAGCTGGTGCTGCCCGCGCTGCGCGCCGACTTCTCGCTGCTGGAGACCTACCGGTACCACGCGCAGCCTCCGCTGGCCGTGCCGCTGACGGTGTTCGGCGGGGACGCCGACCCGTTGGTGGCGAGCGGGCAGCTGCACCGGTGGCTGCGTCAGACGAGTGCCGCCTCGCGGCTGGTGGTCCTTCCCGGTGAGCACTTCTTCCTGCACTCGGCGGTGGCCGACGTGCTGGCGGAGGTAGCCGGGGACCTGGCCTCGCTGGGCGCCCTCCCCCATGCGCAGCGGGGTGCGGTCTGACCGGCCGGCCCCGGCCCATCGCCTTTTGGAACGCGACCTTCTGGAGGAACCGTGACCGTCCCCCTGACCGGCAGCCGGATCGTCTCCCTCGCCCATCACCAGCCGACGCGTGTGCTCACCAATGACGATCTGGCGGTCATGGTCGACACCTCCGACGAGTGGATCAGGTCCCGGGTCGGCATCGCCACCCGGCACATCGCCGACGCGGACGAGAGTGTCGCCGACATGGCGGCCAGCGCCGCTGCCAAGGCCGTCGCGCGGGCCGGTGCGGATGCCGCCGACATCGATCTGGTGATCGTCGCGACCTGCACCGCGGTGGACCGGATGCCCAGCATCGCCGCCCGGGTTGCCCGTCACCTGGAGATCCCCGGCGCGGGCGTCTTCGACCTCAACGCCGCCTGTGCGGGCTTCAGTTACGCGCTCGCCAGCGCCGATCTGGCGGTGCGCGGCGGCAGCAGCCGGACCGCGCTGGTCGTCGGCGTGGACAAGATGAGCGACTTCCTCGACTGGCAGGACCGGTCCAGTTGCGTCATCTTCGGTGATGGGGCCGGAGCCGCGGTCGTCACCGCCGTCGACGCGGCGCGGCCCGGCGGCATCGGTCCGGTGGTGTGGGGTTCGCAGCCGCAGCGCGGCTCGGCCATCACTCTGGGGACCACGGGTCCGGCCGGACCGCCCGCGCTGTTCCGGCAGGACGGGCACGTCGTCTACCGCTGGGCGGTGACGTCGCTGGCCCCGGTGGCCCGTGAGGCCTGCGAGCGTGCCGGGATCGCCCCGTCCGAGCTGGCCGCCGTCGTCACGCACCAGGCCAATCTGCGGATCATCGAGGCCGTCACCAGACAGCTCGGCGCGGCCGGTGCACTGGTGGCGCGCGATGTCGTCGACTCCGGCAACACCTCGGCCGCCAGTGTGCCCCTGGCCCTGTCCAAGCTCGTGGAGCGCGGTGAGGTCCCCAGCGGTGCTCCCGTCCTCCTGCTCGGCTTCGGCGCGGGTCTGTCCTACGCCGCCCAGGTGGTGGGCTGTCCCTGACGGTCCGTCGTCCGTCCGCCCGGCACGGCCACGGCCGTCACCACGTGGCCGTGGTCGGCGGCCCAGCGGCCGTGCAGGCGTGCCAGTGCGGGCGGGGCGGGGACCAGGAGGCGGGCGGTGAAGGTGCCGTCGAGGGCGAAGGAGACCGTGGCCTCGTGGAAGTCCAGATAGCGGCGGGTGAGCGGATACCAGGCCTTGTAGACCGATTCCTTGGCGCTGAACAGCATGCGGTCCCAGGCGGCCGTAGCGGTGACGGGCAGCCGGGCCAGCGCGGCCCGTTCCTCGGGCCGCGCGATGTAGGCGAGTACCCCCTCGGTCAGCGGGGCGTTCTCCTCGGCGTCGATGCCGAGCGCGGTGATCCGGCGGGCGTGCGCCACCGCGGCGGCGCCGTAGCCGCGGCAGTGGGTCATGCTGCCGACGACCCCGGGCGGCCAGCTCGGGGCTCCCCGTTCGTCGGGGAGCAGGGGAACGGGCGGCTGTCCGAGAGCGGCCAGTGCCTCGCGGGCGCAGGCCCGGACGGTGATGAATTCGGCGCGCCGTTTGGGTACCGCGGTGGCGATCAGGGCCTCTTCCTCGGGTGACAGCGCGGTGTCGAAGCGCGGGGTCACGGAATGAACGCAATGGACGCCTGCGGGCAGAATGGAATCGATCAGGCCAGCCATTCGCCCAGGTTCGCAGCGGAAGACGGTGTGTATCAAGGAGTGGCCCGGTGGAGGTCATACAGGCGGCGGGCCGCGTGATTCGATTCGTGAAAAACGAATATTGACGCCCGTTCCGCGGCTGGGACATCGTCTGTTCGTGCCGCCTCCACGCACCGGCACCATCGAAACAGCCCCGAAGGAAGAGGAGTTGGTCCGTGGCGGAGCAGGTTTGGATCGCCGGGGTGGGGATGACCGAATTCGCCCGCCACACCGATCGCGGGGTGCCGGACCTGGCCGCCGAGGCGGTTCGGGAGGCCCTGGCCGATGCGGGGCTGGAGCGGCGGCACGTGGAGGCGGCTTTCTTCGGCAACACCACCCAGGGGGCGCTTCAGGGCCAGTACATGATCGGCGGTCAGATCGCGCTGCGCGGCATGGGATTCGAGCGGATTCCCGTGTTCAACGTCGAGAATGCCTGTGCCACCGGTGCCACGGCATTGCATCTGGCGGCCGATCAGGTGCGTGCCGGTTCCGTGGACATCGCGCTGGCGGTCGGTTCGGAGAAGATGAACATCGCGGACCGCGACCGGGCGATGGCGGTTTTCGAGGGCGCCTACGACGTGTCGGATCCGGCGGCGATGAAAGCGGCCCTGGCCGCGCTGGGCGGTGAGACGGACAACAGTCATGCGGGCCGGCGCAGTGTTTTCATGGACATCTACGCGGCCATGGCCCGCGCGCACATGAACCGGTTCGGGACCACGCAGCGGCAGATCGCCGCGGTCGCCGCCAAGAATCACCGGCATTCCGTGCACAACGAAAAGGCGCAGCACCGGAAGGAATTCAGCGTCGAGGAGATCCTCTCGGCGCGTGCGCTGTCGTTCCCGCTCACCGTGCCGATGTGCGCGCCGATCACCGACGGGGCGGCCGCCGTGGTGGTGTGCGGGGAGCGCGGGCTGCGGCGGCTGGCCGCGCGCGGACGCGCGGTGCGGGTCCTGGCGAGTGTGGTCGGCACGGGCGTCACCCACTCCCCCGATGCCTGGGACCAGCACATCAGCAGGCTTCTGGCGGAGCGTGCCTACGACCGGGCAGGCGTGGGCCCCGAGGACATCGACGTGGCCGAACTGCACGATGCCACGGCGTTCGGGGAGATCCAGCAGGCCGAGTGCCTCGGTCTGTGCGCGCCCGGTACCGGTGGCGAGGCCGCGGAGCGGGGCGAGACCTCGCTGGGCGGCCGGCTGCCGGTCAATCCGTCGGGCGGTCTGGAGTCGAAGGGGCATCCGCTCGGGGCGACCGGTCTGGCCCAGGTGTACGAGCTGGTCGGGCAGTTGCGGGGCGAGGCGGGAGCCCGCCAGGTGTCCGGTGCGCGGATCGCGATAGCGGAGAACGGCGGCGGGTTCCACAGCGGCGAGGAAGCGGTCGCCGCGATCACGGTACTGGGGGCGTAATGGCGATCACCGACTTCTTCGACCGGGGCTGGCGGCACAGCCCTGACTCGGTCGCGTACCGGTCCGGCGAACAGGCGTGGACGTTCGACGAGGCGGGCCGGCTCTCGTGCCGGATCGCGCATGCCCTGCTGCGGTCGGGGTTCGCGCGTGAGACGAAGGCCGGGGTGCTCTCCCCCAACGACGCCCGAGCGTGGATCGGCGTCCTGGGCATCTGGCGGGCCGGTCTGGCGTGGGTGCCGCTGAGCCCGGCCGCTCCCCCCGGTGATCTGCGGCGTGTGATCGACGCCTTCGACTGCGAAGTGCTGTTCTTCCACAGCTCCATGGCGCGGACCGTGGCCGAACTCGCGCCGTCGCTGCCGAAGGTCACCGTGTACGTGTGTGTCGACGGCCCGGCGGCCGGCGCGCCCTCGCTGTCCGAGTGGACCGCCGGGCTGCCCTCGGCCCGGCCCGGCGTGCGGTACGCGATGGACGATGTGGTGGCCATCTCCTCCACGGGCGGGACGACGGGGGCGCCGAAGGGTGTGATGAACACCCACCGGTCCCTGTCGACGTGCCTGGCCCATCTGATGATGTCGTTCCAGTACCGCTCGGACGAGCCGGTCGTGGACCTCGCCGCGCTGCCCATCAGCCACGCGTCCGGGGTGATCAGCCTGGCGGCCACGGCCCGCGGCGGCACGGTGGTCTTCCTGCCCCGGGCCGATCCGGAGGAGATCCTCGACGCGATCGAACAGCACGGCGTCACCGAGCTGTTCCTCGCGCCCACGGTCGTCTACCGGCTGATGGAGGTGCCCGGCCTGGAGCACCGGGACCTGTCCTCGCTGCGCTATCTGCTCTATGCCGCCGCTCCCATGTCCGCCGGGAAACTGCGGCGTGCCATCGGGCTGTTCGGCCCGGTCCTGATGGAGTGCTACGGCCAGGTCGAAGCGTTCGCCGGAGTCTGCTTCATGCGCCCCGAGGAGCACTTCGTCGGCGGTGAGCTGGCTCCCGACTCGCGGCTCTCCTCGTGCGGCCGCCCGTATCCGCTGGTCGGCGTCGAGATCCAGGACGGCGGCGGAATGCCGGTTCCCGCCGGGCGGTCCGGGGAGATCTGTGTGCGGGGGGACCTCGTCATGAAGGGCTACTACGCGGACCCGGACAAGACGGCCGAGACGATCGTCGACGGATGGCTGCACACCGGTGACATCGGGCACTTCGACGCGGACGGCTACCTTTTCATCACCGACCGCAAGAAGGACATGATCATCTCCGGTGGGCTGAACATCTATCCCAGCGAGATCGAGCAGGTGATCTGGAACCACCCGGGTGTGCAGGACTGTGCCGTCATCGGTGTTCCGCACGAGGACTGGGGGGAGGCGGTCACCGCGGTGGTCGAGCCCAACCCCGGTGCCCGGATCGACGCCGCCGAGCTGATCGCGCTGTGCAGGAGGGAACTGGGCAGCATCCGCGCGCCCAAGCGGGTGGAGTTCGTCACGGCGCTGCCGCGCAGCGCCAACGGCAAGGTCCTCAAGCGCACCGTCCGCGAGCGGTACTGGGCCGGACTGGCCCGTCAGGTCTGACCACCACGCGCAGAGAGGCAGGGCGGCATGAGCGTCGATTTCGGGCTCCGGGGCAAGGTGGCGGTCGTCACGGGCGGCGGCTCCCGCGCGCCCGGCATCGGCAACGGCCGGGCGGCGGCGGCGCTGCTCGCCGAGGCCGGGGCGCATGTGGTCGTGGTCGACTCCGCGCCGGAGAACATGACCGCGACCGAGGACCTCATCGCCGAGCGCGGCGGGTCCTGTCTCGCGGTGACCGCGGATGTGACCGATCCGGACGCCTGTGCCGATGTGGTGCGCCAGGCGTGGGACGCCTTCGGCCGGGTCGATGTCCTGGTCAACAACGTCGGTGTGGCCGGTCCGCCGGGGACCGTGGTCGATGTGGACCTCGATGCGTGGGACCGGTGTGTGCGTCTGAACGTCAGCTCGATGGTGCTGATGTCGCGTGCCGCCATCCCCCGTATGCGTCTCGGCGGGGGCGGCTCGATCATCAACATGTCCTCGGCGGTCGGTCTGACCGGCGGCCACCCGGGGGTGGCCTACCCCACGACCAAGGCCGCGGTCATCGGCCTGACCAGGACGATGGCCGCGCACCACGGTCCCGAGGCGATCCGGGTGAACGCGATCGCCCCCGGCTACGTCTACACCCCGATGGTCCACTCCCAGGGCGTGGACGACGATGCCCGCGAACAGCGCAGGCTCGCGGCACCGCTCGCCGTGGAGGGCACCGGCTGGGACGTCGGTGACGCCGTCCTGTTCCTCGCCGGACCCCGTTCGCGCTGGATCACCGGTGTCGTGCTGCCCGTCGACGCGGGCCTCACCGCGACGCTCGGCGCCGGCAGCGCGCCGTCGGTGACCTCCAGGACCTGAAGGGCCCCGGCCGGCTGCCGCGGCGGGGTGGTGCGGGGACGGCGCGTCGGCGGAAGTCACCCCTGATGTGTGCCGACCAGCTGGCCGGCGCGTTCGCCTCGTCTGCGGCAGTCGCCGTCGAGCCGGGTGGTGAAGACGTCGTTCCCGTCCTGACGGCCGGTGATGAGCACACCGTGCAGACCCGGTTCCTCGGACGGCACGGAGACCGCCTGGATCCAGCAGGGCGAGCCGAACTCGGCGTACTGGATGAATTCCGTGGCGACCCGGACCGGCAGGAACTCCTCGGCTCCGAGCAGCCCGCAGGCCGCCTGGCGTGCCGCCTCGATCAGCACCATGCCGGGGACGTGGTCGCCTCCGTGCTCGAACAGGATGGGATGGCTCTGGTCCGGGTTGAGCAGCCACAGGCCCGCGTCGTCGGTCGCCGACAGCACGACGTCGGCGGAACTGGACCGGCCCACCTGGCGGGCCTCCGCGGGCCGGGGCCGCCGCCCGGGAGCCTTCTCGCCGGTGCGCTCCGCCCCGCGCAGGCGGCGGTAGACGGTCGGGGTGATGCAGGTGAAGTGGCCACTGCCGCGGGCCGCGGGCCGTCCCTCACGCTCGATGGTGATGTTCATGGCGAACTGGGCGAGGCGGCTGCCTCTCCAGGCCACATCGGTGCAGACGGCCTCCAGGGTCAGCTCGCTGGGGCCCTGCCCTATGCCCAGGTTGTCCCGGTACACGGAGTACTCCATGTCCCGCAGCAGGAACTGGTGCCCCAGCGGAACCCCGAACTCCGAGTGCGCCAGATAAAGACCGACCTGCCGGATCGTTTCCGCGGCCTGCATCGGATCGTGCCGTGTGCCGTCCTCGTTGGTGAAGAACGTATGGGCGCGCGGCCACTGCCCCGTGAGGGCGAACCGGGCGTCGGCGAGCCGACGGCATCCGGTGAGGAAGACCTCGGCGTGCGAGGCGCGGTGCACGTACTCCCGCGGCACCGTGGTGGTGAGCGGCGGCAGTTCCTGGGGGGCTCGCCACATGGGAGCACCGGCGGGCTCTTGCTGACGAACGAGCAGGGTCATGGGTTCCCCTTCTTCCCGGCAGTTCAAGAGTGGTGGGTCGACCGAAAGGGTGCCACAAAAAATACGGGTGCACCGGTTTAGTTCAGGTCACCCAGAACAAAACTTCACCCGTCCCCGCAACCACACGAACCAGTCAACGCCTCATGAGCCAGGGAAGATGGCCAGAGCTCCATGTCAGCACCAGTGTGTTCGGCTGGCTTGAACGGCACATTAAATCCCGGCACCCGCAACGGCCGGTGACGGGTGCCGGATCACGCCTCAGGATCCCGCGGCGGCCAGGCTCCGCCCGCCCGCGGCGATGCCCGGCAGCATCAGGGACCAGAAGCGGGTCAGCACGCGGTGCGAGACCCACGTCCGGTCCCGCCTGCCGAGGGTCTGGAACCCGACCGTGTACACGAACACCGCGCTCGCCACGTGGTCGGCGGAGACCCCCTGGCGCAGCTCCCCCGCCAGGTCCGCGCTCTCCAGCGTCCCCCTGACCCACTGGTACCAGAGGTGGCGCACCTCGCCGATGCCCCTGGGGCACCCGGGGTCGCCCTCCAGGTCGAAGCCGGCCCGGAGCACCACGTCCTGCTCCAGCTGACGGCTCAGTTCGTGGCCCGCGTCGATCAGGATCTGCAGCGAGCCGCCCGGGGGTGTCTGCTTCTCGCACCGCTCCACGATCCCGCGCAGGTTCTGCGCCGCGGCACCCATGACCGCGGAGGCGAGCGCCGACTTGGTCGGGAAGTGGAAGTGCAGCGCCCCGCTGGTCACACCGGCGCGCCGACTGATGGCCAGGAGCGAGGCGGGGCCGTAGCCCTCGTGGCTGAAACCGTCGGCCGCGGCCTCGATCAACGCGTTCCGGGTCCGCACGGCGCGTTCCTGTTTGACCATCTAGGGCACTCCGTAGCTCCGTACCAGTTTGCCGATGCATCTAGTTTACAAACCGCGCTCGCGGTTTTCTATTGCAGTGGGCCGGGGAAGGAGGCGAAGCAGGCGGGACCACGGCCCCCGGTGCCGGTATCGCGACCGGCGGGCGGCCCTGTGCACCCGGGTGCGGGGCCCCGCACCCGGAAAACAGACCGTCAGGTCCGTACGGCCGGGGAAAGTGACGCGCAGGTGGCCCGGCCGCAGCAAAAAGACGAGTCCGCCGGTGAAATGCCGATTCACCGGCGGACTCGCCGAGGGGATTCACGAATGTACGGTGGGGCCGATCTCCGGTGCAACGTCCCGGCTGGAGGGCCGGTCGGGCCTGACTCACATGGCACGCCCCCTGCGGGCCCCACCGCCGTGCTCCAGCCCTTCCGCGAAGGTGAGCCACCGCTCCCCGCAGCGTCTCGCGGCGCGGGCGATGTCGGCGTTCCGGTGCTCCGGCACCGCGCCCATCAGCCACCTCCATCTCTCCTCGTCGAGCGCGTTGGTCGAAAGGAGCTGTAACAGCGCCCGGCCCGCTTCGGAAAAACGCAGCGAAGGGTCTTTGCGCAGATTCACGAAGCGTTCGGTGTCCGAGACCGGGGCTGGTTCCAGACGGGGGCGCGCACCGCGCTCCACGCCGTCCGCCACCGCCTTCAGGCGGTCCTGGGGCCCGGACGGCGCATCGTCCTGCCGGGCCGCCTCCCGCAGTTTGGGCGGCACCGGGTCCTTGCCGTCGCGGATGCGCAGCCGCACGTCCCGGGCGGTCGCCAGGGCGATGCCCGCCTCCTGGGCGATCTCCCGCAGTGAGGCGTTCGGGCGCTCCGCGATGATCTGGCCCGCGCGGCGGCGGCCCGCGGCACTGTTCACCGGCCGGGAGCGGCCGTCTCGCCCGGTCCGCGCGTTCAACTGACCGGGCTGGCCGGTTGAACGGCCGCGCAGCGCGGAGATCGTGGTCGGCGCGAGACCTGTCACTTCGGCGATGCGCCGGTCCGACCAGTGCGCATGGCTGCCGATGATGCGCTCGGCCGCGGCGGCCCGGTCGCGGCGCGACAGCGGCATGCCGTGCTCCGCGTTGAGCCGGACGGCCAGGACGAAGGCGTCCTCGGCCGTCCCGTCCACGTAGCGGACCTCGATCGAGTCCTCGCCGCGCAGCAGGGCCGCCTGCACGCGGTGCAGGCCGTCGACGAGCCGCATGGTCGGCCGGTGGACCACGACCGGCGGCAGCGGGTTCTCCGTTCCGGCCAGCAGCTCGACGTGCTCCGCGTCCTCCCCCGCCACCCGCGGCGAGTCGGACGTGACCAGGGAAGCGATGGGAACCCGCTCCGTGGCCGGCAGGTGCGGGGCGCCAGGCGCTGGTGATGCGGGCTGGACCGCCGTCAACACATCGAGCATGAGCGCCTCCTGAGGCATCTCCAGTTCTGGGTTCACGGCTTGACGATACCCATAAATAAACCGACCACCCTGTTTTGACTAGCCGGGCTCAAGCGAGGCTGGAGCGGGATTCGTCCAGAGCGGCCCGCCTGGGCACACCGGCGCGCGGAGGGAGGCATTCCGGGTACGGGAAGGCAGCCGGGTCACGGCACTTGGGAGGCGGGAGAGGCGCGGTCACGCCGGAGCGGGGCAGACGCAGTCACGTCACAGCGGGGCGGGGAGGGCGTCCGCCGCCCTCCCCTACTCCGACGTGACCGGAACGAGCGGGCCGCTCACGGCCGTGTACTGCTCGACCACGGCGCTCAGCGGCGTTCCGGGGTTGGCCGCCAGCCACTGGGCGACGATGCGCAGCGGCAGCGGGAGCCCGCCGCACAGCGCCACCAGGCGCTCGGCGACCGGATCGCGCCCGTCGGGCCGTCCCCCGCCGAGCAGGGCCAGCAGACGTGCCCCCTCCCTGACGGTCAGCGGGCCGATCGTGACCAGGTTCGCGCCGTCGCGGGCCGCGAGCCCGCCGAGCCGCTGCCGGCTCGTGGCGAGGACACCGGACGGGCCCCGGGGGATCAGCGGCCGCACCTGCTCGGCGCTCTGCGCGTCGTCCAGCACCACGAGCATCCGCTGGCCGTGCAGCAGGCTGCGGTAGAGGGCCGTCCGGGCGGCCGGGTCCGAGGGCAGCCGGGCGCCGTCGACCCCCAGGCCGCCCAGCAGCTGCTCCAGGGCGTCCGCGGCGCTCACCGACACCCGCTCCGGTCCGGCGCCGTGCAGGTCGACGTACAACTGGCCGTCGGGGAAGCGGTCGACGAGGCGGTGTGCCAGCTGCAGCGCGAGCGCCGTCTTGCCGACGCCGGGCGCGCCGTCGATGACCACGACCGGTGTGGCCGGGCCGCCGCGGATGCTCTCGCCCCGCATCGCCTCTTCCAGCAGGGAGAGTTCTTCGGTCCTTCCCACGAACCCGCTCGTGAGTGACGGGAGCTGGACCGGCTGGGGTGTGCGGAGCACCGGGCCGCCGCGGTGGGTGAGCAGCGGGGAGCCGGTGTCCGCGGCGGGCCCGAGCAGTTCCGGGTGCCCGGCCAGGATCTTCTCGTGGAGCGCGCGCAGGTCGGGGCCGGGCTCTATGCCGAGCTCGCGGACCAGCACGTCCCGGATCTCCTCGTACATCCACAGCGCGTGGGCCCGGCGCCCGCTGCGGTAGAGCGCGAGGATCAGCAGCCAGCGCAGCTTCTCGCGCAGCGGCTCCTCGGACACTGTTCCGGGCAGTTCGGTGACCAGTTCGGTGTGCCGTCCGGCCGCCAGCATGTGGGCGGCCCGTTCCTCGACCGCCGTGAGCCTGAGGTCCCGCAGCCGGTCGCGCTCCCTCGCGGCGAAGGGGCCGGGAACCCCGGACAGCGCCTCGCCGTGCCAGTACGACAGGGCCTGCTCGTACAGCCGCAGGGTGATGTCCGTGTCGCCCGCGCCGCGGGCTCTGCGCGCTTCGGCCAGGATCCGGGTGAAGAGCAGGGCGTCCACGTCCGCGGGGTCGATCCGCAGGCAGTAGCCGCCGGATTCGGAGGTGAGCACCGCACCGGCCGCCCGCCCGGCACGGCCGGGATCCAGCACCCGGCGCAGCCCGGCCACATAGGTGTGCACACCGTTGACGGCCGTCTGCGGGACGTCGCTGCCCCACACCGCGTCCACGATGCTCTCGACACCCATGATGTCGCCTGCCCGGCTCGCCAGCAGGCCCAGCAGGGCGCGCTGTTTGGGCGGGCCCAGCGCCACCTCCGCGCCGTCACGCCAGGCGCGTACGGGCCCGAGCAGCTGGACGCGCAGGGCCGCTCCCGTGGCCGCCATGGGTCACCGCCCGGCGCCCGGGGGCGAGCCCCCGGGTGTCTCGCCGGTACGGGGTGTCTTGTCCTCTCCGGGGGTTGCCGAGGTAGCCATGTCGAACCCAATCCTGAACGTGTGAGCCGGTGAACCGGATCGGTTCACCGGGGCGGTGCGCATCCGGCACGGGGAGCGCCGAAACGCGGCATGCGTTTTCCCGGGGTTCGTGAACCCTTGCGCGGACACCGGTCGGCCACCGGGTGTCCCAGCGGAGGCAGCACCCATTAGAAACACACATCAGAATTCTTCACCAGCCGGTTCGGTCCGGGGCGGGACGGGCGTTCAACTGCTGATGGACGGGCAGTTGAACTGCTCTTCCCGCCGGAGCGGCCGGTGCGAATCAGGGAGGAGTTGTCAGCGGGCCCGGCACTGGGTTTCCTTCTCTGGTGCGGGGGCCGGGCCGCACCGCATTCAGATCCAGCGCGAGTCCCGCGCGATGCGCAATGCGTCTATCCGGTTGCGCGCGCCCAGCTTTGCCACCATGGAGGAGAGGTAGTTACGTACCGTGCCCTGCGAGAGGTGCATCCGGGCCGCTATCTCGGGGACCGTGTCACCCCGGGCGACGTGTTCGAGCACGGAGAACTCGCGTGCGCTGAGCGGGCAGTCGCTGTTGCTGAGCGCCGCCACCGTCAGCTCCGCGTCGAAGACCCGCTCACCTTGGTGCACACGGTGGATGGCCTCGACGAACTGGCGTGGTGACACGCTGCGTTCCACGATTCCGGCGATGCCGGCGGCGAAGGCCTGACGGACGGCGGACCGGGTCACCGCGGTGGCGAGCAGCATGCTCCGGCAGCCCAGGTTCGCGATTTTCTCGGCGACGGTGATCGCGTCGCCGTCCTCGCCCTCGAAGCTGATGACCGCCACATCGGGTCGTCGCGTCTCGGCGAACTGCAGCGCGGCGAAGTTGCTTTCCACGGGTCCGACGACTCGAACGTCCTCGTGCCGCTCCAGTAATGCCGCCAGCGCGAAGCGGGACAGATGCAGCTCATCCGACACCAGGACATCGATTCCCATGGAGGCCCCCTAAGTAGTTAATCGAACAGCTCGTCATTGTGGGCAGCGCGACTGGGTGAACTCTGGATGCCGTCTATAGAGGAGCCTGGATTCCTTCTCGATGAGGGCTCGTGGCCGGCATGACACGGCGTCTTTCCTGCCGCTGCCGACGCACGAGCCCGTTCCGTCCGTATGCGGTGGCACATGAACGCGGCCCCTGACGGCCGGTTCTGGAAGGACCGGTCGTCAGGGGCCGCGCTCATGGGACTGTGCGGACTGGACAGCGCATCGCGGACCGTCACGTCACGGTGTCTGCGCTCCTTCGGCGGCGGGGGCCGGCCGGGGCAGGACGAAGACCGCGATGAGGACCGCGCAGACGAGGATTCCGGCGCCGGCCAGCATGCCGAGCGCGTATCCGTCGGTGAGGCTGCCCGGCGTGACCGCGTCGCCGGTGCGGTCGTTGGCGACGGTGCTGAGGGCGGCGAGGCCCAGCGAGGCACCGATCTGGCGGGTGCTGTTGAGTACGCCGGACGCGGCGCCCGCCTCGTGGGGCGCGACTCCCCCGGTGGCGATGGAGACGGCCGGTGCGAGGCACAGGCCGATGCCGACGCTGGCGACGATGGACGGGCCGAGGACGTCGACCAGGAACGAGCCGTCGGCGCGGATCAGTCCGAACCAGGCGAATCCGATCGCGGCCAGGGTGCCTCCGGTGATCAGGATGTTCCGGGGGGCGAACTTGTAGCCGAGCTTGACGGCGAGGGTGGAGCCGACGACGACCCCCAGCGCGAACGGCAGGAACTGGGCTCCGGTGCGGGCCGGGTCGCCGCCGAGCACCCGCTGGAGGTAGAGGGAGACGAAGTACAGGACCGAGGCCATGGCGCCGCCGAACAGCAGCGTGTAGAGGTTGGCGCCCGCGACCGAGCGGTTGGCGAGCAGTCCGAGGCGGATCAGCGGGTCGCGTGTGGTGGTCCGCTCGACCTGGACGAACCCGGCCAGCAGGGCGACCGCGACGGCCAGGGTGATCAGTGTGGTCGGCGAGGTCCACGGGTGCTGGTCGGTGCGGACGACACCGAACACGAGCAGGGCCGCGCCGGCCGTGGCCAGCACGGCGCCGAGCACGTCCGGGCTGCCGCGGCGTGCGGACGGGGTGTCCTTGGCGATGCCGCGCCAGGACAGGGCCAGGGCGACGGCGGCCATCGGCAGGTTGATGTACATGACCCACTGCCAGCCCGCGTACTGGGTGAGCAGTCCGCCGGCCAGGACGCCGACGGCACCGCCGGAGGCGTTCACCGCGCTCCAGATGCCGAAGGCCTTCACGCGCTCCTTGCCGCCGCGGAAGGTCGAGGCGAGCAGAGCCAGCGCGGCCGGTGCGAGCGCGGCGGCGCCGATGCCCTGCGCGGCGCGGGAGGCGATCAGCTGGCCGGGGCTGTGCGCGAGGCCGCCGACCAGGGAGGCGATACCGAATAAGCCGAGCCCGAAGAGCATCACGCGCTTGTGCCCGTACCGGTCGGCGATCTTGCCGCCCAGCAGGAGCAGGCCGCCGAAGGTGAGGGCGTAGGCGTGGATCACCCAGGTCAGGCCCACCTCGCTGAAGCCGAGGCTGCTGCCGATCTCCGGGAGTCCGACGTTCACCACCGACAGGTCCAGCGACACCATGAACTGCACGACGGACACCGCGGCGAGGGTGGTCCCAGGCCGTGCGCCCCTTACGACGGTTGTCTTCTCTCTCGCTGTCTGCGTCGTTGCCACCGCACCCAGCCCCCTCTGCTTCCAGCCGTGTCATTAGAGTTTCCGAACTTGTTCCGAAATTAGCAGCGCAGCCGCCCGGGTGTCGACCTCGCAGGTCGTACACCGGGTGTCAGGGCGGGGCATGATGGGGCGATGCCTCGATCGAACACACCGCGCCGGCCCGTCGGCCGCCCTCCCGTGACCTCCCGTACGCAGATCCTGACCGCGGCCCGCAGGCTCATCGACGAGTACGGCTGGGAGAAGCTCACGATCCGTCGGCTCGCGTCCGAGATCGGTGTCGGGGCCACGACGCTGTACTCGCATGTGCGGGACAAGGACGACCTGCTGTTCCTGCTGATCCACGAGTACGCGGAGCAGATCCCGCACCCCGAACTGCCAGACGAGCCGCGGGAGCGGGTCATCACGGCCGCCGTCGCGATCCACGACGGCCTGGCGGCGTGGCCCTGGGCCGCGGAGGTGCTCACCACCGACGGGTTCATCGCCCGGCTCGGCGACTCGGTGCTGTCACTGGTCGAGACGATCCTGGCCGGGGTCGTCGACGCCGGGTGCACTCCGGACCAGTCCGTCCGGGTCTTCCGCAGCATCTGGTACTACACCGTCGGCGAGATCCTCGTGCGCACGCACTCACGCCACCGCGAGATGGACGAGCAGGACCCCGCCCGCCTCAACGCCTACTTCGGCAACACCGACGGCCCGGCCCGGCTCCCGCACCTGGCCGCCATCGCCGACCAGTGGGGTGCGCTGGCCGGACAGGACACCTTCGCGCAGGGGCTCCGCGCGTTCGTCGACGGCCTGCTCGCACAGGCCATGGCGGAGACCCGGGGAGCGCCGGTCCCGGAACCGGGCTGACCGTTCAACTGTCCTCCGTGGGCAGTTGAACACGCGGACGCGGCCGTCGCGAGCCTATCGGGCCATCGCCTCGAATTCCGCCCGCTCATATCCTGAATGCATCACGCACAGTGCCTTGTGATTTCCTCACGTACTCGTATAGGTAATTCATTTTCGCAAGCCCGCTTCCGGCCTTGAGATATATCATCCGAATCCCCGTCAGGACCGGGGACGACTGATGATCCGGCAGAGGGGGAAGAATGGGCACTGTACGGGATGCGATCGACGACCTGCATAAACGCCATGAAGCCATTGGTGCACGCTCGGTCCGTATGACCGAGAAGCAGCATTCCAAGGGCCGGCTGACCGCTCAGGAGCGCATAGATCTCCTTCTCGATCCGGGCTCCTTCGTCGAGATCGACGCATTCGCCCGCCCGGAGCCGGACGCAGCCGCGGGCGGTGAGTACGGCGACGGCGTGATCACCGGGTACGGGCAGGTCGACGGCCGCACCGTCTTCGTGTTCAGCCAGGACGCGAGCTACCGGGGAGGCTCGCTCGGCAAGGTGCACGGCCGCCGGATCCTCAAGGTCATGGAACTGGCCATGAAGGCGGGGCGGCCGGTCATCGGCATCAACGACGGGGGCGGCGCCCGCATCCAGGAGGGTGTGGAGTCCCAGGCGATGTACGGGGAGATCTTCCAGCGCAACGTGCAGGCGTCGGGCCAGATCCCGCAGATCTCGCTGATCATGGGGTACTGCGCGGGCGGCGCCTCCTACTCCCCCGCGCTGACCGACTTCGTGGTCATGGTCGACAAGACCTCGCACATGTTCATCACGGGCCCGGACGTGGTGAAGACGGTCACCGGCGAGGACGTCGGCTTCGAGGACCTGGGCGGCGGCCGGACGCACAGCACGAAGTCGGGGAACGTGCACTACCTGGGCGCCGACGAGGAGGACGCCATCTCCTACGTCCGGGTGCTGCTGTCGCACCTGCCCGACAACAACGCCTCCGAGGCTCCGGTCTTCGACGCCATGGACTGGATGGGCAGGCCGCTGGTCGACCGCGCCCCGCTGGACCTGGAGAAGAAGCTGAACGCGCTGATCCCGGACTCGCCGACCGAGCCGTACGACATGCACGCGGCGATCGAGGGCGTGGTCGACGACGGCGAGTTCCTGGAGGTCCAGGAGCTGTTCGCGCGGAACATCATCGTGGGCTTCGCCCGCGTCGAGGGCCGCAGCGTCGGCATCGTCGCCAACCAGCCGCTGCACTTCGCCGGCTGCCTGGACATCGACGCGGCCGAGAAGGCGGCGCGCTTCGTGCGGACCTGCAACGCGTTCAACGTCCCGGTCCTGACCTTCGTGGACGTGCCCGGCTTCCTGCCCGGCACCGCCCAGGAATGGAGCGGCATCATCCGGCGCGGCGCGAAGCTGATCTACGCCTACGCGGAGGCCACGGTCCCCATGGTCACCGTGATCACACGCAAGGCGTACGGCGCCGGATACGACGTGCTGGGCTCCAAGCACCTCGGCGCCGACGTCAACCTGGCCTGGCCCAGCGCGGAGATCGCGATCATGGGGGCGCAGGGCGCGACGAACATCGTGCACCGCCGCCGGCTGGCACAGGTGCAGGCCGAGGGCGGCGACGTCGAGGCGGTGCGGGCAGAGCTGGAACGGGAGTACCGGGAGCGCTACTGCACGCCGTACCCGGCGGCCGAGCTCGGCTACATCGACGCGGTCATCGCCCCTTCGTCGACCCGCACGCACATCGCGGGCGCGCTGCGCGCACTGCGCAACAAATCGGTCCCGGCCTCACCGGCGCACCGGGGCAACATCCCGCTGTGATCCGAAAGCGGTCACTCACCGGATGACAAAGAGTCCGGCCGCCGCGGCAGGGATGTGCACTATTAAGAAAAAGGCATGAGGATTTAATGAGCGGACCATCGGGTCGGCGCTGGTAGCGTGAATTTCATTCCGGTGGAGGAATTTTATCCGCGGGTATCGAACTCGGAGGAAGTGAAGAATGAACGCTCCTGTCTACATCACGTCGGCAGCCGCCTGGATTCCGCCCGCCGAATCGGCCAGGGAAGCGGTGGCCGACGGCAAGTACGGTGCTGAGGATTTCGAAGACAACAAAATGGTCTGTCTGCCGGTCGTCGCCGACGAGACCTCGGTCCCCGACATGGCGGCTTTCGCGGCGCGGCGCGCGCTCGACCGCGCCGCGCACATGGTGGGCGGCCAGCTCGACCTGCTCGTGCACGCGTCGGTCTACCACCAGGGCCGCGACTACTGCTGGACCTCCGGTCCGTACATCCAGCGGGAGCTGGGCGTCACCGGGGCCTTCGCGGTGAACGTGCAGCAGCTGTCGAACGGCGGCATGGTCGCGCTGGACCTGGCGGTGTCCCAGCTCCAGGCCGGCCGCGGGACGAGCGCCATGGTCACCACGTCGGACCGGTTCTGCCTGCCCGGCATGGACCGGTGGCGGGGCGCGTACGGCATCGTCGTCGGTGACGGCGCCACGGCCATGGTCCTGTCCACCGCAGGCGGCTTCGCCCGCATCCACGCCATCGAGTCGCACACCGACGCCTCGCTGGAGCCGCTGCACCGCGGCAACCACCCGTTCACCACCGCCCCGCAGCCCAAGGTCGACGACCTGCGCGAGCCCAAGAAGTCGTACCTGGCCAAGGTCGGCAAGGAGTCGGTGCTGCAGCGCTGCGAGGTGGCGCTGCAGGACATCGTCCGCTCGGTGCTCGAGAAGACCGGGCACAAGCTGGACGACTTCGCCAAGATCCTGATGCCCAACATGGGCCACGGCCTGATGGACGTTCAGTTCCTCCAGCCCCTGGGCATCACGGCCGACCGCTCGCTGATGGACTGGGGCCGCTACACCGGGCACCTGGGCGCGGGCGACCTGCTCGCGGGCGTGGCGCGGCTCGTGGAGAAGAAGCATGTCCGTGAAGGCGACCTGGTGCTCCTGGTCAGCGCCGGCGGCGGCTACTCGCTGACCGCGGCGGTGCTGGAGATCGAGTCGGTTCCGGAGTGGCCCGAGGCCACCACGGACTTCGTCCTGCCCGCCGACGTCACGGAATGAGTCCGCCCATGCCTGTGCCTTCAGCACCTGTCGCGATACTCGGCACCGGGTCGTACGTCCCGGACCGTGTGGTGTCCAATACCGAGGTCGGAACGCCCGCCGGGGTCGACGACGCCTGGATCGTACGGAAGACCGCCATCCGGGAGCGCCGCTGGGCCGGACCGGGCCAGGCCACCTCCGATCTCGCCACCTGTGCCGCGCGCCGGGCACTGCAGGATGCGGGGATCACCGCGGACCAGCTGTCCACCATCGTCGTCGCGACCTCGACCCCGGACCACAAGCAGCCGGCGACGGCGGTCTTCGTGCACCAGAACCTGGGCGGGGCCGCGCGGGGCGTCTCGGCGTTCGACGTGAACGCGGTCTGCGCGGGCTTCTCGTTCGCCCTCGACGTGGCCCACGGGATCATCGCCAGGTCCGGTGGCTACGGGCTGGTCATCGGTGCCGACCTGTACTCGCAGATCCTCGATCCGGCCGACAGGAAGACCGTGATCCTGTTCGGCGACGGCGCCGGTGCCGCGGTCATCGGCCCGGCCGGCACCGGCCGCACGATCCGCACGACGGCGTTCCACATGTACAGCGACATGTCCGATCTCGTCGTCGTTCCGGCGGGCGGCAGCCGGCAGCCGCATGACCCGGCCGCACACGACGCGGGTCTGCAGTACTTCTCGATGGAGGGGCGCACCGTCCGGGACTTCATCATCAACACGGTGCCCGGTCTCGTGAAGGAGTTCCTGCACGAGTGCGAGGTGCTGCCGGACGGCATCGCCCATGTCGTCCCGCACCAGGCCAACGGGGTCATGCTCGACGACCTGTGGTCGAGGCTCGACCTGCCGCGCGCGACGCTGCACCGCACGGTCAGCGAGTTCGGCAACGTCGGTTCCGCGTCGGTCCCGCTGACCCTCGACCAGGCGGCCCGTTCCGGGGCGCTGCGCCGGGGGGACCGGGTTCTGCTGCTCGGCATGGGCGGCGGGTTCTCCGTCTCCCTGACGCTCATCGACTGGTGACCGCACAAGCCCTGGAGAGGAGAGGGTCATGGAGTACCGACGGCTGGGAGCGTCCGGCCTGCATGTTCCGGTCCTGAGCCTTGGCGCGGCCACGTTCGGTGGCCGCGGCAGCCTGTTCAGCGCCTGGGGCAACACCGGCGAACAGCAGGCGCGGAGCATGGTCGACATCTGTCTGGACGCGGGTGTGACGATGTTCGACACCGCGGATGTGTATTCGGAAGGCAAGTCGGAGGAGTTGCTCGGCTCCGCGATCGCGGGGCGCCGGGACCGGGTGCTGCTGTCCACCAAGACGGGCACACCCACCGGATCCGATCCCGGCGAGATGGGCTCGGGGCGGTCCCGGCTGATCAAGGCGGTCGAGGGTTCCCTGCGCCGGCTGCGTGTCGACCACATCGACCTGTTCCAGCTGCACGTCTTCGACGCCGGAACCCCGGTCGAGGAGACGCTCGCGGCCCTGGACGACCTGGTGCGCTCCGGGAAGATCCGTTACGTGGGGGCCTCGAACTTCGCCGGCTGGCAGCTGATGAAGTCGCTGGCCGCCGCCGACCGGCACGGCTTCGCCAAGTACGTGGCGCACCAGGTCTACTACTCGCTCGCCGGGCGTGACTACGAGTGGGAGCTCATGCCGCTCGCCCACGACCAGGGCATCGGCGCGGTGGTGTGGAGCCCTCTGGGCTGGGGACGGCTGACCGGGAAGGTCCGCCGCGGCCAGCCGCTGCCCGAGGCGAGCCGTCTGCACCGTACGGCGGCGGCCGCGCCGCCCATCGACGACGAGCGGCTCTACGACCTGGTCGACGTGCTCGACGACATCGCGGCCGAGACGGGCCGGACGGTTCCCCAAGTGGCGCTCAACTGGCTGTTGACCCGGCCGACAGTGGCGACAGTCATCATCGGTGCGCGCAACGAGGGGCAGCTGCGGGACAACCTGGGCGCGATCGGCTGGCAGCTGGAGACCGAGCAGTTGTCCCGGCTTGACAAGGCCAGTTCGGTCACCGCGCCGTACCCGTACCACATGTACAGCCGGCTGCGCGGATTCAAACCGCTGAATCCTCCGCTGGTGTGACTCAAGGAGAGCCCTCTTGGCCATGGACCGTTTCGTCCGCGCCCTGATCACGTGGCAGGCGGGCGGCCGACCCCCACCGGCGCGCACGCTCCCCGTGGCGCAGTTGCGCGAGCGCTACGCCGCGCAGGTGGCCCATGTGCGCGGCGAGGCCGCGCGGGACACGGAGATCGGCACGGAGGACCGGCTGATCGGCAGCGGCGACGGGGAGTTCGGCGTCCGGACGTATCTGCCGCCCACCGACCGGGGGCGTCTTGTGACGTACCTGCACGGGGGCGGCTGGACGGTCGGGGACGTCGACACCCACGATCCGGTCTGCCGCCGGATCGCCTCCGTGCTGGGCGCGGTCGTCGTCTCGGTCGACTACCGCCGTGCGCCGGAGCATCCTCATCCCGGTCCGCTGCGGGACGGCATCGCCGCGTCCGAGTGGGCCGACCGCGCCTTCCCCGGGCGCCGCCATGTCATCGCCGGGGACAGTGCGGGCGGGGCCCTGGCCCTGGGGATCTCGATGCACCACCGCGATGCCGGCGGCGTCGGTTTCGCCGCGCAGCTGCTGGTGTACCCGCCAGCCGATCCGTATCTGCGGTCGGAGTCCGTCCGTGAGTACGGCTCGGGATATCTCTCGGAGGCCGACGATCTGCGCTGGTACTACGACCAGTACGTGCCGGACCCGGCGCACCGTGCCGATCCGGCGATCGACCTGCTGAACGCCGATCACCGCGGGCTGCCGCCCACGGTGATCGGCACGGCCGAGTTCGATCCGCTGCACGACGAAGGTGTCGAACTGGCGGTGCGTATGGCCGACGGCGGTGTCGCGGTGCACCATGTGCCCGCTCCGGGCCTGGTGCACGGATATCTCCTCATGGCCGGTGTCGTTCCGGCCGCCGCGGTGGCGACGAGGAATGTCCTGGCGGCAGTGGAGCAGACGCTTGCCGCGGCGCCCATGGCGCGCTGAGGGCTGCGGCCCCGGCGGCCTCTCCCCCGCTCGAATTCCCCGCATGCATGAGGAGATCCGACCCGTGACCATCACAGGACCGTATTCGACCGTGGACGTGCACACCCTGGCGGACGCCCTGCGGCTGCGCAGCGAGAGGCAGCCCGACCAGACCGCCTATGTCTTTCTGCGCAACGGCGAGGAGCCCGGCGAGACGCTCACCTACGGCCGTCTCCACAGCGATGCCCGCATGCGGGCGGCGGCGTTCGCGGCCAGGGGGCTGCCGGGGAGCAGTGCCGTGCTGCTGTACCCCTCCGGTCTGGAGTTCGTCCGGACCCTGCTGGGGTGCATGTACGCGCGGGTGGCCGGTGCGCCGGTCCAGGTGCCACGGCGCCGCGAGGAGGTCGAGCGGCTCCGCAGGATCGCCGACGACGCCGGGACCTCGACCGTGCTGACCACCGCGGAGGTGGCGTGTGAGCTACGCGAACGCTTCGGGGGGATGCCGGAGCTGGAGGGTCTGACGCTGCTCGCCACCGACACCCTGCGCTACGACCCGGACGCCGTCGGGCCGACCCTGCCGGGTTCCGAGGACATCGCGCTGCTCCAGTACACGTCCGGGTCCACCGGCGACCCCAAGGGTGTCATGGTCAGCCATGCCAACTTCGTGGCGAACGTGGCCGAGACCGACGAGCTGTGGCCGTGCGGGCAGGACGGCGCCGTGGTCAACTGGCTGCCGCTCTTCCATGACATGGGCATGCTTTTCGGGGTGGTCATGCCGCTGTGGGCGGGCATCCCCTCGTACCTGATGGCCCCGGAGGCGTTCATCCGCCGCCCTGCCCGCTGGCTGGAGGCGCTCGCCCGGTTCGGTGGCACGCATGCCGCCGCGCCCAGCTTCGCCTACGAGCTGTGCGTACGGGCCGCCGCGGAGGGCAGGACCGGTGCCGTCGGTGATCTCTCCCGCTGGCGGGTGGCCGCCAACGGGGCCGAGCCGGTGCGCTGGGCCACCGTCCGCTCGTTCGCCGACGCCTTCGCGCCGCACGGTTTCGACCCGCGGGCCATGTGCCCGGGTTACGGTCTGGCGGAGAACACCCTGAAGGCGACCGGCACCCGCCAGGACCGGGAGCCCTCCGTGCTGTGGCTGTCCGCCGAGGCGCTGCGCAACGGCACCGCGCAGCCCGTCGGTGACCGTGCCGCCGACGCCGTCCCCCTGGTGGGCAGCGGCGGTACGGTCGGCCGTACCCGGGTACGGATCGTGGATCCGCTCACGCGCCGGCTCCTGGTGGACGGGCAGGTCGGCGAGATCTGGGTCGACGGCCCCTGTGTGGCGGGCGGTTACCACGGCCGCCGCGAGGCGAGCGAGGGGACGTTCCGGGCCCGGATCGCGGACCCGGAACTGTCCGGCACACCGCATCTGCGCACCGGGGACCTCGGTTTCCTGCGTGAGGGCGAGCTGTTCGTCACCGGGCGCGTGAAGGACGTCATCATCCGCAAGGGGCGCAATCACTACCCGCAGGACATCGAGCTCTCCGCGGAGCAGGCCGTGCCGGGCGCGCACCCGAACTGTGCGGCTGCCTTCTCCAGCGAGGACGGTGAGCGCGAGCGGCTCGTGGTGGTCGTCGAGGCCGACGGCCGGCTGCTCAACTCCCTGGGGGCCGGGGAGATATGCCGTCGGGTGCACGACGCCGTACGGGAGCGGAACCGGATCACCCCGGACGAGGTGCTCGTCGTGCGGCGCGGGTCCGTGCCGAAGACATCCAGCGGAAAGGTGCAGCGCCAGGCGTGCAGGCGGCGCTACGAAGACGGTGCCCTGCCCGTCGTGGGCGTACCCGCCGCGACGTCCGCCGGGGCGGAGGCGTGATGGGCGGGCTGCGGCTGCCCGAGCGCCCGCCCGGGGCGCGCATCCTCGCGACCGGCGTGTACCGGCCCGCCCGCGTGGTGGGCAACGACGAGATCTGTGCCCGTATCGACTCCAGTGACGAGTGGATCCGCCGACGTTCCGGCATTGCCTCCCGGCGGTTCGCGGGGCCGGACGAAACGGTTGTCACGATGGCGGCGGAGGCGGCCCGCAAGGCCGTGGCACAGGCGGGCATCCAGCCGGCCGATGTCGGCATGGTGCTGGTTGCGACCATGTCCTTCCTGCAGCAGGCACCGGCCGCAGCGCCGCGTGTCGCCGCTCTGCTGGGGGCGCGTGGCGCGGGCAGCCTGGACATCAGCGCCGCCTGTTCCGGTTTCTCCTACGCCCTGGGGCTGGCCGACGCTCTGGTCCGCTCCGGCGACGCCCGCAATGTCGTGGTGGTCGGCTCCGAGAAGATGAGTGACATCGTCGATCCGACGGACCGCGGTGCCGCGTTCCTCTTCGGCGACGGCGCGGGGGCCGTGGTGGTCGGCCCGTCCCGGACCCCGGGGATCGGTCCGGCCGTCTGGGGGTCGGACGGCGAGCAGCACCACATGATCGCCCACGACCACAGCTGGCTGGACGTCCGGGACGGCCAGGCTCCCTGGCCGTATCTGCGGATGGCCGGGCCCGAGGTGTTCCGCTGGGCGACCCGGACCGTGCCGGAGATCTCCCGGCAGGCCCTGGCGGAGGCGGGCGTGGAGGCCGGCGACCTCGCCGCGTTCGTCCCCCACCAGGCCAACGCCCGCATCATCGACGCGGCCGCCAGGTCCCTGGACCTGGCGCCGCACACGGTCGTCGCCAAGGATGTCGTCACGGCCGGGAACACCTCGGCCGCCTCGATCCCGCTGGCCCTGGACCACCTGCTGTCCTCCGGGGCGGTGGCCCGCGGCGGCCTGGCCCTGCTCGTCGGGTTCGGCGCGGGGCTGACCCACGCCGCTCAGGTGGTGGTGCTGCCCTGACGAAGGGCCGCACGGGCGACGGCGCCACCCCGGGAAGCGGGGTGGCGCCGTCGTCCTGGTGCGTACGTGGCCGGGCGCGGGCCGCGCCCGGACTCACACCGCCACGGACCGGGCGTACCGCGGGAGCGGCGAGGCCCCGTCCGGCCTGATCACCCGGAGCGTCGACCGGGTCAGGTACTTCGCGTGGTACGGCGCGATGTCGGTGTCCTCGTCGTGGGTGAGCACTTCCATGCGCAGGGCGACGGGCGGGGCGGGGTGCCCGTCCGGGCCTTCGGCGAGCTGGCCGGGTCCGGCACCGGACAGCTCCGGCGGCGGGCCCTCGTAGCCGATGAAGAGGCTGGGGTCGGAGAGTGTGGACAGGCGCAGTGCGCGTTCCGCGTCGTTGGCCGTGTAGTGGCCGGTCAGATCCGGCCGCAGGAACCCCATCGGGACCGGGAAGAACCCGAACCGGCTCTTGAAGACGAAGAGTCCGGGCTGGACGAGGTGGCCGTAGGTGCTGGGGTCGCTGCCCAGGGAGACCCATCGGATCCCGTTCTCGCGCGCTTCGCCGAAAGCGGTGAGATAGAGCGTGCGGGCGAGGTTGCCGTCGCGTTCGCCGGAGCTCAGGGCGGTGAAGCGGATACGGACGATGGATGCCTCGGCGTCGGTCTCGCAGAGGCAGGCGCCGACCACGTCACCGCCGCGGTCGAGGGCCTCCACCAGGTAGTAGCGGTCCAGCTCCGCCACCAGGCTGTCCCGGATCCTGCGGGCGAACGGGATTCCGTTGCGCAGGGTGGCCACGTGGGCCTCGTACATGCCGAGGAATCTGTCCAGGTCCGCCACCGTCAGCGGCGAACGCAGCACCGGCGCGATCCCCCTGTCGAGAAGGATGCCGGCGCTGTTGCGGGCGCTGCGGCGGGAGCGGCGGGACATCCGCTGGAAGAACTCGTCCTCGCTCGCGTACGCGGGGGCGATCCAGGTCATCCACCGGGGCTTGACGACGAAGCCCGCCGCTTCCAGGGAGGCGGCTGCCGTGACATCGGGGTCCGTGACGCGCACCACGTCGGCGTCCGGCCGCTCCTCGTGCCAGTCGCGCTCCAGCGCTTCCTCGGCCCCCACCTGCAGGATCCGCAGCCCGTGCTCGTTCTCGATGTTCACGATCGCCGTCACTCCCTTGCGTATTCATCGCATGACTGCCGCGATCAGATCGCGGACGGTGCCGGCGTGGGACGCGGTGACTGCGCGAGCAGCTCGGCGAGGCGGCGGTGCGCGAAGTCCACGAACGCAACGCTCGGCATCAGCCTGCACGGGGCCTCTCCGATGGTGCGTGTCCGCAGGCCGGTGTCCTGGTGCAGGTCCTCGTACTCGGCTCCGACGGTGGGGAAGAACATGCCGTTGTCGTCACCGACGTCCCCGGTCTCCACCCAGACCCGCTCTCCGCCCAGGAGATACGGAAAGCGGCGGCGCTTGCGGCGGTGGGCGGCGGCCATCCCCTCGGCGTGGTGGAGGAACGAGTTCCTGTTGTGTCCCACTCCGAGCAGCAGGATGCTGGCGCCGAGTTCCCGGAGCGTGCCGAACGGGGACCGCTCCCCCACCGCGTAGCCGAGGCTCTGCTGCGCCGTGATCCGCCGCGCGTGTGGTCCCACGGCCGCGACGGACACCTGCGGGTGGCTGCTGCGCAGACAGCCCGGGACGGCCAGGACGGCGTTGGGAATCGCGCCCATTTCGGTCGGCATGCCGGGGTGGAACGCGGGTACCTGGTCGCGGCCCCGGCTCACCAGTTCGTCACCGGGGCCCGCCACCTCGGGGAAGGGGTCGCGCACCGACGGGGTGAACGCCGGTACCGCGACGGTGCCTTCCGGGCCCAGCGCCGCTCTCAGTGCGGCCACCACGGCCGGTGCGCCGCCCTCCACCTGTCCGAACGAGGACAACGACGCGTGGACGATGACTGTCATGCCGTCCCGCAGGCCCAGCTCCTGGAATTCCTTCACGAGCTGGGTTCTGTCCAGTGCCTGCATTCCTCTTCGACTCCTCGTCGTGCCCGTCCGCGGGGAAGGCAGGAAGCATTCCTACGGGCCTTCGGCCGCTCTCATTCCGCGGAACTGCCCTCCAGCTGAAGGGCGTAAGCATAGTCGGCTGCGAAGTCGTCGAGGGATTTCGCGTAGCACTCACCGGAAGCGAGCACCTTGGCTATGCGTCTGCTGTACTCCAGGGCCGTTGCGTGCATCGAGTAGTACATGTCCCAGCCCCAGAGCCCTGCGAAGAACCGGCCGTTCCTCTCGAAATGGATGTCCGGCAGGAAGGTCGTCCACTCGAACGACTCCACGGGCGAGCGCAGCGCCGGGGAGCCGCCGATGAGGTCGATGACGACGGCTCCGGCGGGGGTGTCCTGTTCGGCGTTGCGGCGGGTGAGGATGAATTCCTTCTGCCCGGGTGTCTCGGCCCCGTTGACGACCAGCCGGGCCGATGCCAGGCGGCCGGGCAGTTCCTCCTGTGCCGTCTGCGGCCGACCAAGGACGGTGAAGTCGACGCGTTCGGCGCGCAGATGCTCAAACGCTCCCATGGAGCAGTTGCCGTATCCGAGGACCAGGACCTCCGGGTCCTGGCCGCCGTTGCGGGAGCGGTACAGGTCCAGGCCGTATTTGGTGCCTCCGATTCCGACCTCGCGGATCTGGCCGATGGCGCGGACGGGCTTGTCGCGTTCCTCTGCCAGCAGGCCTTCGCGGCCGAAGGGCAGATCCTCTTCGCCGAGCCGGGCCGTGTCGCCCCGGGGCGAGACGATCGCGGTTCCCGTGTGGTCGACGGTCAGCACAGCCGACGCGGGTGCGGCCGTCGTGGGGTCGCCGGGGGCGGCGGTGTCGGCGCAGCGGACCTTGAGGGGCTTGCGTCCGTAGCGCATCAGGCCCCGCAGCAGTCCGTTGACGTACTCCTGCGATGCCGACGGGTCGAGCACGACCTCGGGCCGGGGACCGAGCGCGGACGGGTCGACCGCCGATCCGGCGGCGATGCCGGCCAGGTAGGCCGCCGAGGGCTCCTGCTGGTCGGTCACCGTCTCCATCCCGATGAGGCGGACGCCCTTCTGCCTCAGGAGCCGCTCCCGCTCGGGGAAGCAGTAGAGGTGTCCCATGGAGAACAGCGTGGTGCCGTGGGACAGTTGCGCGATCTCGGCCGCGGACGGTCCCTTGAGCTTCACCACGAGGTCCTTGCCGCCGTAGCAGGAGGGGTACGGTTCGACCCGCGCGCCTTCCAGCTCGTAGTGGCGGTCCAGGTAGCCGATGCCCTCGCCCAGGCCCTGCTGGATGACGACCTCGAACCCGCACTCGACGTAGCGCCGGACGTCCTGGGGAACCAGAGTGGCCCGCAGATCGTGCCCTCCCGGGTTCTCCTCGCAGTCGCTCTCCCCGGCGAAGAGGATCTTCGTCATCTCTGGTCTCTCAGTCCGTGTAGACGGCTTGAGTGGTCTCGTAGGACTTCTCCTCCAGCCAGTCCTTGACGCTGGCGAAGGTCAGGTTGATGATGATCCGCTCCACGCCCTCGCTCTGGATCGGGACGGTCCGGTGCAGGCTGGTGTCCGTCTTGAAGAAGTACGACTCGCCTGCGCCGTGGTAGTAGGTGCGGATGTTTCCGGCCTCCAGGTGCTCGTGGACGGCCGGGTTCTCCTTGTCCCAGATGGTGTGCGGCACGGACTGCAGCATGCCGCCGTGCTCGATCGACGGGGCCTCCGCGATGAAGATGAAGGCGAACTCGTGGTCGCCCCAGTGCCAGCCGTGCGTGTCGCCCGCCCGGTTCTGGTGCGTTCCGGTGATCTTCTCGTCCTCAAAGGTCGCGTCGAGGACCGGGCTGCCCACCGCGTCCGAGAGCACGGAGCGGAACTCCGAGGAGTTGTAGAGCGCGGTGAACAGCTTGCTGTGCTCCTGGAAGAGCGAGTTGGGCAGGCTGCCCAGCTTGCGCGGGGTGTTCCCGGTGACCGGGACGGTGATGTCGATGCGGCGGGTGTTGAGTTCGGCGAGCCGCCTCGCCTCGCCGCGCAGCTCGGCGACGAGCTCGTTGGGCAGCAGGGCGGTGGTGCGGACGTAGTGCTCCGCCGAGTACTGCCGCTTGGCGGTCTTCATGCTCTCGTCGATGTTCAGCCGGTGGTGCGCGATCATGCGGTCGATACGGGCGACTTCATCCCTGTCCACGTAGGGCCCGGGTACGTTTCCGCGGGCCACGAGCGCAACAGCGGTCTCCCGCATGGTTACCGCCGGGGACATGGTTTCGATCGTCACGTCTACTCTCCTTGTGTGTAGATGCAGAGTTCAGGTATTGCCTGTTGCCGGTTACAGCCCCAGCTTCACCGGATCGCCGGCACCCCAGACGTCGTTGTCCGGACCGGACTGTTCGGCACCGCGGAACCGGGGACTCGGCGAGGCGGTTTCATAGGTCTCCAGAGCGGATGAATGCACCGTTCTGGACTCCGGAATATCTGCTTCGGCACTCATTCCGCACCTCCGATGTACGAATGAGAAGGATTCTGGAATCGAAGTGACACAACGTTCTGCGGAACGATTCCGACACTAATCTCCGGCAGTCGCGTCACGGAATGGTTGTTCCGCACCCGCGTTTATGCGTTTTGCATGATCGTGGACGGGCGGGGTGCCCGCTTGGTGATGTGGGGGTAGTCGGGCATGCCGTTCCAGGTGAAGGCGGCCGAGACCCCCTCGCCGAGCCCGCCGGTGTGGCGGTGGTCCCACAGGGGGATCACCGGCAGGTCCTCGAGCAGGATCTCCTGCGCCCGGCGGGCCCAGGAGGTGAACTCCCCGGGGTTCCGGGCCGCTTTGGCCCTGCCGAGCGCGGTCTCGAAGCGTTCGGAGGCGTAGCCGACCTCGTTGCCCGGGGCTCCGGCGGTGAACAGCGGATCCAGGAAGTTGATCTGTGAGGGATAGTCGCCCCGCCAGCCGGTGCGGAAGGCCGACCGCATGTCCCCGCGGGCGATCCGGTCGCGGATGCTCTTGAAGGTCGGATGGACCTCGGTTCCGACGTCGATCCCGAGCACGTCGCGCACCTGGCGGCACAGGGCCGTGACCCACCGGTCGTATCCGCCGCTGCTGTGGTACGCGACGGTGAAGGTCTCCCGCAGGGGCGCGTGGCGTTCCGCCTCGGCCCACAGCGCCCGGGCCGCGGCCGGGTCGAACCGCAGGACGCCGCTTCCCGCGAGTTCGACCCCGCCGCCGGGTACCGCGGGGCCGACGAAGTCGCGGGCCGGTGAACGGGCGCCGTGCAGCACGTGGCTGGTCAGGTGGGGGCGGTCGATGGCCTGCGACAGGGCGGCCCGGCGCAGCCTGCCCTCCTCCCCGGTGAAGCCGGGCAGGGCGCAGGGGATGGCCAGATGGCAGTTGAGGGCGACGGGGGTGGTGACGGTCTGCCGGCCGCGGTGTCCCGGACGGGTGCTCAGCAGGCTGTCCGGGATGCTGTCGAGGACGTCGAGGTGACCGGAGCGCAGGTCGTCGTGGGCGGTGACGAGGCTGTCGTAGAAGACGAAGACCAGGCCGTCGTTGCGGGGGCGGAAGGGGCCCCGGTAGTCCGGGTTGGCCACGGCGGTGAGGTGCTGGCCGTGGTGCCAGGCGTCCGGGCCGGCCAGCATGTAGCGGCCGTTGCCGATGGGGCTCTGTCCGAAGGCGTGGCTGCCGCGTTCGAAGAAGGCCCGGGGCAGGGGGCGGGCTGGCAGGCATCCCAGACTGCGGGGGAAGTCGCGGTCCGGGGCGCGCAGGGTGATGGTGAACGTCAGGTCGTCCAGGACGGTCAGTCCGGACAGGGTGGTGGCCCGTGGCGGGTCCGCGGCCACGTCCTCGTAGCCCTGGACGGGTGCGAAGAAGCTGCGCTGCCCCTGGTGGTTGGTGGACAGGGCCGCGTAGTTCCACGCGTCGACGTAGCTGTGCGCGGTGACGGCGGTGGCGTCGGTGAAGGTCCAGCCGGGCTGGAGCCTGACGGTGTAGTGACGGTCGTCCGCGCTGTCCAGGCGGTCGAGCATGGCCGGGTGGATCTCGCCGTCGGCGCCGTATTCGTACAGGCCGGTGAAGAGCTGGCTGACGATCCGGGCGCCGATGCCTTCCAGGGTGTCGGCGGGGACCAGGCCGTTTTGGGGTTCGGCTCCGTTGACGCGGATCAGGTTCACTTCGCGCTCCGGGGCACGGCGCCCGCCACGATGGTGAGCACCCCGGCGGCGACGAAGCCGTAGCTCATCGCGTGGGAGGGGAGCAGTCCGGCCAGGGCCAGGCCCAGCGTGCCCATGCCGATCTTGATCCCGGCCATGGTGACGAAGACCGACTCGCGCAGTTCGGGCGGTGAGGCCTCCCGGCGCACGGCGAGCGCCGCGGTGTTGAGCAGTGCCTGGCATCCGCCGACCACCAGGAAGGCCGCCGCGGTCACCCAGACGTCGCCGAAGGCGGGTACGACCATGGCGGCGCCGCCGCCCATGGCACACCACTTCGCCGTCCTGACCACGTCGAAGTCGAGCGGCCGCACCACGAACCATCCGGCGACGAGCAGGGAACCCGCGCCCATGACCGAGAGCAGCAGCGGGCCCGTCGAAGCGGGCAGGCCGCGTTCACGGGCGAAGCTGGTGGACAGCACGACCAGGGCGGCGTAGCCGATGAAGTTGCCGTAGGTGATGATGCTGATGGCCCGCAGCTGCCGGATCCGTACCGTGGCCAGCAGAACGTTCTTCATGGACGCCTGTCCCCGCGCGATGCGTCCGGTCTCCTCCAGGGGCATGAAGGAGACGAGCAGCGAGGCGAGTGCCGCCAGGGACGCGAGCACGAACACGGTCGCCAGCGGCCACAGCAGGGCCGCGACCGCGCCGACCAGCGAGTTGCCGACGCTGTTGCTGACGGCGTACGTGAGCGAGTCGGCGGACTGCGCGCGCCGCTGGGCGCGCTGTTCGTCGGGCAGCAGTGCGCCGAGATGGCTGCTGAGCGCTCCGGTGGCGATCGGCCCGCAGAACCCCGTCACCAGGAGGGCCGCCGCGGCCGGCAGCGGGTTGCCCTGGTGCAGGAACACTCCGGCGGCCAGGAAGGACACGGCGAACAGGGCGAACGCCGTGACCAGGCCGCTGCGGGCCGAGGGCAGCAGCGAGACCGCCCGCGCCGACAGCGGGCCCAGCATGTGCGGAAACGTCAGGCAGGCCGCCAGCAGGCCCGCGAAGGCGGCACCGCCGCGGCCGAGCCCGTCGAGGGTCACCAGTACGACGGCCACCGGCATGCCCGCGTCGGAGACCCGGATGGCCAGCGCGGCGGCGTAGTAGGCGGCGAGGGCACGGACCCGCGGTCGCGCGGCCGTTTCCGCCTGGTGCGATGTGAGGGTCATGCGGCGTCCTTCCGGCCGGCGTCGGCGCTCGGGGTTGCGGGGTTCTCAGGCGGCACGGCGCGCCTCCTGTGCCACGCGGGCCACCGCGGCGCCCAGCAGGGCGTCGAGTTCCTGCTCGTCGTGGCTGCGCATGAGCACGAATCCGTCGAGGTCCACGGACGAGATCTGCTGCCCGGACGCGGCGGTGTTGTGTATCCGCCCGCCTGCCAGGTGGGCGGCGGGCACGCCCCGGCGGACCACCTCGGGATCGCAGCCCTTGGGCACACCGACCCATCCGACCAGGGGGCCGCTGGTGTCGGCGAAGGGTTCGGGGACCTTGTCGCCGAAGGTGGCGGCCAGCAGCAGCTCGAAGGTGCTGAGGCCGGTGTAGGTGTCCACCTGGTCGACGATGCCCAGCCCGCCGGGCCGTGCGGCGACTTCGCACAGCACGGGCCCGCCCGGTGTGGCGAACGCCTCGCAGTGGAAGTAGCTGTGGGTGCCCCGCTCCAGCAGTCCGAGCCCGGCGAGCACACCGGTGGTGAACACTTTCATCTCCCGGGCGCGCGGGGTGTTCTGGTCGACCATCCGGGTGGAGACCACCGTGGAGAACTCCAGGATGTCCGACCGGTAGCGGCTGACGGTGAGCAGGCACACGGCACCGTCCAGGACGAGTCCGTCCACGTGGTAGAGGTCGCCTTCGACGAACTCCTCCGCCTCCAGGTGGGCGGGGGTGTAGAAGTTGGTGCGCAGCCCCTTGGCGAGCACCTCGCGCAGCTGGGAGGCGTCGCGCACGATCTGGGCCCCGATCGATCCGCCGCCCATCCGGGGCTTGAGGACGAAGGGGTAGCCGAAGGTGTCGGCGGCCTTCTTCAGGTCGAGGCCGCTGTCGACCACGAGGTGGGAGGGGACCTGGTGGCCGGCCGCGCGCAGGTGTTCCTTCATGGCGGCCTTGTCGCGGAACCGGAGGGCCGTCGGGTATTTCAGCCCCGGTATGCCGTAGTGGGTGCGCAGCTGGGCCGCGCGGAGCATGTCCACCTCGGACAGGGCGATGATGCCGCGGCAGTCGGACGTCTCGATGATGCGTGCCGCGTCGTGGTCGACGAGATCGTTGGTCTCGTAGTGCTCGTAGGCGGTGATCCTCTCGGGGGCCGCACCGCCGCTGGTGCGGCGGATCTGGCTCTTCGTCTCGTGGCACAGCAGCCACATGCCGAGGTCGGCGGGCACCGATTCGTAGGAGAACTGCGTCAGCGGATGGCGCACCAGGGCGATACCGGTCTTCATCGGGAGTCTCTCGTCTGCGGGGCAGGGGTACGGTCGCCGACGGCGGTCGGGCCGGTGGGCCGGGCCGGTGAACGGCGGTGCGGCAAGGCGCCGTTGATGACGCCGGGCGGGTCGGCGGTCACGACGGGGTGTGCTGGGCCTCCCCTCGCCGGAACTCGTGGTAGACGGCCTGTGCGTCGGACACGATCCGGGCCGCGACGTCCTTGGAGGTGGCGGTGGCGGGCATGCGGCGCAGCCATGTGCGGGTGTGGCCGGGGCCGTGGGGCACGGCCCAGAAGCGGAGGCTTCCCGCATCCTGGAGGTGGTGGAGTCCGACCCTCAGGGAGATCCCGGGCAGTTCGATCGTGACGTCGTCCTGCTGGCAGGACCAGCTCAGCAGGCCGTCGATCTCGGTGCCGGCGAGGTGCCGGGCGAGCCGGACCGCGGCGCCTTCCACCTGGTATGCGGTGGGGCCGGGGGCGGTCACGTCGTGTGCGTCTCGCGCGCGGGGCCCGCGTAGCGGGAGAGGACCGTCTGGGCGTCCTCGCTCCGGAGAGCCGACAGCAGTGCGGACACCTGCTCCTTGCCGCGCACGACGCGGGTGGTGCGGCATCGGCGGGTGATCATGATGGCTCCGTCGGGAAGCTGCTGGTAGCCGAAGAGGCGTGGAGTACGCATGGTTCTCCGTTCGGTGAGGGCCAGGGGTTACCGGCTCAGAACCGGCTCTTCGTCGCGGGCCGGTCGGACGGGAGGCGGATGGGGCGGGCCGGCCTGGTCCATGCCCAGCTTGTGCAGGACGGGTCCGGCCATCGCCGTGGTGATCAGCGCCATGAGCACCATGACGGTGAAGAGTTCGGGGCCGATCAGCCCGAGGTCGTGGCCGATGCCGAGGATCACGATCTCGGTCAGTCCCCTGGTGTTCATCAGGGCGCCGAAGGCGCATGCCTCCCGCCAGGGCATGCCCCACAGCCGCGCCGGGAGCGAGGCTCCGGCGAACTTGCCGATGACGGCCACCGCCACCACCAGCGCGAGGACCGACAGTCCTGCCGCGCCCAGGCCGTTGATGTCCACGGCCAGTCCGGTGACCACGAAGTACACGGGAAGGAGCAGGGCGGTCGTGCGTTCCATCGGGGCGGACACCGTCTGCCACTGGGGTCCGTGGCGGGGCATCACCAGTCCGAAGGCGAACGCGCCGAAGATGGCGTGGATGCCGATCCAGGTGGTGGCCACCGACGTGAGGAACACTCCGGCGCTGATCAGGACCCACTGCGTCGGGCCCGAGACCTTGCGCAGGACCGACGCGAGCAGGGGACGCACGACCAGGCCCATGACGGCCCCGAACACGGCGGTCAGTGCGACGACGGTGACGAAGTCGAGGACACCGCCCGAGCCGGCCAGTGCCACGACCAGTACCAGGACACACCATGCGGTGACATCGCCGATCGCGGCGCAGGTCAGGGCCAGCGCGCCCACCCGGGTGCTGGCCAGTCCGCGGTCCTTGATGATGCGGGCCAGTACCGGGAACGCCGTGATGGAGAAGGCGGTTGCCAGGAAGAGCATGAAGGCGGTGCGGTCGGTGCCGCCGGATCCGAGCGCGCCGTAGATCACCGCCGCGGCCCCCAGGCCCAGGACGAAGGGCACCGCCATGGCCGCCATGGCCATGGTGCCCAGCGCTGTTCCCCGGCTGCGCAGCCGTCGCAGGTCCAGTTCCCATCCGGCCAGGAACATGAAGAGGACCAGCCCGATCTGCGCGACGATGCCCAGGACCGGCCGGGCCTGCGGGGGGAAGATCACCTCGGTCAGGTTGCCCGGCAGCAGCCCGAGCAGGCTGGGCCCCAGCATGACCCCCACGGTGATCTCCGCGACGACAGGAGGCTGTCGCAGCCGCCGGGCAAGGCGCACCATCACGGCTCCGGCAACCAGTACGAGCGCGACATCGGCCAGGACGATCGCGTCCAGGGGAAGGGCTTCGAGCCCTGCCATAGCTCCTCCACGGATTCGTTCCGCGCCGCCTTGGCTGCGCCGGTACGGCGGCGATTCCGCACGGAGATCCCGTCCCGTTTTCCTTGACTCCACGAACGGGATGAGCAGTTGGGCGGAACGACCTCGACATTAGCCATCGCGGGATGCGCCGAGAAATGGTCTTTCCGCACGCCCGCTCATGTATTTCGCATGTGGGGGCCGGAAGAATCGAGGGACCTGCCGCCGCGGCGCCGGAAGGCGTGGCCGGCCGTGGTGCTCATGGCGACGCGGTTGTGGCCGAACCGCTCCTCGCCGCTGACCAGTACCGTCCCGTAGCGCTCCAGGCTGGCCCGGCCGCCGTACTCCTCGACCTCCGAGGCTCCCGGGTAGACCTGTACGGACGTGGGGACGTAGCGCGCCGAGAAACCCATGCGCATCTGCCGGGTCCGGCCGGTGTGCGGGCGTGAGGCGTGCATGAGGCGCGACCAGAAGATGACGAACTGTCCGGCCCGCATCTCCACCGAGACGGCTTTGGACTCGTCCGGCTGCCAGTGCGGGTCGATCTGGAGTTCGCGGTAGTCGTAGCCGAAGAAGCCGCGCCGGACGCCGTTCTTCACCACGGAGATGTTCCGGCCCGGGTCGTAGCTCATCTGCTTGTTCTCGTCGTAGTACATGGTGCGGTGTGTGCCGGGGATGAACTGCAGACAGCCCGTGTCGAAGGTGGCGTCGGTGAACGCGCACCAGACGGTGAGGCAGCCGCCGGGGCCGGTGCCGTGCGGCCACTGGACCTGCGGACGGCCGGACGCGTTGGCGAAGGTGGCGGCCTGGTGCCAGTCCGTGCCCTCGTTCCCCGGGTACTTGGGGAAGAAGTCGGAGCGCCAGCAGAGCACGTCCGGGCCGAGCACGGAGGCCACCCGGTCCACGATGCGCGGCTGCGTGATGTGGTCGGCGAGGAAGGCGTTGTCGAGGTGCCGGTCGTAGTTGGACAGGCTCACCGCGTCCTGGCCTTCGGGGTCGTCCCGGTACACCGCGCCGCTCCGGTCCAGGAGGTCCTGGCGGGTCCGGGCCCACTCCCGCTCGATCTCGTCGGGCGCGTAGAGCGTGAAGGGGCCCGCATATCCGTTCCGGTCGAACGCCGTCAGCTCCTGTGCGGTGAGCCGGAAGTCGTGAGGGTGAGCGGACACGGGTGTCTCCTCGGTGATGACTCGGGTCTTTTCGGGGTGTGGGGGCGGTCACGGGACGGAAGGTGTCCACGTGCGCCGGGGGGCACGTGGACAGCCTTGCCGCCGGGGGCCGGGGAGCACGGGGTCTGGCCGGGCCCCGGTCACACCGCGCGGGCCTGTCGCGGTTCCCCTCGCTCCGGTGCCGTCGCCCGCGGCGCGCGGGCGGCGCCCGCGGGCGGGCGGGTGGCCGGAGCGGTCAGCAGCGCCACGAAGTCCCATACTCCCCAGGTCATCGGGTCGATGTCGGGCCACTCCTGCCGGGCCGTCGTGGCGGTCATGGTCACCTCCCCGCCGGCACCCGGTCCGCGGCCGGCCGTACGGCCGGCCCGGCCGGGGACTGGGCCGGCCTCGTCTGTCTCGTCTCCACACCGGCCAGGCCGGCATAGCGCCCGGGACGCGCGGAGCGCAGCCAGAGCGCGTACCCGACGCCGAGCCCCGCCATGGCCAGGATCAGCCACGGCAACGCCGCGACCACCGGGTTGTCCGTACCGGTCATGGTCGCGAAATTGCTCACGACGAGGTACGTGGCGAAGACGAGCCCGGCGAAGCCGAGTCCCGGCGCGAGGGTGGTGCGCCACCAGTGGCGGCCGGGCCGGCGCCGGAAGTAGCCGATGACCGACAGGCACGCCACTGCCTGGAGGAACACGATGCCCAGCGTGCCGATCCCCAGCATGCTCGTGGTCAGGCCAAGGTACGGGTCGAGTCCGGCGATCGCGAAGACCGCGGCGACCGCCAGGCTGAACACCGACTGCGTCAGGCTCGCCCGGTGCGGCGAGGCGTGCCGCGCGTGCACCTGTCCGAGGGCGCCGGGCAGTATCTGCTCGCGGCCGAGGACGAACATGTAGCGGTTCGCCGCGTTGTGCAGGGCCAGCCAGCTGGCGAACAGGCTCAGGCACAGCAGGATCTGCATGACGGTGGTGAGTGCCGAGGTGAGGTAGTCGTCGCTCAGGTGGAAGAAGAGGTCGCCGAGCTGGGTGCCCGCGACGCTGCGGATGTGTCCGGGCCCGACCGCGCCCACCGCGATCCAGCTCATGAATCCGTAGAAGAGGGCGATGAGCGAGATGGCGATGTAGGTGGCGCGGGACACGCTCCGTTCCGGGTTGCGCGCCTCCTCGCCGTACAGTGCCGCCGACTCGATCCCGATGAACGAGATGAACGCGAACATCATCGTGACGCCGATGCCGGGGTTCGAGAGCGTGTGCGGTGTGAACGACGTGCCGGGCAGCGCGTCGCCGCCGTGCCGGATCAGCACCGCCGCGGCAAGCACCAGGAGGATGGCCACCTCGCAGCACATGGCCACGCCCAGCACCCGTACGCTCAGGTCGATCCGGCGGTAGCCCAGCACTGCGACCAGGAGCAGGCCGGCCGCCGCCCAGATCTCCCAGGGCAGGTCGAGCCCGTGCGAGGCGGCGGCGAGCTTGGTGAAGTAGGCGAAGGAGCCCAGAAGGCCCACGGACGCCGTGTTGTAGGCGACGGTCGCGATGAGTCCGCCGGCCACGGCTGGCGGCCTGCCCAGTCCGCAGGAGATGTAGGTGTAGAAGCCGCCCGTGTTGACCACCCGGCGGCTGATCGCGGCGTAGCCGACGCAGAAGCACATCAGGGTCAGGCCCGCGAACACGAACATGGCGGGCACACCGGGGCCGTTGCCGAGGGCGAATGCCAGCGGCACCGTGCCGACCATGGCGGCGAGCGGGGCGGCGGCCGCGATGATCAGGAACACGATCTTCGGTGTGGTGAGAGTGAGCGCGAGCCGCCCGCCGTCCGACGGCTTCTCAGCCATGGCCGCCTCCTGGGGCCGCCTGCTCGATGAACATCTGGCGGGCCTTGGCCCGTTGCACCTTTCCGCTGGTCGTCTTGGGGATGGACTTCTTCGGCAGGACGTGGATCCGGGCCGGGGCCACTCCGGTGCGCGAGCTGACCTCGGCGCGGACCGCCTGCCGGAGCGCTTCGTGCCGTTCGCTCTCCAGCTCCGTCTCCAGCAGCAGGTGGAGCTCCTCGGAGTCGGCGTGCTCGGGCCGGTGCCCGACCGCGATCACGCATCCCAGGCGGACCCCGGGCACGGTCTCTGCGGCCTGTTCGAAGTCGGACGGGAAGTAGTTCGCGCCGCGGATGATGACCAGGTCCTTGGAGCGGCCCGTGATACGCAGCCCGCCGTCGCGCAGATAGCCCACGTCACCGGTCCTCCACCAGCCCTCCCCGTCGGTCGTCGCCGCCGTCTCCTCGGGCAGTTCGAAGTAGCCGGGCGTGCGCGAGGGGCCGCGGAACTGGATGTGCCCGATGCCGTTCTCGCCCAGGGGCTGCCCGTCACCGTCCACGACGCGCACGTGCGTACCCGTCACGGGAGTGCCGCAGTCGACGATCTGCACCGCGTCCGGGCTGCCGGGGTCGACATCGACCGCGCGGGCGTCGGCGGCCGCGGCGTTGCGGTCGATGGAGTCGTAGCGCAGCGGCTCCTCGGGCCGGGTGGTGGTGATGATCAGCGAGGCCTCGGCCATGCCGTACGAGGGAAGCGGCATGGTGGCCGGAAGGCCCCAGCGGGCGAAGCGCTCGTGGAAGCGGCTCATGGTGGCGGGCTGGACGGGTTCGGCGCCGCAGATCGAGACACGCCAGTGGGACAGGTCGACGCCTTCGAGGTCCTCGTCGCGGATCCGTGCGGTGGCGTACCCGAAGGCGAAGTTCGGCGCGGCCGAGACCGCGCCGTGGTGTTCGCTAATAAGCCGCAGCCAGTCGGCCGGGGCCCGCAGCAGGCGGCTGGGCGGCATCAGCACGGTGTCCCCGCCGACGTACACGGGGTACAGGACTCCGGTGAACAGCCCCATGTCGTGGTAGAGGGGAACCCAGTTGACCGTGGTGTCCGCCCCGGTCCAGCCGGCGGCGGTGACGAACTGCTCGCAGTTGGCGGCCATGTTGGCGTGGCTGATCGTGACGCCCTTGGGCCGGCCGGTCGAACCGGACGTGCACTGGATCAGGGCGAGGTCGTCGCCCTTCGGGAGGCGGATCGGGTGCTGGGGCGCGTCGCTCGCGGTGGCGCGTGCGTACAGCTGCTCGCCGTCGACCAGGTTGGTGTCGACGAGTCCGGGCAGGGCCCCGATCACGTCGCCGGTGGTGATGACGGCGGCCGGTCGCAGGTAGGACGCGAGGTCCTTCAGCTGGCCCTCGATGCCGGAGGCACCGCCGAACCGCACCGGCACGGAGATCGCCGTCGGCATGGCGCCGAGCAGCTGGATCCCGAAGAAGGCGGTGATGAACTCATGGCCGGTCGGCAGGCAGAGCATCACCCGGTCGCCGTGGCCGACACCGCGTTCGGCGAGGGCCGCCGCGCAGCGCGCCGCGTTCTCGACGAGGGTGTCGAAGCGCAGGGACTCCTCCTGGCCCCGTGTGGGGGTCACCGTGATCGCCGGTGCGTCCGTTCCCTGTTCCGCGTGTGCCAGCAGTGCGTGCCACGCACTGGCGAAACGCGTGTGCAATGCGGTCATCCCAAGCGCTCCTCAGTAGTGGTGCCGGACCGTTCCTCGATCCACGGCTGTACGGAGATGTCGTCGCAGACGATGCGCGCGGGGTGGAACCCGTGCCGGGCCGCCAGGTCGCGTGCCGCGAGCACGCCGGTGGAGGTGAGGCCGCCGTAGGACAGGCTGCGCATCTCCGGCTCGAAGCTGAGCAGCATCGTCTCGGCCATGCAGGAGTAGAGGATTCCGGGCGGCAGGGTCAGGCCCGGGAAGTGCGGCGTCTGGACCCCGGGGAGCTGGATGCGCCCGCCGGACACCAGGGTGACGTGCGGCATGCCTGTCACCTCCGGGTGCACGTCGCCGGGGACGGCGAGGTCGCAGACGAGGACCTTCTGGTCGTCGGCGAGGTGGTGGGGCAGGATCACCGGCTCCGCGGAGTTCGTGGCGCTGATCACGATCGGGCAGTCCCGCAGTGCGGACATGTCCTCGGCGAGCGTGATGTCGGCGCTGCCGGTGAGCCGATCGGCGACCGTCGCGAGCCGTCGTGTCGAGCCGGGGCGGCCGACGAGCACCATCGAGTCGCAGTGCGGGGCGATGAGTTCGGCCATCACCGCGCCGATGTTCCCGATGCCGCCGACGAGGCCCACGCGGCGTTCGCCGCCGGACTCGGCGAGCTGCAGCCGCAGCAGGTCGTAGGCGCAGGCGGCGGTCAGCGAGTTGCCCGAGGTCACCTTCATGCCGTTCTCGACCACGTCGCGCGCGGCGTTGGTGACGATCGACGTGTGGCCGCCGAGGCCGATGACCTCGCAGCCGAGCGAGGCTCCGAGGTCGACCGCGTCGAGGACGGCGCGGCGCAGCCAGGCCCCGTGCCCGGCCCGCAGTCCGGCGTTGGCCTGCGCGGCGGTGAACGGGGCCGCCACCATGACGACTTCGACCTCGCCTCCGGCCGCCGAGGTGACGTGGTGGCGGATGACCTCGAACGGGTCGATCTCTCCCCACATGCGGTCGAGGGCCGCCGCGCTCTGTGCCTGCGACCAGGAGGCCAGTTCCGGCGCCAGTGATCCCAGTTTGGCGGGGCTGTCGATGTTGGCGAGGAACGCGACCCGCGGCACGCCGGGGCGGCGTGTGCCGTGGCGTGGCCGCCATGCGCTGCGCGGCAGCGGGACGTGTGTCCTGGGCTGCCACGCACTGGCGGCCGGTACGGTCAGGTGTTCGAGGAGGGTCGCGTAGTCGCCCCGCGCGAGCAGGCCGGCGACGTCGTCGAACGCGGCGGCGACCCGCTCCACGTCCGCGGGTTCGAGCAGGGCGGAGGGCTGCACGCGCACCGTCGTGGGTGCGGAGAGGGTCGGGATGACCCTGATGCGGTGGGTGTACAGCAGGCGTCCCGCGATGAGGTAGCCGAGCGATTCGGAGTCGATCGCCTCGCGCAGCAGGCCCGACTCGGGCCGCGGCAGTACGAACTCGATGCCGAGCAGCAGTCCGCGTCCGCGTACCCCGACGACGGCGTCCGGGTACTTCGCGGCGACCTCGTCCAGCCGCTCGCGCAGCAGCCTGCCGGTCTCGACGATGCGGTCGCGGTAGGTGAAGGAGAGCTCCAGCGCTCCTGTCGCGATCAGCGCGGAGAAGTCGTCGTCGGCGAACGTGGACGTGTGGTGGCGGCCGAACTCCGGTACGTAGCGCTTCTCGTCGATGAGCAGGGCCGAGATCTTGGCGAGGCCGCCGCCGAGGGATTTGGAGAGCGTGTAGTAGTCGGCGACCACGCCGGAGGCCTCGGAGGCGAGGAAGGTGCCGGTGCGTCCCATGCCGCACTGGATCTCGTCGAAGACCAGGGCCGCCTCGTGGCGGTCGGCGAGCTCCCGCAGGGCGGCGAGGGTCTCGGCGGGGACCTCGTGGACACCGGACTCGCCCTGGATGGGTTCGGCGAAGCAGGCGGCCACCGGTGACAGCCGGCGGACGGCGGAGTGCGGCACACCGGCGGCGTCGATGCTGACCAGGCAGACCGAGTCGCACTCGGCGTCGAGCGCGGTGACCACCTTCTGCGGTGTCCAGTCGCTCAGGCGGCGGTGTGCCGGGCCCGGTACGTGCAGGTCGTGCGGGACGTTGGAGCCGTGGGTCAGTGTGCCGGCGCCGGCTGACTTTCCGTGGAAGGCGTTGCGCAGGGAGACGTAGACGGGGTCGCGGCGCCGCATGGCGGCGATCCGTTCGAGTGCCTCGTTCAGCACCACCGCGCAGGGGCGGCCGAGCGCGGGCCCGCTCGCGAGGGGGGTGTCGGCGAGGCCGTCCCGCCGCACGCGTCGCAGGGTCTGCTCGGTCTCCTCCTGGAGGGCGCCGAGGCGCCGCCGGTGTTCGACGGCCGCGTGCTTCACGGCGGCTTCGACCGCGTCCGCTCCGGTGTTGCCGAGGGTGACGACGTAGCGGGCTCCGGTCGTGGCGCCGACGGCCTTGGACAGCCGCTTGGCCAGTTCGGCCGTGCCGGGGCGGACGCTGATCTGGGCGTTGAACGGGATCCGCTCGTCGAGGACGCGGCGGGCTATCCCCAGCAGCTTGGGATGGTTGTGCCCGAAGAGCGAGGAGCCCGCGCCGCCGACCAGGTCCAGGATCTGTTCCGTTCCCGCGGCGCCGTCCTCCGCCTCGCGCAGTTCCCGGGTCAGGTGGTCGCCCTGGCCCGCCCGGTAGGTCACGTCCAGTCGCAGTGCCCGGAAGAGCCGGGAGAGCTCGGGCCGGGTGTACCGCTCGAAGTCGGACTCGGCGCTCATGCGGTGTCCTCCCCGTGGCCGACCCGCACGGTCAGCAGACCCGCGATCTGGTCCACGACGTCGCTCAGCGTCCTCATGGCGGCGGCCTGTTCGTCCGAGATGCGCACGTCGAACCTGACCTCCATCTCGACGACCAGGCTGATGGACCGGATCGAGTCGAGGCCGTAGTCCACCAAAGGAACTCCGGGCTTGATCTCCGCCACTTGCAGTTCGCGGCGGAACATTTCGTCGACGGTTTCGAGAAGGTCGAAGCCCATAGTGCTCTATCCCCATTCCATGAAATTCAGCGCCGTATCGCCACGGCGAACGAAATAGCTGCCTCCGAGCGAATCCACAGGGGGACCGATTCACCGCGGTACGTTGCGGTCAACGCACCGCCGGAGTGGGTGAGTTCGATCTGCCAGAACAGAAACTCCCCCAGGGTTCCCAGGCTGCTCAGCGCCTTGAACGCCGCTTCCTTGGCGGCGAACAGGTCGCGCGCGGTGTGCCGCCCGGCCGGGGAGAGCATCTGCTGGCGTTCCCGTTCCCGCAGGACGAACCGGGCCACCCGAGGGGTGATGGCGGCGGTCTCGATGTCGACGCCGACGGCTGCGGCGCCGGGCACCACCACGGCGACCGCCAGCTGGCCGGCATGGGAGATGGAACCGGCGAACCCCGGGGGGAAGAGCGGTCTGCCGCCGTGTTCCCGGGGTACCGTCCGGTCGGCCGACCCGGCCGAGGCAAGCGCTTCGGCGGCGGCGCGGCGGCCCGCCGTGGTCTGTTCCGCGGGTCCGTGGGGCGGCGGCACCGGACATGTCCGCATCGACATCTCCGGTGCCGTGCCCCGGGGCGCTTCCAGTGCGACGGCCGTCATGCCCGCGGGCCTTCAGCCGCGCAGTGCCACGACATGTCCGGCCAGCGAGTCGATGGAGCGCAGCACCTCGGGCCGGACGTCGTCGTCCCACTCGAAGCCGAACGCGTCCTCCATCGCGACGAGCAGCGCGACCAGCGCGGTGGAGGGGACTCCCGCCTCGCGCAGGGAGACGGCCTCCGGCACGCTCTTGACGAAGGTCCACCCGCCGAACACGTCGGCCAGCAGCTCGCGGATCCGCTCACGCGCTTCCCGTATGCCGACGGCTGTGTCAGGCATGCGTTTCCACTTCCTCGACGAACTTGCGGACGAGTTCCTGGAAGCCCACCGGGTCGTCGAGGAACGGCACGTGGCCGGCCTTCGGCATGATGGCGCAGGAGCCGTTCGGGAACAGCGCGGCCAGTTCGTGGCCTGCCGTCGGGCCGAGCAGGATGTCGTCGTCACCGAGGGCGATCAGGGTGGGTGTCTCGATGCGTGTGAGCAGCTCGGGGCTGGGGTCGCCCTCCTGGGCGAGCTTGAGACCGTTGTTGAGTTCCTCGGCGGTGGACATGGCCAGGAAGCTCTCGCGCAGTCCGAGGAAGCCCGGTGTGCGGGTCTCCTCGTTCATGTCCGTGCTGATCACCTCGGGATACATGTGGCTGTACAGCTCGGGCATGCCATAGCTGTTGAGCGTGCGCAGCCAGGCGCGCTGGAGCATCCGGTGGCGCCGCATGCCCTGCGGTCCGACGACCGGCCCGGCGAGCACCATGCCCCTGACCCGGTCCGGGTGGGCGAGGGCGACGTCGCGGGCGAGCTGGGTGGAGGCCGACGAGGCGATCAGGTACGTGGAGTCGATCTCCAGTGCGTCGAGCAGGGCGATGAGGTCCGCCGCGTGCTCCTCCCAGGTGGGTTCCCTGCCCGTCCGGGCGGACCGGCCGTGGTTGGCGAGGTCGTAGCTCACCACCCGGTAGTGCTTGACGAGTTCTTCGGTGTACTCCCGCCAGAAGGGGGCGCTGAAGAAGAAGTTGTTGAGCGTGGTGATCGCCGTTCCTTCGCCGGTGGACTCGGCGTAGAGTTCGACTCCCTCCCGGGTGCGTATCCGCGGTTGGCCTTCGCGGTAGCTCAAGTCGTGGTGGTAGTCCTGTGCTTCATCGGCCGACACTGATTTCCGCCCTCTCCCATTTCTTGGCTGTTCCGGCTCCTGGCAGGACCCGGGTGAACGCGGCGACGACCTCGGCGGCCGCGGCCTGCGCGGTGATCGCGGTGCAGGAGCGGCCGCAGTAGAGCGCCATCTCCTCGATACGGCCGCTGGTCGCGTCGGTCGGCACGGCCGCGCTGAACCGCGGGACCAGGTACGGCTTCCCTTCGACCACCGTGCGGCCGATGAACTGCGCGGGCTGTTGCGGATCGGCGGTGACGGCCGTGGCCAGCACGCGGTGCCGCCGCCCCGGCCAGCCGATCTCGTACACGTCGCTGATGACGGTGTCCCGCTCGTCGGCGGCGGTGACCGCCGCCTTGAAGCGGGCGTGGGCCCGTGATTCGTGGGCGACGACGAAGGCGGTGCCGAGCAGCACCCCGTCGGCGCCGGCGGCCAGTGCCCGTTCTGCCTCCTGCGGTGAGCCGATCCCGCCCGAGGCGACCAGGCACGCGCCGGGCAGCCGGTCGCGCAGTGCGGCCACCAGGGTGTCCCGCTTCGACGTGCCGAGCAGGTGCCCGCCCGCCTCGGTGCCCTGGGCGACCACGACCGCTCCTTGCGCGGCCGCGTGCAGCCCGTCCTCGACGGTGCCTGTCTGGACGACGATCTGGCGTCCCGCGGCGGCGGCGCGCCGGAACACCGCGTCGCCGGGCATCCCGAAGAAGGACAGGTACACGCGCCCGGGTGTCTCGTCGAGCACCTGCGCCACCTGGCGGTCGAGCCCGTCCGGCCCGACCACTTCCGGGATCAGGTTCACGCCGACGGGCCGGTCGGTGCCCCTGGTGAGGCGGGCGAGCATCTTGGACAGTGCGCCGTCGGCCAGTTTGTAGCCGCCCGCGCATCCCGCCGCCCCGGCGTTGGACACCGCACAGGCCAGCTCGGCTCCCGCGACGCCGCCCATGCCGGACTGCAGCAGGCTCACCTTCAGGCCGAGCCTCCCGGCCGCGGTGGCACGCATCAGTTCAGGCTCTCGACCGCACAGGCCGCGGCGTCGGCGCCGCCGAACCGGTCGGTCAGGGCGTGCACCCAGCGCTCCAGGCCGAAGGCCAGGCAGCTGGTGTGCGCCGTGTCGCCGCCGGCGCGGATCGCGCAGCGGTCGCCGAAGAAGTTCCGGTGGTAGTTGACCGAGCCGATCGCGAGTCCGTTGACGACGAACTCCTCCTTGACCGGGAAGAGGCGCTGCATCTTGGCCTTGCCGCTGTTCTTGTCGAAGAACGGGTCGGTGGCGGCCTCGATGCGGAGGTCGAGCCCGAGCTCGGCGCAGAGGGCCACCACGGCTTCCTTCGCACGGACCAGATGGCTCTTGGCCGCGTGCTCCGGTCCGACGCAGACGATCTCGCGCATGGAGAAGCCGAGCAGGCGCTGCAGGCCCTCGTAGTGGTCCTCGTTGCGGAAGCACGTGCCGACGGTGGTGCGCAGCACTCCGTCGGCGGGCAGTTCGGAGCCCGCCAGGTCGACGTAGACGGCGTAGCAGGCCGCCGAGGGCAGGGCGAACGAGGTCGGCTCCATCACCTCCGCGGGCATCCGCTGGACCGGCCGGGACGTGGTGGCCAGCTCCGCGGCCAGGCTCGGCGGGTCGAGGCGGGTCGCGGCGAGGCCCAGGTGCGGGAAGTTGTCGTAGTAGTCGAAGGTGTCGAGGTCCTTGCACCGCATCAGGAACGGGAACCGGAACTCGGGGGCCTGCCAGTCCCCGGCCAGTCGCAGGAACACCGCGTCGATGGCCCTCAGCAGCCTGAGCTGGCTGTTGTTGAGGACTCCGAGGCCATTGTCGGTCTCTGTCGTCAGCATGCCGCTTCCTTCTCGAAGAATCGGGTTTCGAGTGCCTTGAGCGTGCGGAAGTCGTCGAGGTTCAGGTCTTCCGGGTCGATCGGCTCGCCGGTCAGCTCTTCCAGCAGGAAGATGAACTCGACGAACGCGAGCGAGTCGACGGCACGGCTGTCGATCAGGTCGAGCTCGTCGGTGAGCGGACCGATCTTGGGGTTGCGGCCCTGGATGAACTCGCGGACCGCCTGCATCGGTTCGGACATCACTTGATCACTTCCCGTCCCACTCCGGCCTTGGTGAGGAACTTCCGCGTCCGCTTCAGCACCTGGTCGTGTGCCTCCGCCCGTGCGGGGTGTGCCATGGCGCGCCGTCGCAGCGCCAGCGCGTCGGGGATGCCCGCGTCCCGGTAGGCGGCGGGGTTGTAGAGGGTGCTGATGCTGTACTTCAGGTAGCTCTCGAGGTACTCGGCGACCACCGGCACCTCGTCCGGGTCGCGTTCGGCCACCTGGCCGAGCAGGTGCGTGAAGATCATCCGGCCGAACGCGACGTGCCGGCTCTCGTCCTGGTGGTGCACCCGGTTGATCTCGCGTGCGATGGGCGGCAGCGACTGGTCCGTCGCCATGTGCGCGTTGAAGTAGTCGACGATCTCCTCGAAGATCAGGATGCGTGCGAACACGATCAGCTCGCGGGCCACCGGCGAGAGATGGTCCACCGAGTCGGCCTTCAGGGTGGGCTGGGCCGGGTACAGCTTGCCGCCGTAGCGCAGGCAGAACTGTGCGAAGAACCACATGTGCTCGTTCTCCTCACCGATGAAGTGGTGGAGGAACTCCGAGACGTCCGCGTACGTCCGTTCGTGGATGCGCATCATGACTTCGCTCATCAGCTCACGGATTCCGTGAATGTTGAGGCTGAAGAAGTTGACGGCCTCGAACCTGGTCAGCGCGATCTGCTGCTCGCGGGTCAGTTCGTCCCACATCGGTGTGCCGGCCAGCGTGGTCAGGCTCTCCGACATCCACGGCATCTCGGGGCCGATGGATTCGGGCCAGTCGAACATGGTGTAAGGGTTGTAATAGCCGGACTCGGCAAGGTTCTCCAGCCGGTCCAGGTCCAGGACGACCGGCTCTATTTCACGTACCGCCATTTCCACGTCCTTCCAGACTGAGTGGCGCGGGGATATGGCTTCAGCGCAGCGACTGGATGTCCGCGCGCACCTCGACCGGTATCTGTGACCCGCACGCATGAGTGGCGAATCCCGCGTTCCCGGACGCGGTAGACGGGATCACCTTGTTGTAGATCGACCCGAGGCAGAGCTCCTGGAATTCGCCGGTGTTCGACGAGAGCCGCGCGGCCAGTTGCGCCTTGGCGATGTCGACGGTCTTGAACACACCGTCGTCGTCCTCGACCTCCACGCAGGCGTGCGGGAGGTCGAGGGCGCCGCCCAGCACTCCGCAGAACCAGCCGCGTTTCGCCTCGGCCCGGTACCCGGCCGCGCGGAAGCGTTCGGCCAGGAACAGGCTCGCCGCGATGCAGCTCGTCGCGCCCAGGCCGTGCACCAGCCGGTGGTCGGCCTGCATGGCGACCGGGATCATCTGCCAGCGGTAGCCCGCCTCCAGGTACTCCCCCGTCAGTTTCCTGAGCTCCGGGGAGACCAGAGGGGTGCGGGCACCGGTCGTGGTGACCGTCGCCCGGTACTCGGCCGTTCCCTCGCTCGCCGTCGGCGCCGTCACCTCGGTGACAGACCCGCCGAAGCGCGTGACGTCGGGCGCCTCGAACCTCCAGGGGGCGAGACCGCCGCACTCGGCGCAGTCGAACCGGACCCGGAAGTCCCAGGACTTCGGCCGCAGCAGCGCCTCGGCGGAACGGCCGGCGAAGCGGAACAGCATACGGAACGCGAGTTCCGGCTGCGTGTGGGACCTGCCGGAATACATTCCGAGGTTGTACACATCGTTGACATCGAAATGACGTACACCCGACCGCTGTTCGCACGGAAGGCCCGCGGCGACCAGTGTGTCGATATCACCCGGCTCGCACCTCAGCATTTCCTGTGCCGCGGACTCCGGCCGGGTCTTTACCGAGTACTCGGGGGGAACGAATTCAATGGAATCCGCTACTTCCTCCCAGGGAATATTCGCTGTCATAGCTTGAGGTGGCACAGCCCGTCCCTCCAGGAAAACGACCGAGCTGACTGCCCGACGCCGATGAAGCTACCAGCGGGTCATCGCAATACGGAACATTATTTCCGCACGTCGGTGCGTGCGTTTCCCTATGCCCGTATGCGTATTTCCTGGTATCGGCGTGCGTATTTCCCGGGGAAAGGCGCGCGTTTCCTGGAGGCACGTGCGTATGTCTCGGTGCGGTGTGCACATTTCCCGCGCCCCGGGGCCCGCCGTACGTTCGGCCGGGCACCGGGGCGCGGGTATCGGCCGGGACGGTCCGGCTCTCCCGCGGCGGGCGGCCGTGCCTGGCGCGGCCGTGGGAGCGAGGTGTCAGGAGCGGGGATCCACCAGGATCTTGACGGCTGTCTCGTTGTGGTGGATCAGGGTGTCGAAGCCCTTGGTCACGAGGTCGTCCAGGCCGATGGTTCCGGTGATGAACGGCGCCAGGTCGACGCGGCCTTCCCGCACGAGTCCGATCGTCTGCGGGTGGGAGTTGACGTAGGCGATGGTGCCGCGCAGGTCGATTTCCTTGAGGACGAGCTTCTGCATGTCGAGCGAAGCCGGTTTGCCCCAGATCGAGATGACGGTGATGACGCCGCCGGGCCTGACGGCGTCCATCAGCGTGTCGAGGACCGCGTTGACGGAGGTGGCTTCGAAGGCGACGTCCGCGCCGTTGCCGCCGGTAAGACGCCGGACTTCCTCGGCGACGTCGGTGTCGGCGGGGTCGATGACGTGGTCGGCGACCCCGGTGTCCAGGGCCTTCTGCCTGCGCAGCGAGCTGAGTTCGGTGACCGCGACCGTGATGCCCGTCGCTTTGAGCACCGCGCAGGTGAGCAGTCCGATGGGGCCCGCGCCGCCGACGAGGGCGAAGTCGCCCGCTTTCGCGCCCGAGCGCTGGAAGGCGTGGTAGCCCACCGAGAGCGGTTCGATGAGTGCCGCCTGGTCCAGCGGGACGTCCCCGACCGGGTGAACCCACCGGCGTTCGACCACGATCTTCTCCGCGAGTCCGCCGCCACGGCCGCCGAGCCCGATGAAGTTCATGTCGGGCGAGAGGTGGTAGGTCGGGTTGTTCTCGCTGGTGTCGACGTCCGGGCGCAGGATGTAGGGCTCGACGACGACGCGGTCGCCCGGTTTCAGGTCGTCGACGCCCTCGCCGACCGCGTACACGGTGCCGGACATCTCGTGGCCGAGTGTGACGGGTGCGGACTCGCCCGAGACCGGGTGCGGGTGGCCGGCCGGTGGGACGAAGATCGGTCCGTCCAGGTACTCATGCAGGTCGGTGCCGCAGATCCCGCAGTACGCGACATCGATGCCCACGGTGCCTGGTTCCACGGCGGGTTCCGGGATGTCCTCGATACGGATGTCACCGCGGTCGTAGTAGCGCGCAGCCTTCACCTTGGTCGACTCCTTAGGCCGTGTTCTGCTCACACTCCGTGTTCTCGTGCGGAAGATTCACACCTGTAGCCAACGGTACGGTTCGATCCGGCCGGGCGCTCGTCGCCGCGGGTCACTCACGTCCGGGGCGGGGCGCGAGACGCCCTTGGCGCGGTGACGGCTGTGCCTGCCCGGACGCCCGGTCCGCCGGACGGCCGCGCCGGACGGTGCGGCGCGGGCGGGCGCGGCGGGCGCGCCCCCGGCCTGGGGGCGCGGCGCCTCACGCCGGTGCCCCGGCCGGCCGGGGGCGGCGGAATCAGGCTTGTTCGCGTATGCCCCAGGGGGAGCCGTACGCGGTGAGCAGGTCGAGGAAGGGCTGGGCGGGCAGGGCTTCGGGGCCGAGGACACCCGTGCCCGACCACGCGCCGGTGGCGAGCAGTTCGAGGGCGATGACGGGGTTGATCGCGGTCTGCCAGACGACGGCCTGTGAGCCGTACTCCCGCATGGACCACTGGTTGTCGACGACGTGGTAGAGGTAGACCTCGCGGGGCCTGCCGTCCTTGGTCCCCTTGACCCAGGTACCGGCGCAGGTCTTGCCGGTCATCCGGTCGCCGAGTGCGGCGGGGTCGGGGAGACAGGCGGCGACGACGTCGCGCGGGGAGACGCGTACGGGTCCGTCCTCGCCGGGTACGGTGACCTTGGCGGTGGAGTCCAGGCCGAGTTCGTGCAGGGTCCTGAGCTTCTCGATGAAGTCGTCGCCCAGGCCGTACTTGAAGGTGACGCGCCGGGCGTCGATCCAGCGGGGCACGAGCAGCACTTCTTCGTGTTCGACGTTCACGCATTCCACGGGGCCGATGCCTTCGGGGAAGTCGAAGACCTCGGGCTCGCTGAACGGCGCGGTGGTGTACCAGCCGCGTTCCCTCTCGTACACCACCGGCGGGTTGAGGCATTCCTCGATGGTGGTCCAGATGCTGAACGACGGGGCGAAGTCATAGCCCTCGACGGCCAGGCTGGCGCCGTCGCGGATGCCGATCTCCTCGATCTCGTCGAACAGTTCGTCCGTGGCGTACCGGGCGAAGACATCGGACAGTCCGGGTTCGACGCCCATGCCGACCAGGGCGAGGCGTTCCGCGCTCTCCCATGCCCCGCTCAGTGCGAACTGTTCGTCGCCGAGCTTCACTCCGCACTGTTCGTGGGGCTGGGAGGGGTGCGGTGCGGACAGCGACATCGCCATGTCCATGTAGTGCGTTTCGGTGGCGAGGGCCGCGCGGAACAGGGGCATCACGAACCGGGGGTCGGTCGCGTTGAGCAGGAGGTCGCACCGGTGCTCGGTGAGTGCCTGCCGTACGGCCTCCTCGTCGGAGGCGTCCAGACGCAGGGCGCTGAACCGGCCGTCCTGGGCGGGCAGGGCGTCGAGTGCGGCCTGCGCGCGGGTGAGGTCGTAGTCGGCGATGACCATGTGGGTCAGGAAGTTCCTGCGGGCCGCGATCCGGGTCGCGGCGGTGCCGACGCCGCCCGCGCCGACGAGAAGTACGCGCATGTCAGAAGCCTTTCCTGCGGGAGGCGGGTGCCTTGGGAAGTGGCTCTGATGCAACAGCACCCCCTGTTGTAAGGTCAACCGCGTTGGCATAAGGGTGGAGCGGAGGGGGCGGGATGCCCAAGAAGGTGGTCCCCGAGGAGGCGCGCCGCAGGCGCAGGCCGACGCGGCAGGGTGCGGTGCTCTCGGAGACGCTGATCGTGCGGACCGCTCTGCGGGTGCTGCGGGAGCACGGGGGTACCGGGCTGACGGCCCGGCGTCTGGGGGCCGCGCTGGGGGCGGATCCCAGCACCCTGTACCGGTACTTCGCGGGGATGGACGACATCGCCCGTGCCATCGGCAACGAGCTGATGGGCCGGGCGATGGACGGGTGGGCTGCTGCCGGTGACTGGCGCAGCGATCTGCGGGCTCTCGGGCTCGCCGTGCACGCCTCGTATCTCGCCCATCCTCAGGCCGCCGTGCTCACGGCGAGCCGTGTCAGCGGACGGCCGCGGGAGATCGCGGTGGACGAGGCGATCCTGGGGATTCTGCGCGGCACGGGCATGCCCGATGCCGCGGCGGTCCGCTTCTACCACGCGTTCATCGATCTGTCGCTGGCCTTCGCCGCGCTCGACGCGGGGGCGCTGGCGTTGTCCGAGGAGGCCCGTGGGGCCGATGAGGACATGTGGAGTTCCATCTACGCCCGGCTGCCCGCCGCGTCCCATCCGAACATCGCGGCGACGGCCCCGATGCTGGCCGCCCGGATGCCGCACAGCGCCTATCCGGTGCTTCTGGACACGCTGTTGAACGAGATCGCCGCCGAGCTGGCCGCCGCCCGGCCGGGCGGGTGAGTCCGGCGGGACGGGCGGTCCCGGCCGGTGGTCCGGGCGGGCGGTCCGGGCGGGATGGGTGGCCCCGGGCGGGTGGGCCCCCTTTCGTTCCTGGCCGTCCGCGGCAGCCCCGCGGCCGTCCGGGAAACGGCCCCGCGGGGCCGCCTCGGCGTGCCTGGTGCGGGGCCGTCCTCGTACTGCCCGGCGCTCCCTCAGCACCCCGTTCCTCCGATGCGGCGCCGCGGGTCTGCGGATGTGCGCTGTCGTGTCAGAAGGCGGCTGTGCGGTCCTGGCTGCGCGGGTCGGTCACCCGGTGTCCGGTGTGGATGCCCGCGCGTGACTCACGGCGCCAGGGCCGTGCGTAGGCCACGGACGCGGCGGCAAAGGCGGAGCTGTCGTCGAGGTGGGCGACGGTCACCGACGGCGAGCCGTCCACGGGGCAGCGTGCCAGCCAGTCGCCGCCGGGTGCGACGATGCCGGACGGTGCGGTGGCGCTGTGCTGGGTGGGCACGGACAGGCTGACCCAGTAGCCGTTGGCCGCGGCGTGGCCCTGGGCCTGGGCGGCGGCGTTGCCCGGGGAGACCCCGGTCGTGGAGAGCAGGACGCAGTCGGCGTCCAGCGTCTCGTACTGTGCGAACAGTTCCGGGTAGTGGATCTCCATGCCGAGCAGGCAGCCGAAGCGCACGCCGTCGACATCGAAGGTCACCGGCGAGATGCCCGGCGCGTACAGGTACGAGAGTTTGGTCCTGGACAGCAGGCGCTCGTCGTAACGCGTGACGACCGTGCCCCGGTCGGAGATGACGTAGAGGCTGTTGTGCGGGCGGTTCGGTCCGGTCAGGCGGTGGACGGACGGGATCACCGTCCACAGCCGCAGTTCGCGGGCCAGCCGGGCGATCGCCGCGAGTTCCGACCGGAGCACCGGCCACTGGCAGCGGTCCCAGTCCGCCGGGCCGGCCGTGTCCGGGCCGTCGGCGGACATGACGTACTTGCCGGGGAAGCAGAGCGCGCCTTCGGGAAAGTGCACGATCCTCGCCCCCCGCGCACCGGCCTCGCGCATCAGGGAGCGGACCTCGCGGCCGCTCGCACGCAGTGCTCCGGCGTCCTGGGGGTCCTCACGTACGGGGGTCTGCGCCACGGCGAGCCGCACACTCCCGGGGCTGTCCGCGTCCGTACCGGCGTCCGCCGAAGGGGCCGGGCGCAGGTTCCGGAGGGCGGAGGTGTAGGACTCACCGGTCCTGGCGGCGCGGGCGCGCACCTGGCGCTTGAAGTTCTTACGGGTGGTCATCGCTGCCTTCCGCGCCTTGGACGACGGCTCCCCCAGCGGCCTCGCCCGAGGCGGTCGGACTGCGGCAACGGCCTGAGACACTGGTCCCTTTGCCTCCGGTGGGAGACCGTGCTGGGGACGGTCGCGGGAGGTTCGGCGTAGGCCACGCAGTGGGTCATCATGCCGTCGTGCGCAGGCTCCGTCAACATCCTGCGGGCGGGGGCGGGGGTGTGTCCGGGGGCGCCGGGCGGGCTGGGGCCCGTGACGGACGAAGCGGCCTGGCGGCCCGGCGTGTGGGCGGCGCTGCCTGAGGGGCCGGAGCCTTCCAGGCCGCTGTGCGAGCGGCGGTCGCACGGGCGTGCTCTCCATCCGGCCGTGCCGGACGGCCTCCTCTCCCGGCTCCCGGGCGTGGCGCACCGCCCGCTGCGGCACACCCCCTGCCCCCGGCTGCCGTCGAGGCGGCCCCCGGCCGGGACAGCGACGAGGAGGTACGCCGCCGGTCCCCCGGCTGTCCCCGGCCGGTGCCCGGCGCTGCCCGGCGCTGCCCGGCACCGTCATGGAGCGGATGGTCCGCCGCGTCCCGCCCCGCTTCCGTCCAGAGCGGTGCCGGTTCAGCCGTTCCGGGTGTAGTGCTGCAGGTAGAGGAAGATCGACTTCCAGCCCGATCCCACGTTGACGATGTGCAGCTGGCCGCCCGAGGGGCCGAAGTCCCAGGCGGCGATGCCCTGGACCTCGTCCCCGGGCTCCACGTCCTGGTGGAACTCGTAGGCGACCCGACCGGAGGCGGGGTCGACCGAGTAGACGGACTTCGCCTTGTCGTCGACGGAGGCGTAGAGCCTGCCCTGCCACATCGCGGCGCCCTGGATCCGGCTCAGGGGCTGCGACAGCTTCACGGTCCGCGCCACGGGAAGCGTCGAGCCGGACGGCAGGTTCAGCAGGTCGTCGAGGCGGTAGGCGACGAGCTTGTCCGTGCCCTGTGCGGCGTCGTGGTCCCAGGGCGAGGTGTAGACCAGCCCGGCCGCGGCATCCACCGCGACCCACGGCACCCCTCCCGGCATCTGCGCGAGGGGCAGGTGCACATAGCGGCCGGTGTAGCTCAGGTCACCGGCGCTGTACAGCGCCAGCAGCGGGTGCTGGTAGCCCTTGCCGCCGTCCTCGACCGGGGCGATCACGTAGCCGCCGTAGTACTCCACGTCGCCTATGTGGTCGCTGCCGTACGTCCCGCTCAGGTCCCAGGGGATCGGGGCTATCGACGACGCGGTCTCGGAGTCGCCGGCGGCGGTGGCCTTCACCATTCCGCCGGGTCCGGCGTAGTAGAAGTACGTTCCGTCCGTCGCGACGCCCTGTCCGCGCTCCAGCGCGTTGAATCCGGTCCACCGCTCGTAGTGCGCGGTCCGCGTCCAGGCCGTCGCGGCCATGGCGGGAGACGCCGCGCTCCCGATGAGTGTCGCGGCCGCGACTCCAGCGACCGCCGAGATCCTGCCCAGCTTCATCCGGTCCCGCTCTCCCTCTGTTCTGCTGTGCAGAACGCTGTTTTCACAGGCGAGTGGATTACAGCAGCGGCGGACGAGGACCGTCAACACGCCCTGGGTGAAGGCTTGTTGGTGTTTTCGCCGGTGGCTTGCGGCGTTCCGCCGGGGTGGCCGGAGCTGCCCGACGGTACGGCGCTGTCGTGACGGAGCGCTGGAGGGTGCCGGGGTCAGGACGCCGGCCGCCGGTGTTCGGCGAGGACTTCGTCGATGATCCGGCGGTTTGCGGCGGCCTTGGCCGGGTCCGTGTCGATGCAGTCGACCAGGAGCAGCACGGCCTTCCACAGGGCCCAGCCGCGTGCCCTGGCCCAGGTCTCTTCGTCCTGGGCCACGGTGGCGCGGAAGGCCGCGCGGCTCTCGTCCGAGAACATGCCCCACGCGATCACCAGGTCGCAGGCGGGGTCACCGACGCCGCAGGTGCCGAAGTCGATGACGGCGCTCAGCCTCCCGTGGTCCACGAGCAGGTTGCCCTGCGAGATGTCGCCGTGGAACCACACCGGCCGTCCGGTCCAGCGGGCGGCGAGTGCCGCTTCCCAGACCTCCCCGGCGAGTCTGGTGTCGATCCGTCCCCTGAGCAGGTCCAGGCAGTGGCGGGTCTCGTCGTCGTAGGACGCGGGAGGGGTGCCGCGGTACCAGCTGTGCTCTCCGGCGACGGGGCCGCCGGTGGTGTCGCACCGTTGCAGGGCGAGGATGAACTCCCCCACGGAGACGGCGAACCGGCTCAGGTCATCGACGCGCCCGGGTGCGGCGGTCTCGCCGTCCAGCCAGCCGCGCACCGACCAGGGGTACGGGTAGCCCTCGCCGGGCCTGCCCTTGGCCAGGACCGGGGGGACGGCGACCGGGAGGTGCGGGGCGAGCCGGGGCAGCCACCCGTGTTCCTTGCCGACGGCGGGGACGTATCCGGCCGCGGTAGGCAGCCGGGCGGTCATCGTGCCGCCAAGGCGGTAGGTCCGGTTGTCCCAGCCGTCGACGGGCACGGGGGCCACTGGCAGTCCGTCCCACTGCGGGAACTGCGCGCGGATCAGGCGCCGTACCAGATCCGCGGTGATTCCGGCGCGGCCGTCGGGCGGGTTCGTGAGCATCGTGGGGCTGTCCTTCCGGCGGCCGTACGGCCGCTGCGGGGCGGCGGGCTTTGTCCCAGAGTAGGGAGCCGGGGCGGCTGACGGTGCGGTGTGACGGCGGCTCTGGGACTGGCACAGGGGTGCGGGCGACGCCGCGTGCAGGTGCCGGAAACCCTAGGACTCCAGGTAGCGCAGCACCGCCAGGATACGGCGGTTGTAGCCGGTGGTGCGGGTGAGTTCGAGCTTGTCGAAGACCGCGTTGAGGTTCTTCTCGACCGTGCTCGTCGAGATGTGCAGCTTCTGCGAGATGGCCGCGTTGGTGTGTCCCTGGACCAGCTCTTCGAGGACGCTGCGCTCGCGCGGGGTGAGCCGGGCCAGCGGGTCGCTGTGCGTGGTGCGGAACACCAGCTGGCGTACGACTTCGGGGTCGATGACGACTCCGCCCGCGTCGATGCGTCTGAGCGCGTCGAGGAATTCCCCGACCTGTGCCACCCGGTCCTTGAGCAGGTAGCCGGTCCGTTCCGCGTCCTCGGACAGCAGCTGGGTGGCGTAGGCGCGTTCGACGTGCTGGGACAGCACCAGGACGCCGACGCGGGGGTGGTTCCCGCGGATCTCGACGGCCGCGCGCAGCCCTTCGTCGGTGTGGGTGGGCGGCATGCGGATGTCCACGACGACCATGTCCGGGGGTGACTCCTGGACCTTTCGCAGCAGGGTCTCCCCGTCGCCCACCGCTGCCAGGACGTCGTGTCCTTCTTCGGTGAGCAGGCGGACGAGTCCTTCCCGCAGGAGGGTCGAGTCCTCGGCCAGCATTACCCGCACGGCAGCTCCGCGACGATCGTGGTGGGGCCCCCTTGGGGGCTGTGGACGCGGAGGCGGCCGTCGAGCGCGCCGACCCGGCCGGCCAGTCCGGTCAGGCCGTTGCCCGCGGGGTTCGCGCCGCCGGTGCCGTCGTCCTCGATCCGGACGGCGAGGACGTCCGCGTGCCGGTGCACGCTGACGAGGACCGTGTCCGCCCCCGAGTGCTTGGCGGCGTTGGTCACTGCCTCGGAGACGACGAAGTAGGCGGCGGTCTCGACGGACGGCGGCAGTGCCTCGATGGCGGCGAGGTCCATCCGGATGGGGAGGGAGCACCGTTCGGCGACCCCGCCCAGTGCCTCCCGCAGTCCCAGGGTGTCCAGGGCGGTCGGGTAGACCCGCCATGCCACCTCGCGCAGTTCGGTGAGGACCTCCTGCGACTCCTGGTGTGCCTGCAGCAGCAGTGCGTCGGCCTGCTCGGGGGTACGGCCCCGGCGGGCCCGGCCGAGCAGCATGGCCAGGGCCACCAGGCGTTGCTGGACGCCGTCGTGGAGGTCCCGCTCGATGCGGCGGCGCTCGGTGTCGACGGCGCGCAGCACCGCGGCCCGGCTGGTGGCCAGCTCGTCGATGCGCTGGCGGAGCAGTTCCCGTTCGCAGGGGCCGAAGCACTCCCGGGCCAGACGTGAGTCGAGCGCTTCCAGGAAGAGCAGTCCCTGTACGTCGAGGAAGAGCAGGACCCCGCCGAGCAGTGCCTGGGCGGGCAGTTCCCCCCAGCGCAGTGTGCCGCGGACGGCGCCGACGAGGAGCAGACCGGCCAGGGCCGCGCCGACGGCGAGCAGACCGGCCACGACGCCGGTGAGCAGACCGGCGCAGGTGCGGGCCGTGAGGTAGCGCAGTATCCGCTGGCCGGAGACGTGGCGGGCGGGGAAGTCGTCCCCGAAGAAGAAGGTGCGGCGCCGTCGTTCCCACCCGGCGAGGCGGCGGGCCCCGCCGGTGAGCGCGGCGAGCGCTTTCGCGCGGGTGCGGGGCCGCAGCAGCGATGGGGCGAGGGCCGCGCCGCCCGCGGCGAGGAAGAGGAGGCCGGCCAGTGCGGTGCAGCAGCCGAGGAGCAGACCGGCGGCCCGGGAAGCAGGACCGGGGCCACGTCCGCCAGGTCCGGGGCCGGGCGGGAGGTCAGGGGGAAGCCGGTGACCAGTGATGTCGACCGAATCCCCCCGCACGGGCAGCGAGCCTAGCCGGGCCGTGCGGCAGGGGCAAAGCGGCCCGGGTTCACCGGTTCTCACGCGGAACGGCGGTGCTGGGGAGAGGAGTTGCGGGAGCGCACCCGGATCACCAGGTACAGCGCCAGGGCCGCGCCGGCCAGGACCAGTACGGCCTTGCTGAGGACGCCGACGTAGGTCTCGACGGTGTCCCACCGGTCGCCCAGCCAGTAGCCCGCCATGACCAGTGCCGTGTTCCAGACCAGGCTCCCGAGGGTGGTCAGCAGCAGGAAGACGGGCAGGGGCATGCGTTCCAGTCCTGCGGGCACCGAGATGAGGCTGCGGAAGACGGGCACCATCCGCCCGAAGAAGACCGCCTTGGTGCCGTGCCTGGCGAACCACCGCTCCGTGCGTTCCAGGTCGGACGTCTTGACCAGCGGCAGTGCGGACCAGATGGCGTACATGCGCGCACGGCCGAACAGCACGCCGGTCCAGTAGAGGAGCGCGGCACCGGCCACCGAGCCGAGGGTGGTCCAGAACAGCGCGGACGCCAGGGTGATGACGCCCCGGCCCGCCGCGAATCCGGTCAGCGGCAGGATCACTTCGCTGGGCAGCGGCGGGAAGAGGTTCTCCAGGGCGATGGCGAGGCCTGCCCCGGGGCCGCCCAGGGCGTCCACGAGACCGGCCGCCCACCCCGCGATGCCGTCGGCGGGCTCGTGGGGCAGGGCCAGGGCGGTGAGGTTCACAGGGATCTCCAGGCTGGGAACGGTGCCGCGGCGGCTGCCGCGGTCCGTTCAGCACGCTAGGAAACCCAGGTCCGCGCCGGTACGCGGATTGCCGCCGGGCCTGCGGGGGTTGTCCGTACCTCCTCCCTGCGGAAAACCGCGGAGTCCGGTGTTCCGGCCGGGCCCCGGCGGCGCGGATCCGGGCGGCGGGCCGCCGACGAGGTTGTCAGGTTCCAGACATGCCGGTTTCGGACAGTGACCGACTGTTCTTGATCAGGTAGCCGTGCTTACAGACTGAGCGTCGCCCTTGGGTGCCTTGTCCGGGCGCCCTCGAAAGGAGACCTCGTGAAGAAGACCCTGTCTGTGGCAGCGAGCCTGGCCATCGCCGCGACCTGCGGTTTCGGCATGGCGCTTCCCGCGCACGCCGCTGACGCGACCGGCGTCACGACCGCGGCGGACCGGTCGGCGCAGTCCTCCCTCGACACCTCCTCCATGGACCCGCAGCACCGGGCTGTCGTCGACCGGATCCTGGCGAAGCTGCCCGCCGACTGGGAGGCGCGCCTCAATGCCGCGAAGGCCAAGTACGGCCTGCAGGACGGGCAGTGGCAGCAGATCCGCGACAGCGCGATCAACCCGGGCGACTACCAGTGCAGAACCACCGGCCTGTCGGAGTACGCCAACGCCCTCCTCGACGGCGCCCAGGACCCGTTGAACATCTTCATCCTCTCGCTCTTCGGCGGGTTCGACATGCCCACCTACGACGCGCTGATCTACGGCAAGGAGTCGTCGTCGGACACGTTCGGCGCCGACGGCCAGTACACCCGGCAGCTCAAGTCCGAGATGAAGAACCTCAAGCGTTTCTGGGACATCGACTCGGCGGGCATCGAGCTGATCCCCATGCACGGCGCGGATGTCTTCACCAGCTCCGACCGGCTCTCGCGCACCCTCTCCGTGCTGTACGGCGGCACGCCGCAGGAGAACCTCGGCCTGGCCGACCTGCTGATCGAGCTGGTCGGCTCCGAGCCGGTCCTCCAGGGCGGCGCCAACCCGATCTTCTCCTTCAACGCCTTCGCCTACAGCGACAAGGACGACCCGGCGCCGCTCGGCGTCACGGACCGGATCATCATGGGCGACGGCATCCTGCAGGGCATGGACAAGGTGAACCTGGGCGATGTCGCGCCGCGCGGCATCCTGGGCCATGAGTTCGGCCATCACGTCCAGTACCAGAAGAACCTCTTCGAGAGCGATCTGACCGGCCCGGAGGCCACCCGCCGCACCGAGCTGATGGCGGACGCGTTCAGCACGTACTACCTGACCCACTCCCGTGGTGAGTCGCTGAACGCCGCCCGGGTCCTGAAGTCCGAGAAGTCGTTCTACGAGGTCGGCGACTGCAGCTTCACCAGCTCCGGCCACCACGGCACGCCCGGCCAGCGTTTCAACTCGTCAAGCTGGGGGGCGAGCGTGGCCGACGAGGCGCCGAACCAGGGGCACATACTGCCCGCCCTCACGTTCGACAAGCTCTTCGAGGCCAAGCTGCCCGACCTGGTCAAGCCGGACAGCGAGTAACGGCCGCCACCACGCACGGGCGGTGAACGCCCCGGACAGGGCACAGACCGCCGGGAACCCGCGCGGGGCGGGCCGGATCACCTCCCGGCCCGCCCCGCGCGGTCACGTCCGCGCGGCCCGGAGCGGGGCGGGGCGGGGTCACAGCCAGCCGCGGCGGCTTGCCTGGATACCGAGCTGGAAGCGGGTCTTGGCGCCGAGCATCTCCTGGAGGCGGGCGATGCGCCGGGCGACGGTGCGCTCGCTCACCCCGAGTTCACGGGCGATCGACTCGTCGGTGAGCCCCGCGCTGAGGTAGCTCAGCAGCTGCCGCCCCTCGGGGGTCGCCTCGCTCTTGACCGCCTCGCCGGCCGGCGGGAGCGGAACGGCAAGCTGCCAGTACGACTCGAAGACACCGGTCAGTCCGTCCAGGAGCCCCGACGGCTGCACGACGACGCTGTGGTGTCCCGTACGGTTCGGGGCGGCGACGGAGACCACGGCGAAGCGGTCGTCGCAGACCAGGACGTTCAGCGCGACGTCGGGGAAGACCCGGGCCTGTTCTCCCCGGGCGACGCAGGCGTGGGCCACGTCCAGTGCTTTGGGATCCTGCAGGATGTTGACGCTGTACACCACCCGGTAGGCGACCCCGCGGGCCAGCGCGTCCAGTGTGCCGGGGCCGACCTCCGGCATCCGGTCGCCTCCGCCCACCGGTCCGATCGACAGCGCGCGCACCTGGGACACGGCCCCGTTGTGCACCCGCGACTGCACCTCCCCGCGCCGGTCGGAGGTGTCGACGACCTCCACGTAGCTCGCCCCGGCGGTGTGGTCGAGCCAGTACCGCGACAGGGCCGTGGCGCTCTCGTAGGCGGTCCTGGCCTGGCGCGCACGCCGCTCGGCGACCGCCTCCAGCACCGCGCGGGGCGGCTGGGCGGCCAGTCTGCCGCCCGTACGGGACACCAGGCCGATGTCGCCCAGTTCGGCGGCGGCGTCCTTGAGGCCGTCGAGCGGCACCCCGGCCAGCTCCGGCCGGCCGGTGAGCTCGGCCGGGGTCTGCGGACCCCGTTCCACGAGCGCGAGGTAGACGCTCTCCGCTCTCGCGGACAGACCGAGATCCTGCAACGGGCGCAGCGTGCGCATGTCCCCCCAAAACCGGCGGCACCGCGCGATGCCGCCCACCAGCCCCAACCCCACCCCTACGGGCTGTCATTCCGCCGAAGATCGTCGGCCAAACACCGGAGTGATCCCCCGGGGCGGGGCGGGCGGCGCGACGTGCGATGCAGGTGAAAGCACCCGTACCAGCACCTGTGGGGGCGGCGGATGTGCCCGCGGCCGGCGAGCGGCCACCGGCGGTGAGGGTATCCGGCGGCCTCGTCCGCGGGCGGCACGTGGGGGGACGCCACCGGGCGTTCCGCCGGGCGGGTTCGGTGTGCTGGTGCGGGGGCGCGGGCCGCCGGGTCCTGGTGCCCGGCGGCCCGGCGCGGCCGTGTCAGACGGCCCGGAAGCTGTACAGCGGGCCGACGCTCTTCCAGGAGTGCAGTCCCAGGGAGGGCTCGCTGTGAGCGGAGGCGCCCGTGCAGTCGCCGCTGCGGTAGAACTCCACCCGGCGGTCCGTCATGTTCACGGTGGACAGTACGCCGAACGGAGCGGTCACGCACGCGTCGCCGATGTCCTCGTACAGGGCCCACTGGCCGGTGAGGGCGCCTTCCCAGACACAGATGCTGCCCGCGACGGCGCACTGGGACGGATCCGTGCCGGTGGCCGGGCCGGTGGCCGCCGATGCCGGGCCCGGCGCGGCTCCGGCCAGCAGCAGCGCCGCGGCCAGGGCCGCGGCACCGGCCGCGGCCCGCTTCAGACCATGGATGTGCATGCCTTCTCCTCACGAGTCGGGTGATCCGTCCGATCGCGGCCAAGCCTCGCCCCCGCCCCCCGGATAATCAAGACTTCAATTAAAAGGCTGGCTGGATGGCGTGCGGACAAGCAAGGCCGAACCGGATGAGACCCGGGCGATCGGGCTGTGCGGGGAAGGCCGGTTCACGCCTGGCCCGGTGGCCGTCACGGCGGGACGGGACTCAGGCCGGCCGGTCCGCAGCGCCGCGGGCCCTCTTCACCCCCTGCGCCGCCGGATCACCGGCCCGTCCAGCGGCCCGGCCGCGCCGCGCCGGTGCCCCGCGGAACCCCGGCTCACCGGTCACGGACCCGGTCACGGGTTTCCCCCGCGGCGGGCAGGCGCGGGGGCGGCCAGGCGGGATCCCAGCGCCAGGCGCCCCACCGGTCCGCCTGCGCGAACGGCCCGGCCCTGTCCTCGACCAGGGCGAGGGCCTGGGCACGGGCGAGCTCCACCGCCCGGTGTTCGGCGTCGGTGATGATGCCCAGGCGCCGGACGTGGGCGTACTCGTCCTCGTCCTTCCAGGTGAGAGTGGTCAGTTCGGGGTCGATGACGAGGTCGACGGCCAGGTCGAAGGTGTCGAACCCGTCGCCGGTGCGGCGGGCGGGGTGCTCGAAGTTGACGTACCAGTTCCGCAGGCCTGCGGCGGTGAAGAAGGCGTTGACGCTGAACCACACCGCTGGCGGCTTCCACAGCAGCATTTCGGTCTTCTGCCAGGCCTCGGGCATGAGCTCCCACTCCCCCGCCGCCAGGGCGTCGAACGCCCCGGTGCGCACCGCGCGGTCGCCCTCGGTGCGGGCTTTGGCGTAGAGCACGGGCCAGCGGACCTGTGCTCCGGGTGCGCAGGCGGCCACCAGTGCCTCGTCGGTGTCGGAGAGGACCCGCAGGGCGTGTTCGCTCCACACCCGCCCGGAGCGGTGCACATCGCGCCGTACGACGGCCGCTCCCGCCTCGAAGCGCTTCACCGGTTCCGCAGCGGGCCGGTGGTCCGGCGGTGCGCGAGGATGATTCCGCCGCGCTTGCTCTCGGCGGAGGTGAGCGTGGTGTGCGTATCGACGGTGAAGCCCGCGTCGTCGAGCCACCCGGCCATCCGGTCGTGGCGGCGGTGATAGACGCGGACGTTCATGGGGTGCCCGCCGTAGCCCTCGGTCTTCAGCCGTTGCCCGTCCCCGGCGTGGAAGGCGAGCAGCAGTGGTCCGCCGGGCCTCAGTACGCGCCGGAAGTGTGCGAGGACCGGTCCGATCTCGTGGTCGGGTACGTGGATCAGCGTGTACCAGGCGATCAGGCCGCTCACCGACGCGTCGGGGAGGGCGAGGTCCGTCATGGAGCCGGTGTCGAACCGGAGGCCGGGGTGCTCGCGCCGGGCCACCTCGATCATGCCGGGTGACAGGTCGGTCCCGAAGGCGTCGGTGCCCAGCCGGTTCAGGTGGGCGGTGACCCTGCCCGTCCCGCAGCCCACGTCCGCGACCGGCCCGCCGCCCCGGGCACGCACCAGGCCCGCGAAGCGGGCCAGGACGTCCCGTTCCCCGGGGGCGTCGTCCAGGAGGTGGCGGGTGTGGTCCGCGTAGCTCGTGGCGACGGTGTCGTACGACGTCCGTGTGTGGTGAAGCCAGTTGTCGGTGCCCGGTCCGGTCTCCATGGGCGCAGGCTACCCAACGGCCCGCCCGGGGGCGGGCGGTGCGCGGCCCCTCGCCCGGCGGGCCGGTCGCGTGTCCTGACGGGTCGCGTCCGCCCGCCGGTCCGGTCGCGGGCGACGGTGCGGCCCGGCACGTACGGGGCCGCCGTCCACGGCTGCCCGGCGTCCACGGCGGGGGCGGTGGACGCCGGGCTGAACCGGCGGGCGGGCGCGGCCTCCTGCCGGAAGCGGACCTGGAGTTCCCCGTGCCGCGGGTGGACGGCCCGGGTCCTCCCGGCCGGGCGGGGCGGCCCGTTCCACGGCGACGGCGGCTTCACCGCCCGGCCCTCGCCACCGGCCGGCGGCCCGGCCCCCGGTACCGGGCCGCCGGTCCCCTCAGCCGGCGAACCGGGCCATCCACGCCTCGACGGCCTCGGCCGAACGCGGCAGCCCCGCCGACAGGTTCTGGTGGCCGTCCTCGGTGACGAGCAGGTCGTCCTCGATCCGGACGCCGATGCCGCGCCACTCCTCGGGCACGGTGAGGTCGTCCGGCTGGAAGTACAGGCCGGGCTCCACGGTGAGCACCATGCCCGGCTCCAGCACGCCGCCGACGTACTCCTCGTTCCTGGCCTCCGCGCAGTCGTGGACGTCGAGGCCGAGCATGTGGCCGGTGCCCGCCATGGTGAAGCGGCGCTGCAGGCCGAGCTCGTACGCGCGGTCGGCCGGGCCCTCGATGAAGCCCCACTCGACCAGCCGGGCCGCCAGGTGGCGCTGGGACGCCTCGTGGAAGTCGCGGTAGGCGGCACCCGGCTTGACCGCCGCCATGCCCGCTTCCTGGGCCTCGTACACCGCGTCGTAGACGGTGCGCTGCACGGGGGTGAAGGTGCCGCTGATGGGCAGGGTGCGGGTGACGTCGGCGGTGTAGAGCGTGTGTGTCTCCACCCCGGCGTCGAGCAGGAGCAGGTCTCCGGGGCGTACGGGGCCGTCGTTGTCCGTCCAGTGCATGATCGTGGCGTGTTCGCCCGCGGCGCAGATCGTGCCGTAGCCGACGGCGTTGCCCTCCAGGCGGGCCCGGCGGAAGAAGGTGCCCTCGATCCACCGCTCGGAGGAGGCGACCGCCCGGGAGAGTTCGCCGATCACGTCGGTGAATCCGCGCACGGTGGAGTCCACGGCCTTGCGGAGTTCGCCGATCTCCCAGTCGTCCTTGACGAGGCGGAGGCCGTCGAGCGCCTCTTCGAGTTCGGCGTCGCGTTCCTCGTCGGTGGTGACGGCGTCTTCCAGGGCCGGGTCGATGCCGCGGACGATCCGGGTCGGGGCGGCGGAGGCGGCCAGGTCCTCGGCCGCGGTGCGCACGTCCCGGCAGGGCAGCCCGAGGACGAGCTGCGCCTCGGCCAGGGAGCGGCGGCGTCCCATCCACAGCTCGGCCGTGGAGCCGGTCCAGAACTCGTTGTTGTCCCGGGAGTCGCGCGGCAGCTGGTAGCAGTAGGCGTCGTGGCCGCCGTCGGCGCGGGGTTCGAGGACGAGCGCGCCGTCCCGGGCCTGGTCGCCGGTCATGTGGACGTAGCCGGAGTACGGCCGGAAGGGGTAGGTGTCGTCGTTGGAGCGGACCTTGAGGTTTCCCGAGGGGACGACGAGGCGCTCGCCGGGAAAGCGTGCGGAGAGCGCGGCACGGCGGCGGGCCGCGTGCGGGGCCTGCTCGTCGGGGCTCAGGCCGTGCCGTTCGGTGTCCGCCCACCCGGTCCGCATCAGGGCGGACAGTTCCTCGGAGATCTCTGCGTAGAGACCGTTCTTGCGGCCTTTCGCCACGGTGTACACCTTTCTTCTCTTCCGGGTGGGGTTCATGCCGCCCGGCGGCGGTCTCCCGGACGGTAGCCGCTGACGTGTACGCCGGGTGCCCGGGAGTGCCACTGGCACTGATCGGCCACGGCATGGTGCGGAAGGCCCGACAATGGGGTGTATGGGGACGGAGAACGGGAAGCTCGGCGAGGCGCTGCGGCTGCTGGGGATCGGCTCTGCGGCGGGCCGGGTCTATCTGGCGCTGCTGGAGCTGGCGCCCGCGCCGCTGGGTGCGATCGGGGAAGCGTCCGGTCTGAGCGGTGCGGAGCTGGCCGGGGCGTACGGTGCGCTGGTCGACGCGGGGCTGGCCAGTGCCGCCGAGGAGGGGGCGGACGTGGTGGCCCCGGTGCCGCCCGCCGCGGGTCTGGAGGTCCTCGCCCGGCACCGGGCGGCCGAGATCGAGGAGTCGCGGATCGCGGTCGGGGGCGCGTTCGATTCGTTCCGGCGCCACCGGCTGGCCGCGTACAACGATCATCTCGTCGAGGTCGTCACGGGTGAGGCCGTCGGAGCGCGGATGCGGCAGGCCTGGGCGAGCGCCCGGGAGCAGATCCGGCAGTTCGAGTCACCGCCGTACTTTCCGCTGCCCGAGAGCACGGACGACTCGCTGGCCACGCTCGCCCGCGGGATCAGGCAGCGCGTGGTGTACGCGCGGGAGTCGCTGGAGCATCCGGGGCGTCTGGAGGAGGTCATCGAGCCGTGCATCCGGGCCGGTGAGCAGGCCCGGGTGATGCCGTCGGTCCCGGTCAAGCTGGTGATCATCGACGAGGCGTACGCGCTGGTGTCGTTGTCGATCAGGGAGGCCGACGTGCACAACACGATGCTGGTCGTGCAGCCGTGCGGTCTGCTCTCCGCGCTGATCGCGCTGTTCGAGCAGTCCTGGGCGAACGCCCTGCCGTTCCACGGCCGCGCCACCCGTCCGGGCGGTCTGCCTCCCGCCGACCGCCGGTTGCTGTGGCTGCTGGCGGGCGGGGCGAGTGACGAGGTCATCGCCCGCGAGCTGGGGATCAGCCGCCGTACGCTCTTCCGCCGCCTCCAGGTCCTGATGGCCCGGCTGGGTGCGGCGAACCGTTTCCAGATGGCTCTCCAGGCGCAGCGCTGCGGCTGGCTGTGACCGGGGCGGGCTCAGTACGTCTGGATCTCCAGCAGGTTGCCGTCCGGGTCGCGCAGGTGTGCCGCGCGCAGCCCCCACCCGGGCAGGTCCCGGGCCGGTGCCGCCGGGGTCGCGCCGTGCCGGAGGCACAGGGCGACCGCCTCGTCCACCGCGGCGGCGTCCGCGACGGGCAGGACGAGGACCGTGCCGCCCGGCGCGGGGGCCGGGGGGACCGTGGCGGCGAACAGGTCCCGCCGGATCACGGCGAACGCGGTCGCCCCTTCGGGGGTGTCCCAGCTGGCGTACCCGGAGGCGGCGTCGCCGCGGGCGGGCAGGCAGCGCGCCAGCGCGGGCAGTACGGCCGCGTAGAAGGCGAAGGCGGCCGGGTAGTCCTCGGTCAGCACGCGCGGGTACGGGACGGGCATGGCCCCATGCCTACGGGCCCGGCCGCGTCCGGCCCCGTCCGTGTCCGGGCCGGCGGACGGCGTGCCGGGCCCGGACGGGCGCGGGCCCGGGGTCTCAGCCGTGGGTCAGGGTGCGGCCGAGGAGGGGCAGCAGGCGGTCCCAGTGGCGCTGGAGCGCCGCGGGGTCGAAGGCGTCGGTGTCGGACATGGTGAAGCCGTGGACGGTGCCGGGGTAGATCTCGGAGGTGTGGTCGGCCCCCGCGGCGTCCAGGTCGCGGTTGAGTGCGCCGAGGGCCTCGGGGGTCAGGTCGCCCTCGGCGTGGCCGAGGTGGACGGGGGCGGCGATCCGGGAGAAGAGGCCGGGCCCGTCGGCGCCCACGGGGCTGTGGAACGCGGCGACGGCCGCCACCCGGCCGGGGTGGGCCGCGGCGGTGCGCATCGCCAGGAGTCCGCCGATGCAGTAGCCGGTCACCGCGACCGGTCCGGCGGCGACTTCGGGCTGGGCGGCGAGGAAACCGAGGTAGGCGTCGGCGTCGCTCAGGGTGCGCTCGGCGGTGTGCTCCTGGATCAGGGGCATCAGCCGGGCGAAGACCGCGGGCCGCTCCTCCTCCCCGATGTGCCCGGGGAGTTCGACCACCGGGGACGGGCCGTTCCGGTAGAAGACGTGGGGAACGAGTACGTAGTACCCGTGCCCGGCCAGTTCACGGGCCATCTCCCGCAGCGCGGGCCGGATGCCGAAGCCGTCCATGTACATCAGCACCCCCGGGTGCTGCTCGCCGTCGTCGGGGAAGACGGCGAAGGCGTCGGCTCTGCCGTCCGCGGTGGGGATGTGCGGTGTGCTGGTGCGCATGGGTTCTCCTGCCGTGGCTGATGCGTCGGTCGGGCTTGTGCCAGCACATCAGAGACAGAGCCCGTGCGCCGCCCGTACACGGCGCCCGTACGCGCCGCCCGTACGCTGAGCCGGGCGCGAGCCCCCTCAAGGACAGGAAAGGACAGGCCACTTGGACATCGTCTTCACCGGTCACGTCATCGAATGGCGTGGGCCCTCCCCGTTCTACTTCGTCCCGCTGCCCGAGGAGCAGGCCGCCGACGTACGTGAGGTGGCGTCGATGGCCACGTACGGCTGGGGCGTCGTTCCCGTCGAGGCCCGGATCGGCGCGGTCGGCTTCGAGACGTCGCTCTTCCCCAGGGACGGCGGCTATCTGCTGCCGCTCAGGAAGGCGGTGCGCGCACCGGAACACCTGGCGGCGGGGGACGAGGTGAGCGTGCGTATGAGCGTGCGCCTCTAGAGGGTGTCCTGCCGCCGCGCCGTCCTGGATCCGCCCGCACGGCGGATGAGGCTTCGTCAGGTCTCGAATCGGAATCACCGGCGATCGGTATGGGCGATTTATCCGTGCCCTGTGTCACAGAAGGCCCGATTCAAGATCAATCTCCACCATTCGTAATGATTCGGTTATCCGGGAGTGGATTTTCGGCCATTGCGTCTGCATATCGTCATCGGGCGGAGCTCCGAAGGGGAGTTCGCGTACGGGTCGGGCAGAGGAGGGGCGGAGCGATGGCTTCCGCGACCGTCGATGGTTTCAGTCAGGGGTTCGTGACCCCGGTCGCCGGGTTCCTGGTCGCCTGGCTGGGCGGGGCCCTCGGGCTTCGGTGCACGAACCGGTCGACGCACAGCAAGGGGGGGCGCGAAGGCCGGGTGGCTCGCGCTCGGGTCCACGTCGATCGGTGTCGGCATCTGGACGATGCACTTCATCGCGATGCTCGGTTTCAGCGTGGCGGAGTCGTCCGTCACCTATGACGGCACGCTCACCGTGGCGAGCCTGGCGGTGGCCGTCGTCGTCGTGGGCATCGGCATCTTCACCGCCGGCTGCCTGGGGACGCGCCGTCCGGCGCTGCTGGCGGCCGGGGTGCTGATGGGGCTGGGCATCGCCGGTATGCACTATCTGGGCATGGCGGCGATGCACGTGGGGTCGGGGGTCACGTACTCCGTGCCCCTGGTGGTGCTGTCCGTGGCGATCGCGGTGGCCGCGTCGACGGCGGCGCTGTGGTCGGCGATGTCGGCGTACGGGTTCCGGGCGAGCCTCCGGGCCAGCCTGGTCTTCGGGGTCGCGGTCGCCGCGATGCACTACACGGGGATGGCCGCGCTGAACGTGGAAATCGGGGCAGGGCACGGGTCGCACACCGGCGGGATGAGCGGCACGGAACTGCTCGTGCCGATGCTGCTGGGACCGGCCGTGTTCCTGGTGGTGGCCGCGGCGGTGGTGATGTTCGACCCCGTCCTGATGCTGGGCGGGGAGTGGGACGGCCCGGAGGCGGGCCCTTCCGCCGGGAAGCCCGCGAGGGCGGCCGGACGGCGCCGTGCCGCGCGGCAGCGGACCGGACGGCAGAAGGCGGGCAGCGGCCTGTAGCGCGGGGCGGCTCCCCGCGGGGGAAGCCGTGACCGGCCGGGGGCCGTACCGCGCGTCCCGCGCGCGGGACGGCCCCTCCCCCGTTGGCCCGGCCGGTCCGGCGGGGGCCCGGTCCCCGGCGGGCCGGGCCCCGGCCCATCCGGCCGCGTGAACCGTACGATGACGCTCTTGCCCGGCCCGTCGGCGGCGGGTTCGGTCCGTACGCCGCCGGAGCAGCCGTGCGCGAGGACGGCCACCACCGCGAGACCCTGCCGGGGCGCGAGGCCCGTGAGCGGCACCGGGCGCGGGCCCTTGTCCGCGACGCTGGCCGTGAGGAGGCAGCCCTCCAGCGCGAGGCAGAGGGGGACGTCCGGCGAGCGGCCGGCGTGCCGGACGGCGCCGGAGACAGACTCGGCCGCCACCCGCGGCACCGCCTCGGAGAGCGGCGGACCCGGTGCGGTCCCGGCCCCGTTCAGCCGCCGGCCGCGAAGGCCCCGGGCCGCCCGCACCGATCCGTGGACCGGCGGCAGGTCCCAGGAGCGGCAGTCCCGGCGCGCGGGCAGGCGCGGCATCACGCGCGCCCCGTCCCGCCGCGTACTTCGGTCCGGCGCACCGGCCGGTCCCCGTGCTTGCCGCACACATCCGTTCGCACCACTCGCTGCCGGTCCGGCGGAGTCCCCCGTGCCGGACTCCGCGGAAATAACGGCGGTGGCCGAACGGCCGGCCACGGCACCGCAGCGGATGGCCGGATGTCCGAGAACGCCGGCCGAAAAGGCCGCGGGGCCGGCGGCGGCTGTTCAGTCCGGCCGCGGTCCGCCCTCCGGCCGGCCGTCCTCCTCCGGGTGGGGAAGCAGGGGGAACAGCCGGGTGATGAGGGCCACCGGCCGGGCGCCGTCGGGCCGGGCCAGGGGGCGCTGCTCACGGTCCCGGTAGGGCGCCAGGGCCCGCCGGACCGCGTCCGCGACCCGGCTCATCTCCTCGGGCGTCAGGTAGGCGACCGCGCTGAAGGCCTCGTCGTGGCGCCACTGGGGCGGTGCCCCGTCCCGCCGGGCCAGCCATCGCTGCCAGCTCTCGTCCTCCAGCCCCCGGGCCAGGTCGCCGAACTCCTCCCCGGCGGCGCCGCCGGGGGCCGGGGTGTGCCGCTTCAGCCGCCAGGGGCGTGCGCGGCCCTGGCCGTGCGGGGCTTCCTCGATGTGCCCGTGCCGGGCGAGCTGCCGCAGGTGGAACGAGCAGAGGCCGGAGCTGTAGCCCAGCCGGGAGGCGGCCTCGGTCGCCGTGACCGTACCGACCTCGCCGAGCAGGCCGAGCAGCGCCGTGCGGACTTCGTGTGCGGGCAGCCCCTCGCCGGTACGGGCCGTCCGGCCGTTCGAAGTGTTCCGGTCATCTCCTGTCACTTTGCAAAGTCTGCTACTTTGCAAAGCACTTGGCAAGCGGCAGCCCTTGCCGCGGCCATCCGCCGCGACGGCCTCCGTGGCGCGTGCGGCACGTGCGAGAAGAGGAGCCGGCCATGTCCGTCCACCCCGTGCGGTCCCGTTCCGCGGACCGGCGCGTCCGCGTGCAGGGCCGCCCCGTCGACGCGTATCCGGCGCTGCCGCCGGAAGCGGAACGGGGATCGTTCCGCAGGGTCACGGTGACGGGCGAGGAGGTCCTCGGGCGTCCGTGCCAAAAGGTGACCGGGTTCGGGGCCCCGGAGCTGTCGGCGCTGATCGACGACATGTTCCTGACCATGCACGTGGCCGAGGGGGCCGGTCTGGCCGCCAATCAGGTCGGGGCCGGGCTGAGGCTGTTCGTGTACGACTGCCTGGACGACGACGGGGTCCGCCATGTCGGCCACCTCGCCAACCCGGTCCTGAGCGTGCCCGGCCCGCAGGACCGCAGGCTCGTCGACGAGTTCGAGGGCTGTCTGTCCGTGCCCGGCGCGGCCAAGGTGGTCCCCCGCACCGACCGCGCCGTGGTCCGCGGGTTCGACAAGGACGGTGCCCCGCTCGTCATCGAGGGGACGGGATACTTCGCCCGGTGCCTCCAGCACGAGACCGACCACCTCTCGGGCCGCACCTACCTCGACCGCCTCACGGGACGGGACCGGAGAGACGCGCTCCGGCAGATGACGGACCGTCAGGAGGGGGTCTTCGCCGGGCGCGCGGAGCGTCTCGCCCGGCTGGGCCGCGCCTGACCCGCCCCGGTGCCCGCCGTACCCCGTAAGGGCCTCCCGCCGCCGGAAAGGCAACCGGTCCCGTCCCGTCACCGTCCTCACCTGCGGGTCGTCTCAGGGAGGTCATACGGTGGACAGCCGCGCCGACGTCGTCGCACCGCTGCCGGAACTGCTCGGGCGGCATGCCCGGCGGCTCGGCGGCAAGGTCTGGTTCGAGGACCGGTCCAGGCGGGTGACCTACCGGGAGCTGGAGCAAAGGACCGCCCGGCTGGCCGGTCATCTCGCGGAGCTCGGCGTGGCGCGCGGCGACCGGGTGGCCGTACTGCTCGGCAACCGGGTCGAGACGGCCGAGAGCCTGCTCGCCGTCACCCGGGCGAGCGGCGTGGGCGTGCCCCTGGACCCGGAGAACCCGCCGGAGGAGCTGGCGCGGCTGCTGGCCGACTGCGGGGCACGGGTGCTCATCACCGGCGCGGCGGGCCTGGCGGCGTGTCAGCCGGCGCTCTCGCGGGGCGGGCTGGCCGTCGTCTCGGTCGACGGGGACACGGAGGACGCCGGTGTGGGCGGCGTGCTGCGGTTCGAGGAGCTGGCGGGCAGGGAGCCGGGGCCGCCCGCACGGGATGATCTCGGGCTGGACGAGGTGGCCTGGCTGCTCTACACGTCGGGGTCCTCCGGCGCGCCCAAGGGGGTGCTGTCCACGCAGCGTGGCCGCCTCGCACCGGTCGCGGCGGGGCTGGCCGGTGTCCTGGGCCTGTCCGAACAGGACCGTCTGCTGTGGCCGTTGCCGCTGCACCACGCGATGAGCCAGATCGTGTGTTTCCTCGGGGTGACCGCGGTGGGGGCGAGCGCGGTGCTGCTGCCCCGGTTCTCGGTGGCGGGGGTGCTCGGTGAACTGCGCCGCGGACAGGACCCGTTCACCCTGCTCGGCGGGGTTCCGGCCACGTACTCGGCACTGCTCGACGCGGTACGGGGCGAGGCGGACGGCGGGCACGGCACCGGTCTCGGCGCCCCCGCGCTGCGGGGCTGTGTCAGCGGCGGCGCCGCGGCGGGGCCCGCGTTCCGGGCGTCCTTCGAGGCGGTCTGCGGTGTGCCGTACCTGGAGCACTACGGCAGCACGGAGGCGGGCCCGGTCACCATGCCGTCGCCGGACCGGGCGGACCGGGGCGCGGAGTGCGGCCGGGTGCTGCCCGGCACCCGGGTCCGGGTCGGCGGCGGCGCCGACGGCCGGGACACGGGCGAGGGCGAACTGTGGGTCAGCGGCCCCGGGCTGATGACCGGCTACCACAACCGGCCCGAGGCCACCGCGCGGGTGCTGCGCGACGGCTGGTTCCGTACGGGCGACCTGGCGAGGATCGACGCCTGCGGCGGGCTGGAGATCACCGGCCGGGCGGGAGACCTGATCGTCCGGGGCGGGGTGAACGTCCACCCCGCGGAGGTGGAGGCGGTGCTGCGGCAGGTGCCCGGGGTGGCGGACGCGGCCGTCACCGGGCGCCCGCACCCCGTCTTCGGTGAGGTGCCGGTCGGCTATCTGGTCGCCGCGCCCGGTGCCGCCGGGAAGCTGGACCGGGGGCGTGTCCTGGCCGCCTGCCGTGCGCGGCTGCCCGGCGCCAAGGTGCCCGTCGAGCTGTTCGAGGTGGCAGAGCTCGCGCGTACCGGCTCGGGGAAGATCCTGCGGCGGGGCCTGGCCGCCCTGCCCGCACGCCCGCTGGGCGGCCGGGGTGCCGCAGAACCGCCCGAGGACCTGCTGGCCCTGGTACGGGGCGAGGTGGCGGCGGTGCTCGGCTGCACGGCCGGGGCGGTGGAGCCGGACACGGCGCTGCGCGACCTGGGCATGGACTCCCTGACGGCGACGGTGCTGCGGGAGCGGCTTTCGGCGGCGACCGGACGCCGGCTCTCCGAGGCCGTCGCCTTCGACTTCCCCACGGCCGCCGCGCTCGCCGCCCACCTCGGGGAACAGCCCTTTGCCGCCGGGCCCGTACGGCGGGGCGCGCCCCGGAGGGACGACGACCCCGTGGTGATCGTGGGGATGGCCTGCCGCTACCCCGGGGACGTCACCTCGCCCGAGGAGCTGTGGCAGCTGGTGGCCCAGGGGCGGGACGCCATCGGCCCGTTCCCCGCCGACCGGGGCTGGGACGTCGAGGCGCTGTACGACCCGGACCCCGGGCGGCCCGGACGGACGTATGTGCGCGAGGGCGGCTTCCTCTCCGGCGTGGACCGCTTCGACCCCGGCTTCTTCGGTATCTCGCCCCGCGAGGCACTGGCCATGGACCCGCAGCACCGGCTGCTGCTCGAAGTGGCGTGGGAGGCCTTCGAGTACGCCGGTCTCGTCCCCGGCTCGCTGCGCGGCTCGGCGACCGGGGTGTACGTCGGGCTGATGTACAGCGACTACGCGCGCCGCCTGGCCGAAACACCCGAGCAGGTCGAGGGATACCTCGGCCTCGGCAACGCCGGAAGCGTCGCCTCGGGCCGCATCGCGTACGCCTTCGGTCTCGAAGGCCCGGCGCTCACCGTGGACACGGCGTGCTCCTCGTCCCTGGTGGCACTGCATCTGGCGGCCCAGGCACTGCGCCGGGGCGAGTGCGCGTTCGCGCTGGCCGGGGGCGCGACGGTGATGTCGGGGCCTTCGTCGTTCGTGGAGTTCAGCCGTCAGCGGGCGCTGTCCCCCGACGGCCGCTGCAAGGCGTTCGGGGCGGACGCCGACGGCACGGGGTGGGCCGAGGGCGCCGGGATGCTGCTGCTGAGCCGGCTGTCCGAGGCGCGCCGTGCCGGGCTTCCCGTACGGGCGGTGGTGCGCGGCTCGGCGGTGAACCAGGACGGGGCCAGCAACGGGCTGACCGCCCCGCACGGTCCGGCGCAGCAGCGGGTGATCCGGCAGGCGCTCGCGGACGCGGGGCTGGAGGTCACGGACATCGACGCGGTGGAGGCGCACGGCACCGGCACCCGGCTCGGGGATGTCATCGAGGCGGAGGCCTTCCTCGCGACGTACGGGAGCCGGGCGCGGCGACGCCCGCTCAGCCTGGGCTCGGTGAAGTCGAACATCGGTCACACCCAGGCAGCCGCCGGGGTGGCCGGGGTGATCAAGATGGTGCAGGCGATGCGGCACGGTGTGCTGCCGCGCACCCTGCACGCCGACGAGCCGACGCCCCGGGTCGACTGGTCGTCGGGGCGGATCGAGCTGCTGTCCCGGGCGGTGGAGTGGCCCGGGGCGGAGCGTCCGCGGCGGGCGGGGGTGTCGTCGTTCGGGATCAGCGGCACCAACGCCCATGTGGTCCTCGAAGAGCCCCCGGCCGGTGAGGGAGGGGAAGCCTCCGGTGACGGCGGTGAGGCCGCCGCGCCGACGGGTGCGGGGACCGCGGAGGCGGGCGGGGCGGTGCTGGCCTTCCCGGTGTCGGCGCGCAGCGCGGCGGGGCTGCGCGCCCAGGCGCGGCGCCTGCACGACCATGTGGCCGCCGCGCCCGGGGTGCCCCTGGCCGGCCTCGGGTACGCGCTGGCCACCACGCGTACGGCGCTGGAGCACCGGGCGGTGGTGGTGACCGGGGACCGGGATGGGCTGCTCGGCTCCCTGCGGGCCGTGGCCGGGGGCGGGGGCGCGGCCCGGTCCGGGGTGTACACGGGTGTGGCCCGCCGGCGTCCTGGTCCGTCGGCCGTGCTGTTCAGCGGTCAGGGGAGCCAACGGGCCGGTATGGGCCGTGAGCTGTACGGGGCGCGGGAGCGGTTCGCGGCCTTCGCGGGTGCGCTGGAGGAGTGCTGGGCCCTGCTGGACCCGTTGCTGCCGGTGCCGTTGCGGGACGTCATGTTCGCCGGGGCGGGTACGCGAGCGGGTGCGCTGCTGGAGACGACGCGGTTCGCTCAGCCCGCGCTGTTCGCGCTGGGGACGGCGTTGTTCCGGCAGTTCGAGGCGTGGGGGGTGCGCCCGGGTCTGGTGGCCGGGCATTCGGTGGGCGAGGTGACGGCGGCGCATGTCGCCGGGGTGCTGTCCCTGGAGGACGCGTGCACCCTGGTGGCGGCCCGGGGACGGCTGATGGAGGCGCTGCCCGCGGGCGGTGCGATGGCGGCGGTGGGCGCCGGGGCAGAGGAGGTGGCCGCCCGGCTCGCCGGGACACGGGGTGTGGTGGAGATCGCCGCGGTCAACGGGCCCGCCTCGGTGGTCGTCTCCGGTGACGATTCCGCGGTGCGGGAGGTGGCCGCGTACTTCCGGGAACGGGGCCGGGCGGTGAAGCCGCTGCGGGTCGGCCATGCCTTCCACTCCGCCCGGATGGAACCCGTGCTCGCCGAATTCGCCGGGGTGGTGGGCCGGTTGTCGTTCACCGCGCCCCGGCTGGTGCTGGTCACCGCCGTGCGGGGCCGGGCGGCGACCGCCGGGGAGGTGTGCGTGCCGGAGTTCTGGGTGGATCACGTCCGCCGCCCGGTCCGCTTCGCCGACACGGTGGCGCACCTGGCCGGGAGGGGCGCGGCACAGTACATCGAGCTGGGTCCGCAGGGGGTCCTCACCGGCCTGGTACGCGACTGCCTCGCACCGCCCGCACCCGACGCGCCCGACGCGGCGGACACGGCGGACGCGGCTGCTCCGCTGGTACTGCCGACGCTGCGCGGGGCGCGGCCGGAGGCCGGGGCCCTGCTCGGCACGGTGGCCGCGCTGCACGCCCGCGGTGTGCCCGTCGACTGGCCTGCGGTCTTCGCGGGGAGCGGCGGGCGGCGCGTCGCGCTGCCCACGTACGCCTTCCAGCGCCGCCGGTACTGGCTGGAGAGCACCCCGGAGCGGCCCCCGGCGGAACGGGCGGAACCGGTGGCTTTGGTGGTGGGGGCCGCGCATCCGTTCCTGCGGTCGGGCATCCGCACGGCCGACGACGGCGGCCTGCTGCTGGGCGGGGTGCTGTCGGTGCGGGACCTGCCGTGGCTCGCCGACCACGCGGTGGCCGGGGAGGTCCTGCTTCCGGCGGCCGCCTTCGTCGATCTGGCCCTGCACGCGGGCAGGCTGACGGGCTCGGCCGTGCTGGACGAACTCGTCCTGACCGCGCCGCTGCCCCTGCCCCCGGACGGGGCCGTCGAGGTGCAGGTGCGGGTGGCGGGGGCGGACGGCGCGGGGCGGCGGCCGGTGCTCTTCCACTCCCGGCCGTCCACCGCGGCGGGCGACGCCCCCTGGCTCCGCCATGCCACCGGCACCCTCTCCCCCACGCCTCCCGTCCCGCCGGACGGGCCGGGGCGGGGGCAGGGCACGCGCTGGCCTCCCGAAGGGGCAGTGCCCCTGCATCACGACGAGGACGGCGCGAAGCGGGAGCCGTACGAGCGGCTGGCCAGCAGCGGGCTGCGCTACGGCCCCGCCTTCCGGGGCATGCGGGCCGCCTGGCGGCACGGGGAGGAGCTGTACGCGGAGGTCGCGCTGCCCGACGCGGCCCGGACCCCGGGGGCGGGTGGCGCGGGGTTCGTCCTGCATCCCGCGCTGCTCGACGCGGCGCTGCACGTCCTGGCCCTGGACAGCGTCACCGGAAACAGTTCCGGGACGGACGGTTCCGGGACGGACGGTTCCGGGACGGACGGTTCCGGGACGGACGGTTCCGGGACGGACGGGGGGCCGCTGTCCGTGCCGTTCGCCTTCGGCGGGGTGCGCGTGCACGCCCCGGGTGCGACGCGTCTGCGCGTACAGGTGGCCCCCGGGCCCGACGGGCAGCGCGCGGTGGAGATCGCCGACGGGGCGGGCTCGCCGGTGGCGACGGTCCGTTCACTGACGCTCCGGCCCCTTTTGTCCTCCTCTCCCCCGCACGCGGGCGCCCTTCACCGGACGGTCTGGGTGACACCGCCTGGGCCGTCCTCGCCCGTGGCGGTGCCCCGCTGGGCGGTGCTGGGCGCGGCGGGCACACCGCTGGTGGACGCCCTCGCCGCGCCGGGCTCCGGCATCCCGGTGTACCCGGACCCGGCGGCGTGCGGCGCGGCGGCGGCCGTCGTGGTGGTGGCGCCGTGCGCGTCACCCGGCGCGGCCGGTGAGGGCGGGGCCGCCGCGTTGCTGGAGGCGGCGGACCAGGCGCTGCGGCTCGTCCAGGCGTGGCTCGCCGAGCCTCGTCTGTCCGGCTCCCGTCTCGTCCTGGTGACCTCCGGCGCCGTGCCCCTGGGCGGCGGCTCCGGCGACAACGGCCCGTCCGTTCCTCCGCACGCGCCGGTGTGGGGGCTGGTCCGCTCGGCCCTGCGGGAGAACCCGGGCCGCTTCGCCCTGGTCGACCTGGACGCTCACCCCGGTTCCCGGGACGCCCTGCCCGCCCTGCTGGCCGCGGCGGTGCCGGAGGCGGCCGTACGCGAAGGAAGGGTGTACGTGCCGGAACTGGCACCGCTGCCCGGCCCGGGGCCCCGGAAGGCGCGGGTGCCCGACCCGGAGGGCACCGTCCTGGTCACCGGAGGCACCGGTTCCCTGGGCAGGCTGGTGGCCCGTCATCTGGTCGCCGCGCACGGCGTACGGCATCTGCTGCTCGCCGGGCGGCGCGGGCCGGACGCCCCGGGGGTCAGGGAGCTCGTCGCACAGCTGCGCGAGGCGGGCGCCGAGGTGACCGTCCGCGCCTGTGACGTAGCGGACCGGACCGCGCTCGCCGCCCTGCTCGGCGCCGTACCGGCGGACCACCCGCTGACTGGTGTCGTGCACACGGCGGGGGTGCTGGACGACGGGGTCGTCCAGGCGCTCACCACCGAGCGCCTGCGCCGGGTGCTGCGCCCCAAGGCGGACGCCGCGCTCGCCCTGCACGAGCTGACCCGGGGTGACGACCTGGCCGTGTTCGCGCTGTTCTCCTCGGTGGCGGGCACGTTCGGCTCCGCGGGGCAGGCCGGCTACGCCGCCGCCAACTGCGCGCTGGACGCCCTGGCACGGCACCGCGTACGGCTCGGACTGCCCGGTACGTCGATCGCCTGGGGCCCCTGGCAGCAGGACGACGGCATGATGGCGGGTCTCGGGGCCGCGGACCTGCGCCGTGTGGCCCGTTCCGGGTTCGGGCCGCTCGGGCCCGGGGAGGGGCTGGCGCTGTTCGACGCGGCGGTGGCCGGTGACGAGCCCGTGGTGGTGGCGGCCCGCCTCGCCCCGGCCGCGCTCCGGTCCGGCGCCGTACCGGCACCGCCCCGGTCCCGGACTCCCGTGTCTCCCGCAGCGGTTGGCGGTGCGGTCCCGGTGCTCTCCGGGGTCCGGTCCCTGGCGGCCCGCGTCCTGGGACACGGGGAGGAGGCGGACGGGATCGACGCGGACGCCCTGCTGGCGGACCTGGGGATGGACTCCCTGGCCGCGGTCGAACTGCGCAACGAACTCGCGGCGTGGACGGGGCTGACGCTGCCGTCCACCCTCCTGTTCGACTTCCCGACGCCCCGCGGCCTCGCCGCCGAACTGACACGCCGCCAGTCCACCGAGCCGCCCCCCGCGTCCCCGGACTCTCCTGCGTCTCCCGCGCCCCCGGACTCTCCTGCGTCTCCCGCGTCCCAGGACTCTCCTGCGTCCTCGGCGTCCCCGGACTCCCTGGGCGCGCTGTTCCGTACCGCGTGCGCCCGGGGCCGGGCCTGGGACGGCATGGCGCTGCTCACCATCGCCGCGCGCCTGCGCCCCGTCTTCGGCCGGGCGGGGGCGGCCGGGGCGCGGCACGAGCCGGTCGTGCTCACGGAGGGCGGTGCGGGGGCCCGGCTGGTGTGCTCTCCCGCGCTGAGCGCACTGTCCGGACCGCAGGAGTACGCCCGCCTGGGTGCCCGGCTGCGGGGACTGCGGCCGGTCTGCGCGCTGCGGCACCCGGGGTTCGGGCCCCGGGAGGAGCTGCCCGCCTCGCTGGACGCGCTGGTCACCGCCCAGGCCGCCGCCGTCCGCGCGGCCCCGGCCGGCAGCCCCTTGGTACTGCTGGGGCGGTCGGCCGGCGGCTGGGTGGCCCATGCGGTGGCCGAGCGCCTGGAGTCCGAGGGGGTCTTCCCGGCGGCCGTCGTCCTGGTGGACACCTACCCCGTCGCCCGCGAGGACCAGGACCAGGGGCTCTCCGCGATGACGTCGGACATGCTGCGCCGCGCGGCGGAGTTCGCCTCGGCCAGCCCTGGCCGGCTCACCGCCATGGCCGGGTACTTCGGCCTCTTCCGCGACTGGAAGCCCGCACCGCTCACCTGTCCCACCCTGTACGTACGGGCCCGCGACCCCCTGCCCGGCACCGCCCCCGCCCCCGTCTGGCCGCTGCCCCACGCCGAAGTCACCGTGCCGGGCGACCACTTCACCATGCTGGAGGAGCACTCCCGTACCACCGCCCTCGCCGTCCACCAGTGGCTCGACGGCCTGCCCCGCGGCCGGGCACTGTGCTCGCGCGGCCACGTCGGGGAGGCGGGTGGCGCCGAGTGACGTTCCCGGTTCCCTGGTGGCTCGGCCGTGGCGCGGGGCGGGACAGGGCGGCCTCTGGCGGCTCAGCGTCCCCTCGGGCGGATGGCCGGGCGCAACAGGTGCCGCAGTGCCGCCGGTTCAGGTGATCCGGGGTGACGGCGCCGGGGCATCTGCTGGCCCGGTCGTCAGCGTCACGGGTCTCCCCCGACGGCGCGCAGGCGCAGGCCGGCGGTTGCGAGCCCTTCGAAGGTGGTGACCCGGTAGCCGGGTTCCGGGCCGGGCGGCTCGCTCAGGCGGTAGCGGCGGGCGGTCTGCGCGGTCAGGAGCGTCAGCATGGCCATGGCCAGGGCGGCTCCCTCGCAGCCGTGCGGCCCGGTACCGAAGGCGAGGAAGACCCCGGGACTGGCCGGTGAGCCGGAATCGCCGAGCCAGCGCTCGGGCTGGAACCGGTCCGGCTCGGGGTACTGCCGTGCGTCGCGGTGGGCGGTGTAGGGGCAGACGAGCACGGTGGACCCGGCGTCGATGGTGTAGCCGCCGAGCTGGGCCTGCCGTGAGGCGCGCCGGGTCAGCAGCCAGCTCGGGGGGTGCAGCCGGAGCACCTCGCGCACCAGTGCCTGGGTGTACCGCAGGCTGTCGAGGTGGGTACTGGTCGTCGTGGCCGGGTCCGCGGGCAGCAGGGCGGCTTCGGCCGCGATGCGGTCCGCTGCCCAGGGGTACCGGGCCAGGTGGAGCAGGATCCATCCGGCCGCCCGGGAAGGCGTCTCGAAGGTGGCGACGGTGATTCCGGGGAGAGTGTCGAAGATGACCTCTTCCGGCAGCAGGCCGTAGCGGGAGGAGGGCCGGAGCATCTGCCCCAGCACGTCGTCGCCGAGCTGGCCCGATGAACGGCGCTGGCGGACGACGGCCCGCAAAGCGCTGGTGAAGGCGGCTTGCTGACGGGTACGGAACCGCCGTGCCGGGGTGGGAACCCAGCGCGGCCATACCCAGCGCGAGGGGCGCACGAGCACCTCCCGGGCCTCGAAGAGCTGCCAGGCGAAGGGCAGCAGGGCGGGAGCGTCCTCGGAGAAGAGGTAGCGCACGCCGGTCTCCGCCAGGACGGGCCGGACCAGAGGCAGAATCTCCACGTCCCGGTCCGTGGGCCACTGGTCGGCGCATCGGGCGGTGCCGGACGCGATCTCACCGGTCCGGGCCGCAACGGCCTGCGGGCGCAGCCCGCGCATGCGGACGGCGCGCGCGTGGGCGTGCTCCTCGGGCGCAGGTGCTCCGCCAGCCCGCTTCAACGGCGGGAAGAGGGGGGAGGACGGCTTGAGGAAGTCCTGCGCGCGGTGCAGGACCGCTTCACACGGCCCGGCTGCGGCGGCTACGCAGACACCCGGTTCCAGCTGCCAGACGTCCCCGCACTCGGCAGCGCCACGGCGCGCCGCTGCCAGCCGGTCGCGGTTCCAGGCCGCGAAGCTGCCGTCGGGCAGCTGCGGCGGCTCGTTCATCCGGCCCATGAGATCGCCCCTGGCGCTCGTGCCTGTGCAGGCCGATGACGCCAAAGGCCCGGCCTGAGGCCGGCGGGAGCCCGGGAGTGCCCGCCGGCTGTGCGGTCAGGCCTTGTCGGCGGACGTACCCCAGTCGTGGGCCCCGTACGCGCCGTAGTTGCGGGTGAAGGACAGCTTGCTGAGCAGCCTGGCGATCATGATGTGCTCCTCTCGCCTGTTTCACCGTATGCGGCATCTCCTATTTTTTCATAAATGCGATGTATGTCCATAAGGCGCGTTGCTGTTTCCCGAGGCCTGACCGGGGCGCTCGCGTCCCGGGCGTCTTCGCGGCGCCCGGGTGCGGGCGCCGCGCTCCGGTGCAGTCCGGCCGCCCGGCCGGGGCCCGGGGCACGTGGAGCTCTCCTCGTCCGGGCCGCGGCCCCTTCCCGACGGCCGTCGCGGACGCCGCGGGCCGTCGGGAAGGTCCGGCGTCACCTCCCGGTCCGCCGGGACGCCGAAGGCTCTACCGGGGCTTGATGGTGGCGAGTTGGGCGAGCAGCAGGACCAGGCGGTAGGCCTCGGCGAAGTCGGCCGCGGTGAAGGCGACCGTGCGGCCGTCCCCGGTGCGTGAGACGCCCGGTACGAGGGCTGCCAGGTCGACGGTGACCGGTGAGAAGAGGTCGGCCTCGATGTCCAGTGGTCCGGTGAGGGTGAGCGGGGGGACCTGGGCGCGGCGGGCGACGGCTTCGGCGGCCGTACGGCGCAGGAGTTCCCGGGCTTCCCCGGGGTGGAGGGTGACGGCGGCGGCCTGGCCGAGGGCTTCCTTGACCGCGACGGTGTTCGCGGCGGGGACCAGGTCGTGCAGTTCGGCGCAGGCGCGGTCGTCGCCGCTGAGCAGCACGACCGGGACGCCCAGGTGTCCGGCCATGGCGGTGTTGAGGCCGATCTCGCCCATGGAGCGCCCGGCCACGCGTACGTCGAGGATGCCGTCGTTCATGGTGTGGGCCAGCACGGCCGGGCCGCCGCCGGAGCGGGCGTGGTAGCCGATGAGCAGGACCGCGTCGGTGTGTGCGTCGAGGCCGCCGAGCATGCCCAGCGGGCGCGGTTTGCCGCGGACCAGCCGGGCCCGCCGGTCGAGTTGTTCCGGCAGCAGGTTGCGGAACGGGCCGTGCGCGTCGGCGACCCGCACCGTGGCGGTGGGGTCGGCGTCCAGGACACCGGCGATCACGCTGTTCACTTCGGCCGTCATCAGCGCGCGGCCGCGTTCGTAGTCGTAGGCGTCCGGGTTCGTCTCGGTGGGGTGCACGATTCCCGAGACGCCCTCCATGTCGGCAGAGATCAGCACCTTCGTCATCCGGGGAGCCTATGCGCGGTGCGCACCGGCCGGTACCGCGCGGGCGGCGGGGTGTTCTGTGCCCGGCCGGTCAGCAGGTTCCCGGCAGCCGGATCACCGCCGTGCCGCGCACCAGGTCCACCTCGGTGCGGTGGGGCGGGGCGCCGTCCTCCTCGTCGTCGCGCAGGATCAGTGCCGACTGCCGTTCCTTGAGTGCGTGCTGCTTGCCCGCCGAGAAGGCGGCGTGCAGCTGCTCGAAGCCGGTCGCGGAGACCTGCCCCTGCCGGGCGCTGTTCCGCCAGGGCAGCAGCCCGGCCCTGCCCGCCCTCAGAAGCACCTGGTCGATCAGGGCGAGCGCGGTGAGGAGCAGGACCAGTCCCGGCAGCGTCATGAAGACGAGGAATCCCATCGGGCCAGTATCGTCGCCCTCCCCCGCGCGGCAAAGGTGCGGACGGGGCCGGGCGGGGTCCGCGCGGGGTCATGCGCGCACCCCTGCCGAACTCGCCGCCCCGCGCCGCAGGGTGAGGGCGGCCGGGACGAGCGCCGAGAGCGTGGCGAGCACCGCGCAGGCGCCCGTGACCGTGCCGAGCTCCGCCCACGGCATCCCTGCGGGTGCGCGCACCGAGAGCAGGGCCAGCGCGCCGTGCATGCCCAGCAGGTTGAGTGCGGCGACCGCCGCCCCCAGCAGTGCGCCGACCGCGGCCACCGTCAGCGCCTCGGCGGCCACCAGCCGCAGCACCTGCCGCCCGGTGGCACCGGCCAGGCGCAGTGCGGCCAGTTCACGGACCCGGCCGGAGGCCGCCATGGCCATGGTGGCGGCCAGTGAGATGCCGGTGTAGAGAAGGGCGATGCCGAGGACCAGGAGGAATCCGGCCCGGGTCGTCCGGTCGGTGACGGGGTAGGCCGCCCGGAGCCAGGCGTCCCTGGTGCGGACGTGCCCGCCCGAGGGGTGCACCGCGCGGCGCAGTCCGGCGGCGGCGGTGGCCGGGTCGGTGCCGTCGGCGAGGCGGGCGTCGACCCGGCCGACGGGGGCGCCGGGGGCGTTGTGCGGGGTGAGGAGAGCGCCGTTGTCGCCGGTGCCGGTGGACATGACGGCGACGATCCTGAGGTTCTTCCTCGTGCCGTCGCCGAGCCACACGTCGACCCGTTCCCCCACGGTGTGCCGCTCCCATTCGGTGGTGACGGCGATGGAGTCGTCGTCGAGGTCGGTGAGGCGGCCCGCGATGAGCGGGAGGCGGGTGGTCGCGGCGAGCGGGCCGGGTTCGGCGGCCGTGGCCTGCGCGTTGATGAGCGCCACGCCGTCCTCCAGGACGTACACGGCGCTCGTCGCGCTCGGGGAGACCGTGACTCCGGGTACGGCCCGCAGGCGCTGGAGGGTCGCGGGGCCGAAGCCGTCGGGGCCCGCCGGGGTGAGTACGAAGTCGGCGGCCGTACGGGCGCGGGCCTCGGCGGCCTTCGCCCCGTTGAGGGTGGTGGTGGCGCCGAGCAGTGAGCCCGCGAGGGCGACCATGACCAGTACGGGCGCCGCGACGGCGGCGGTGCGGCGCGCCCCGGCGGCGGCGTTCTCCCGCACCAGCATCCCTCCGGCTCCCGGCAGTTGGGCCGGAAGCCAGGTAAGCAGCCGGGTCAGTGGCCGTACCAGGAGGGGTGCGAGCAGGGCGGCCGCGGTGATCAGCAGCATCGGGCGGGTGATGTAGGTCTTGCGCTGGAGCAGTTCGCCCGGGTCCGTCGCCAGGGCGAGGGCCAGGGTCACGGCGGAGGTGAGCAGCAGGGCGGTGCCGAGCAGCAGCCGGCCCCGGGTCATGGTCCGGGTGTCCGCGGATGCTTCGCGCAGCGCTTCGGCGGGGGCGGTGCGTCCTGCCCGCCAGGACGCGGCGGTCACTCCGCACAGGGTGGCGAGCAGTCCGGTCCAGAACGCCAGGTGGTAGGGCCAGGTGTGGTCGCCGATGGTGAACCAGCGGGGCGCGAGGTGTTCGCCGACGGCCCATGCGGCGAGTTCCGGGGCTCCCAGGGCGCCGAGGGCGCAGCCGGTGGCCGAGGCGAGTACGCCGACGGCCAGGGCTTCGAGGGTGACGGTGCGGCGGATCTGGCCCGGGGTCGCTCCGGCGGTGCGCAGCAGCCCGAACTCGCGGCGCCGCTGGGCCACCGCGAACGCGGAGGTCGAGGCGACCACGAATACGCAGACGAAGGCGCTGACGCCTCCCGCGGTGCCGAACAGGGCGTTCATCGCGGTGCGGGCCCGGCTGTCGCGGCCGGGGTCGGCGTCGGCGTAGCGGCGTGCGTCGCCGGTGAGGATCTGGATGCCCGGGTCGGTGCCCACTGTCGCGCGTACGGCCGCCGGGTCGGCTTCGACGACGAGCTGGGTGGTGTGCGGGGACAGTGCGGCGGCGCGGGCGTCGGTGTAGAACACGGCGTTCTCGAAGCCGAGCGGGGTGACGGTGCCGACGACGCGTACGGTGCCTTCGGTGGTGGGTATCCGGGTTCCCTGAAGGGTCCGGGCGCCGCTGACGACGACTTCGCCGGGGGCTTTCGGTGCGCGTCCGGTGCGCAGTTCGTAGGGTGCGTAGGCCGCGGTGGACCAGGGGTGGCCGACCAGGCCGGCGGGGCCGTCCCCGGTGTGCACGGGGAAGGAGCGGTCCTGGACGACGGTGCCGAGGCGGCGCAGTTTCGTGAGGGTGGCGTCGGGTACGGTGCGCGGCTGGGCGAGGCGGTGGGTGCGGTCTCCGGCGGGGGTGGGCACGGTGAGGGTGCGCTGGCCCTGGACGACGGCGGGTGCGGCGGCGAACCGTTCGGGCCGCCGGTCGGGGGTGTCGGCGCCGGAGGCCAGGGCGAGTCCCATGACGGTGATCAGGGCGACGCCCAGACCGAGGGCGGTGAAGCTTCCGGCGAAGGTGACCCAGTGGGTGCGCAGGGTGTGCGGGAGGGTGCTCAGCACGGTGCGGCCTCCAGCCCTGTCATACGGGCGGCGATGTCCTCGGCGCGGGCGCCGGTGAGTTCGCCGTGGACGCGGCCGTCGACGAGGAAGACGACGCGGTCGGCGTAGGAGGCGGCGAGGGGGTCGTGGGTGACCATGATGACCGTGCGGCCGTCCCGGTCGGCCATGGTGCGCAGCAGGGCCAGTACGTCGCGGCCGGTGCGGGAGTCGAGTGCGCCGGTGGGTTCGTCGCCGAAGAGTACTTCGGGGCGGGTGATCAGGGCGCGGGCCAGGGCGACGCGTTGCTGCTGGCCGCCGGAGAGCTGGGAGGGCCGGTGGTGGGCCCGGTCGCCGAGTCCGACCTGCTGGAGCACGTCGCGCAGCTGTGCCTTCTTCGGGCGGTGTCCGCCCAGTCGCAGCGGCAGGGCGACGTTCTGTTCGGCGGTCAGGGCGGGCAGCAGGTTGAACGCCTGGAACACGAAGCCGATGCGTCCCCGGCGGAGCCGGGTCAGTCCGGTCTCGTTCAGTGCGGTCAGTTCCGTGCCGCCCATGACGACGCTGCCGGAGGTGGGCCGGTCCAGGCCCGCGGCGCATTGCAGCAGGGTCGACTTGCCTGACCCGGAGGGGCCCATCACCGCGGTGAACGTGCCTTTCGGGAAGGCGAGCGACACCTGGTCGAGGGCGGTGGCGAGGGTGGCGCCCGCGCCGTACCGCCGGGTCACGGAACGCAGTTGGATCGCGTTCTCGGTCATGTGCTGTTCCACCTCTGCCTGCTTCTTCTGGTCGGTGTGTCCACGAAACCGCGGGAACCCCGGGCGGCGCAGTAGGGGCAGGCCGAGAACTGGGGTAGGGCCAGGCATACCCCGGGGTGCGGGAGCCGGTGGCGCGACGGCCGTGGTGACCGCCGCGCCAACGGAGTTCACGGGGTGGTGGGGGAACCTTCGCGGGAGGCGGCGGCCCGGACCGTCAGCTCAGTGGGCGTTCCCGGTGGTCCTGGCGGTCAGGGCGTGGGCCGTGTTGCCGTCGTGGCCGGTCTCCAGGATCTCGGCGCCGTCGAGAAGGGCGGCCTGGCTGCTGCGGGGGAACATGGCCTGCTCGTACGCGGTGAGCGCGGCCTCGGTGTCGTCGGGGCGGGCGGCGAGGGCACGGCCGAGTCCGGCGCCGTCGAGCAGGGCGAGGCTGGCGCCCTCGCCGTTGGGGGCCGCGAGGTGGGCGGCGTCGCCGAGGAGGGTCACCTCCGGCACCCGGCCCCACCGGGTGCCGGGCGGCAGGGTGTGGTGGGGGTGCAGGACGCGGGCCCGTGTGAGTCCGCCGAGTCCCGCGCCGGTGGTGGTGGCCGGTGTGTGCATGGTGGCTCCTTCGGGGTGGGGCAGCCGTCCGGTGCGGAGGCGGCCGTCTCCCGGAAGGCGGCAGGCCCCGCCGGGCAGGCCGCCGTCGGACGGCCGGCGGATGGCCGGACCCCCGGCAGCGCGCCGGCAGCCTCCGGCAACAGCGCCCCGACGTTCCTGGCGGGTGCGGGCCGTCTACGGTCGTGCGCATGCGTTCTCGGGATGTGCGGAGTGTGTGGCAGGCGATGTCCCGGCCGGGTTTCCTGCTGTCGGTGTGGCCCTGGCGCTGTGCCGGGTATCTGCTCAGCGGTGCGGTGATGGGTGCCGTCGTCCTGGTGGGGCTGGTGGCGGGGACGCTGGCCGGTGGTGTGCTCGTCGTCGTCCTGGTGGGGCTGCCGTTGCTGGTCCTGGTGGCCCTGGCCGGGATTCCGGTGGCCTGGGTGGAGCGGCGCAGGCTGCGTCTGGTGGACGGCGGGCCGGTGTCCGGGCGGCACCGGACACCTGGGGCGCCGGGGTTGTGGGCGTGGCTGACGACCCGGCTGCGGGAGCAGGCGACCTGGCGGGAGTTCGGGTACGCGCTGCTGTTCGCCGGGCTGTTGTGGCCGGTCGACGCCCTTGCGGTGGGGGCCGCGCTGCTCTGTCCGCTGTCCGTGGCGGCTGCCCCGTTGCTGATGGCCACGGTCGGTGGCGGTGATGAGGTGAAGGTGCTGAAGCAGTGGACGGTGACCACCTGGCCGGCCGCTTTCGGGTTCTTTGTGCTGGGGCTGGTGCTGCTGGGGGCCGGGGCGTACGTGCTCGGCGCCGTGGCGGGCGCCCGTGCGGGGCTGGCCCGGCTGCTGATCGCCTCGCGGGAAGGGGAGCTGGACGCGCGGGTGGTCGAACTCGCTCTTTCCCGGGCCCGGTTGGTGGATGCCTTCGAGGCGGAGCGGCGCCGTATCGAGCGGGATCTGCACGACGGGGCCCAGCAGCGTCTGGTGGCCCTGTCGATGACGCTCGGGCTGGCCCGCCTGGACGTCCCGCCCGGCCCGCTCGCCGATCTGCTCACCGCGGCCCATAAGGACGCGGGACGGGCGCTGGCCGAGCTGCGCGAGCTCATCCACAACATCCATCCCAAGGTCCTGACCGACTACGGGCTCACGGAAGCGGTGCACGACGCCGCCGACCGGTGCGTGGTCCCCGTCGATGTCGAGCTGGAGCTGCCGGGCCGTCCGTCCGGGGCCGTCGAGGCCGCGGCGTACTTCGTGGTCTGCGAGGCGCTCGCCAATGCCGCCAAGCACAGCGGGGCCGCCCGTGCGCGGATCAGCGGCGGCCATCACGGCGGGCGGCTCTTCCTGGAGGTGTACGACGACGGGTGCGGTGGCGCGGACGCCGCGGCGGGCAGCGGCCTGACCGGGCTCGCGGACCGGGTGTCGGTCCTGGATGGCAGACTTGCGCTGACCAGTCCGCCGGGCGGGCCGACCCTGCTGCGTGTGGAGTTTCCTTGCGAGTTGACCGGGACGGCCGATCGCTGCGCGTAGTGCTGGCCGAGGACAGTGTGCTGCTGCGCGAGGGGCTCATCGGCCTGCTGGAGCGCTGCGGCCACCAGGTGGTGGCGGCCGTCGGAGACGCGCGGGCCCTGGTCGCGGCGGTCGAGGAGCAGGCCCCCGACATCGTGGTGACGGACGTCCGCATGCCGCCCGGCTTCCAGGACGAGGGCCTGCACGCGGCGGTGCGGCTGCGCGGGCAGCGTCCCTCGCTGCCGGTCCTGGTCCTCAGCCAGTACGTGCAACGGACGTACGCGGCGGACCTGCTGGACTCCGGTGACGGCACGGGCGTGGGCTACCTCCTCAAAGACCGGGTCGGCCAGGTGGAGGAGTTCGTGGCGGCGCTGGGCAGGGTCGCGGACGGCGGGACGGTCGTCGACCCGGAGGTGGTACGGCAGTTGCTGCGCCGCCGCCGTGATCCGCTGGAGCAGCTCACGCCGCGCGAACGCGAGGTGCTGGCGCTGGTGGCCGAGGGCAGGTCCAACGGGGCGATCGCCGAGGAGCTGGTGGTCAGCGAGGCCGCGATCGGCAAGCACATCGGCAGCATCCTCACCAAGCTGGACCTGCCGGTGACGGACCGGACCCACCGCAGGGTGCTGGCCGTCCTGGCCTACCTGCGGTCCTGACCCGACCCGGTCCGGGGGCTCACCGCGTACGCCGCAGGGAGTCTCTCAGCCCGTTCTCCTCGCAGACCCCGGCCCGGATCCGTCGTATCACCGAGGAGTCCGCGGCGCCGTCGCCCTCCGGGCGGGCCCGGCACCGCGCGCACGCGCACGGCGGCCAGCGCAGCGGGTTGAACCCGGCGGCCCCCTCTTCCGGTTCCGGCTCCAGCTCCTTCACTCCGCTCCTCGCCGCCGCGAGCAGCCCGCCGTGTCCTGGTGGCGCCGGAGCAGCACCCGGCAGTCCGTGGCCGCGCTGTAGTCGCGCCGCTCGCTGGCGAGGGCCTCGGCGCGGCGGAGTTCCAGACACCCGTGACAGTCACCGGAATCCGGCTTCCGCGGTGGTTCCTGCGGCAGTTCGTGCCTGACCTGGGCGTCCATGCGTGCGAACACAGGCCACTCCCTTCTGTAGTCACTCCACTACTGAGCGAGATTAGACTTGCCTGGCGCCGGGAGCACTTCAACTTGTTGAGAATGAACGAAAAGCCAGGTGGGAGCCAGTGAACCGCAAGGAGTTGGACCCCGAGAGCAGCCCCGAGGCCGCCTTCGGGGCACGCGTCCGCAAGCTACGCGAGGAAAACGGGTGGAAGCAGGAGGAATTAGCCGGTCGGCTAGGCTACTCCGGCACGCACGTATCCGCCGTCGAAACTGGTCGCAAGATGCCGACTCTTCGGTTCTCGCGCAACGCGGACCAGGTTTTCGGCACCGGAGAAACAGCAGACACGTTCGAACGCCAATTCCGCGAACTCCGGCAGGGCTCACTGCTGGAGGGTTTCCCGCAGTACGTGGGCTACGAGGGCCGCGCGGCGGAGATCCGGCTGTACCAAGTCGGCATTGTCCCCGGCCTGCTGCAAACACCGAAGTACACACGGGCACTGGTGGAAGCCGATGTGTGGCGCGGCGCCATCACGCCCGAACAGGCCGCCGACCGGGTGTCGTTCCTGGCAGAACGCCAAGCGGCCCTGGTACGCCCCCGCCCGCCCACGACACTGGTGGTGATGGACGAGAGCTGCATCCGCAGGCAGGTCGGCGGACCGGAGGTCATGGCCGCCCAGCTCGACCGGCTGCTGAAGTTCGCCGAGCTGCCGAGCACCGTGCTCCAGATCGCCCCGTTCGACATGGCGGGGCACCGTCCGTTCAACCTTCCGATGAACCTGCTGACCATGCTGGATCTGTCCGCAGTCGCCTATGCGGAGTCCCAGATGCGGGGCCATGTGGAGCGCGATACGACCTTGGTGCTGCCCCTGCTGGCCGCCTACCATCAACTACAGGCCGAGGCGCTGTCCCAGGCGGCATCGGTGGCCATGATCATTGAGGCACGAAAGGGCATCTTGTGACGACCACGAACGGGTTCCCCCGCTGGTTCAAGTCCTCGTACAGCTCCAACGGCGGCGACTGCGTGGAGGTCGCCGCGAACCTTGCCGCCTCGCACGGCGTGATCCCCGTCCGCGACTCCAAGCGCCCCGCCACCGCGGCACTGAACGTACCGGCCGCATCGTTCGCCTCCTTCATCGCGGGCGTGAAGTCCGGGGCGTTCGGCACCGTCTGACACACGTACGGTTCACAGCCGCCCCGTCATGCCCCAGGTATGACGGGGCGGTTGTGGTGTCCCCGCCGACCGCCTACCGTCGCCTTCGAGCAGCGACGAAAGGACACCCCGTGACGAACGAATCGCCCCGCTGGTTCACGTCCTCGTACAGCTCCAACGGCGGCAACTGTGTAGAGGTCGCCGCCAACCTTGCCGCCTCGCACGGCACGATCCCCGTCCGCGACTCCAAGCGCCCCGCCGCCGCCACACTGAACGTACCGGCCGCATCGTTCGCCTCCTTCATCACCGGCGTGAAGACCGGGGCGTTCGGCACCGTCTGACACACGTACGGTTTGCCAGTCCCTCTGCCATTCCCCATGCGAGGCAGGACAGGTGTGGTGTCCTGCCGACCGTCTGCTGTCACTTACGAGCATCCAGAAAGGGCACCCGTGACGAACGAATCCCCTCGCTGGTTCACGTCCTCGCACAGTGAGAACGGTGGCGCCTGCGTACAGGTCGCGGCCAACCTCATCGCCCCGTGCGGCATCGTCCCGGTCCGCGACTCCAAGCGCCCCGCCGCCGCCACACTGAACATGCCGGCCGCATCGTTCGCCTCCTTCATCGCCGGTGTGAAGGCCGGGGTGTTCGGCACCGTCTGAGTCCGGGGCGGCCGTGCCCAGGAGCGCACCGCCCCGTCCGTCCCGCAGCGTGGCGCCCCGGCCTGGCGGGCTTGGCCCCGTGGAATCGGACGACTGGCACCGCGACAGCGGTGAGGAGCTGCCCGGGGTACCGGCGGCGGACGACGCGGTGCACTGGATGGCGGTGGAGCGGGTCTACGGCCTGGCCTGGCAGAGGCCCGGCCCCGAGAACGGGGACGTACTGCAAGGGATCTGCCGGGATCTGCCGGGATCTGCCCGGCTGGCAGCCTCTCGCTTCCGGCGCCGCCCGGTGGTTCGCACCGGACGAGGACCGGGACCTTCACCTGTGGGCTTCGGCCGAGCCCCCGGGCCTCCAGGTCTCGGGGGTGCTGGCGCGGGAGATGTGGCGGGACTGGGACTCCCGGTTCTGCCGCGCGGTCACGAGCCGTGGGCTTGCCCGGTTCGTGTGCGTATGACGCGCGTCCGCGCGCCGTCTGCCGCGGAGCTCGCGGCAGGCGGTGTCCGGTGCTGGCCCGCGGCCGAGAGCTGGCGCAGGGTCCAGCCACGTCCGTGGGGGTCCAGGGGGCGGGTGGCCGTGGTGAAGATCTCCGCGGCGCGGCGGTAGGACAGCCGCCCGCGGCCCGTCCTGAACAGCGGTCCGTCGACGCGTCCGAGGGTGAGCAGCGGGAGCAGTCCGGCCGTGCCCGTGCCCCAGCGCAGCTGAGGGGTGCCGTGTTCCCGGGTGCGGCGGCCGGGGAGGTCGAGGTCGTCGATGTCGAGGGCGAGGGCGCGCTCGATCGTCGCGCCGGCCTCGTGGAGCAGGTGCCAGAACGTCTGTTCGCGCAGCGGGGCGGGCAGTTCCAGGACGGCTCGGGCCTGGCTCGGGCCGAGGCGGGCTTCGGCGTGTGTCCGCTGTGTGACGGGCAGGCGCCGCAGGCCCGCCGCGGGGTCGGTGGTGAGCCAGCCCTGTTCCCGCCACCAGCGCAGCGCGGCGGCGAGTACCGACAGTTCCCGGTTGGCGGTGCGGGCTCCGACCGTGGCGGACCGTTCGGCGAACGCGTCGCGCAGCCGGGCCGCGGCGTGCGGCGTGTCCAGCAGGGCCAGGGGGACGGCCGGGGGCGGGGCGTTGCGTCGCTCGCCGCCCGTCGGCGGGGTGCGGTCCACCAGTGCCCAGGCCCATGTGGTGAGGGCGATCCGGTAGACGCGGCGCGATCCCGCGCCCAGGGCGGCGGCGGACAGGAACCGGTCGGCGGCGACGGCGTACTCCACCGGGTTCGCGGTCTGGTTCACGTTCCCTCCATCCGAACAGACCGCAGTAAACGGATCTTCTGCGGGTGCTGACGACAGATTAACTTGACATGAGTCGGCTCAGGTTATTTGGGCGGAGGCTCTGGCGTGTCCTCCTCCGGTCCGTGCAGCCTGCGCGCATGTCCCTTTCACACCGCCTGGCGGTCGTCCGCGCACGCGACTTCCGCCTCTTCTTCATCGGGTACGCCACTTCGCTGCTCGGCTCGTCCATGGCCTCGATCGCGGTCTCCTTCGCGGTCCTGGAGAACGACGGGGGTGGTACCGAGCTGGGCATCGTCCTCGCGGCCCGGATCCTGCCGCTGTTGCTCGTCCTGCTGGTCGGCGGAGTCGTCACCGACCGTCTGGGCAGCCGTCAGGTGATGATCACCGCCGATGTGGTGCGCTGCCTCAGCCAGGCCGGTATCGCCGTCGCCCTGTTCAGCGGTTCCCCCGGGCTGTGGACGCTGGTCGCGCTGGTCGCCCTCTGGGGCGCGGCGGAGGCTCTGTTCACCCCGGCGCTCAACGCCCTCGTCCCGCACCTCACGAAGGGCGGCACACTCTCCGACGCCAACGCGCTGCTGGGCATGGCCCGTTCGTTCGCGTCGGTCGCGGGACCGGTGCTCGCGGGGGTCCTGACGGCGGTCGCCGGGGCGTCCTGGGTGCTCGCCCTGGACTCCGCCAGTTACGCGGTGAGCATCGTCGCGCTGTTCCTGCTGCCCCGGACCGCCGTGACGGCCTCGCCCGCTTCCTCGTTCGCGGCCGATCTCCGGGAGGGCTGGGCGGAGTTCCGTTCCCGTACCTGGCTGTGGGCGACGTCGCTGCAGGTCTGCCTGTTCAATCTTCTCGTGTGGGCGCCGTTCCTGGTCCTGGGGCCGGTCGTCGCCCAGCGGCGGCTCGGCGGCGCGGGTTCCTGGGGGCTGGTCATGGCGCTCTACGGGGCCGGTGCGATGGCTGGCGGCGCGGCGATGCTCGGCCGTCAGCCGCGCCGTCCGCTGTTCGTGGCGACGGTGTCCGCCCTGGGCTGGTCACTGCCCTCCGCCGTCCTCGCCGCCGGTGGGTCACTTGCCTGGGTCTGTGCCGCCGCGCTGGTGGCCGGGGCCGGCTCGGCGGTCTGCGGCACCCTCTACGCGACGGTCACGCAGCAGCAGGTGCCTCCGGGCTCCCTGGCCCGGGTCAGCGCGTACGACGCCTTCGGGGCGTTCGCCCTGGGCCCGGTCGGGCTGGCCGCCGCCGGTCCCGTCTCGGTCCTCGCCGGCACGTCCGCGGTGCTGGGCTTCGGCGCGCTGTGGCAGACCGTCACGGTGGCCGCGCTGCTCGCGCTGCCCGCGGTGCGTGCCGTGTTTCCGCGCCCCGCCCCTGACGGGCCCGTGGATGCCGGGGCCGGACCGGCGGCACGGGAGGAAGCCGTCTGAGACCCCGGGCGGGGTCAGGCGGTGGCGCCGCCGTCGACGGGGATGCAGGCTCCGGTGATTCCGGCGCCGGGGCGGGAGGCGAGGAGGAGGACGGCGGCGGCGACCTCCTCGGGGCGGGTGAGGCGGCCGGTGGCGGTGCGGTCGGTGAAGTGGCGGACCAGGCCGGGGTAGTCGGTGCCCAGGGCGCGGGCGGCGCGGGGGCCCTGCCGGGTGAACCAGTCGGTCTCCACGGCGCCGGGGCACACGCAGTTGGCGGTGACGCCGTACGGGCCGGTCTCCTTGGCCAGGACGCGGGTGAACCCGATCAGGGCGTGCTTGGCGGCGGCGTAGGCACACAGGCCGGGGTCGGGGTCACGGCCCTCGATGGAGGAGATGGTGATGATGCGGCCGGAGCGCTGCGGGATCAGGTGGGACAGGGCGTGGCGGGTGGTGTAGAGGGCGGAGTCAAGGTTGAGGGCGAGGGTGTGGTGCCAGGTGTCGTCGGTGATGTCGGCGACGGTGGCGAAGTCGGTGGCGCCGCCGACGTTGTTGACGACGATGTCGAGGTGTCCGTAGCGCTGCACCGTTTCGTCGACCGCGCGTTCGGCGTCGCCGCGGTCGGTGGCGTCGGCCACGCACAGGGCGATGTCGTCCCCGGCGCCGAGTCTGGCGAGGGCGGCCCGGCCGGCGGCCTCGGAGCGGCCGGTGATGACGAGCCGGGCGCCGTGGGCGTGGAGGGTGTGGGCGATGGCCAGGCCGATGCCCCGGGTGGCGCCGGTGATCAGTGCCGTCCTGCCGGTGAGGTCCATGGGTGCTCCCGTCGTGGGCGGGGTGGGGGCTGGTGGATGGCGAGGGTGACCGTGTGAGGTGCGCCGGGCAGCGTCAGCGGGATCAGCTGCCAGCCGCGCGGCGCCATTTCATGGCCGAGCCGGGCCACGCAGAGACGGGGGCGCAGGGTGATCTCCGCGTCGACGAGTGCCCGCAGCAGGGACCAGCCCAGGGTTTCGGCGATGGCTTCCCTGGCCGTCCACAGCATGAGGAACTCCTCCCTGCGTACGGGCGCGGGCCGGCCGGACGCCGTGGCCCCCTCTCCCGGCCGGAGGGCGAACCGCAGCAGGTGCGGCGGCGGCGGGGAGGCCAGGTGCTCGATGCCGATGCCGATCCGGGTGGTGCCCCGGGGGGCCGCGAGCAGCGCGGCCACGGTCACGGGGCCGCTGTGGGCGGCGGTGAGGCGCAGGGGCGGCAGGTTCTGTTCCGGGGCGAGTCCGGGCCGCCCGAGCGGGTCGCGGATCACGGTGACGGTGGCGACGGGGCGGGCCTGCCGGGCCGCGACGGCGTGGCGCAGCAGGACCCGGCCGGGTACGGGGCGGCCGTGCGGGGCGATGTACCACCAGAGGTCGACCGGGCCCGCCGTGGAGACGACCCGGCGGTGACGGGCGCCGGTGAGGGTGTGCGGGGGCCGGGTCACGGGGTGTCGTCCCCGGCACCGGCGCCCCGGCTGTGCGCACGGTCCGCGGCGTCCTTCGGCGGCCGGGAACGCTCCGGCGGAAACCGTTCTCCTGGCTCGCCGGACACGACGGCACAGCGCTCGGCCAAGGCAGCTCCTCTGCACGGGGCGGTACATGGGGAATGCGGGGTCTTTCGAGGCGGGCCGGCAGAAGGGGGCGGTCCGTCCGGCCCCGGGCGGGGGGCGGCCGTCCGGGGGCATGCGGCCGGGAAGAAGGCGGGAGGGGGCACTGTGCTGACCGGAGCGGAACCGGGACGGGCACCGGAGCGTGGTACCGGACGGAAGGGGACCAGGGCGTGCGCCCGCCCCGCACATGCACAGTCAACGTACGGTTCGGCGGCACCCGTGGTCATCACCCACACGAATGACAGGGGGGCGGCCGGTGGCAGAACCCGGCTGCCGAACGCGCGGGCGCGAAAGCGAGGGCGTCCGCTGCGCCCAGGGGCTGGAGCCGGTGCCCCGGCACGGCACGGCCCAAGGAGCGTCTCTTTGCGGGCATTCGGCTCCTGGTTCAGACCGGGAGGCGTCCGTACTTATCGGGAACAGGCCATAGGTAGAGTGACCGGCCGAACCACCGGGGAGGGCTCGCTGATGCGGACGCTGGCAAGGACGCGGGGACAGAGCGGGGTGTTCGGGGCCCGGACGGGTGCGGCGCTCGTGCTCACGGCTCTCGTGCTGCTCGGCGGCACCGGGGCGGGCGTGGCGGACGGCCCGTCCCCCGCGCCGGGCACCGCGGCACCCGGTACCGCGGCGGCGGGCACCACGGCGGCGGGCGACGCTACCCAGCCCGAGCGCCTGGCCGGAAAGCTGCGCGGGAATCCGGTGTACGTCTCGGCCGCCCGCCCCCGCGACCTGCCGCGTTCGCTCGCCCCGGACATCGCCGCGCTCGCCGGGCGTACCGGTGTGCCCACCTATGTACTGGCGCTGCCCGCGGGCGATGCCACCCTGCTCGCGCTGGTGCACGACCGGCTGGGCGAGGACGGCCTGTACGTGCTGATCAGCGGCCACAACACCCTCTACGCCTCCGCGTTCGGTGTCGACGTCCCTGCCGATGAGGCCCTTCGCGTCGCCCTGTACGGCACCCCGTACAGGGCGGGGCCGCTCGCGGCGTTCGAGTCGTTCGCCGACGCGATCGCCTCCGGGCGGGACCGGGCCGCCTCCCGGGCCGACGCGTTGTACGCGCGCTACCGCACGGACGGCAGGCCCGGTCAGTACATCAGTGCCACCGACCGGCAGAACCAGAATCTGCTGCTCGGCCTGGCCGTGGTGGTGGTCCCCGGTCTGGTGCTGGCGCTCGGCGTCCGGCTCTCCCTGCGCAGGCCGCGGACGGCCGGGGGCGCTTCCCCGGACAGAAGGCGGGTCCGCCTGGACAAGAACCCGGACAAGAACCCGGGCAGGGGCCGGGGCGAGGGCGGCGGGAAGGGCCGGGATCCGGGGATGTCGGCGGTGAGGCAGCGGGCCGGGGCGCGTGCCTGGTTCTCGGCCCGGCGGCGCGGTGTGCTGCCGGTGTCGGTGGTGGCGGTGGTGGCCGCCGTGATCGCGGTGGTGCAGCTCGCGCCCGCGGTCTTCCCGCAGACCGTCGACGGCCCGTACCTCCGCGTCACCGAGGACGACCTGGGCGCCCGGGTGGAGGAGGCCGCCGCCGGGCTCGCCGCCGGGCCGGTCTACCAGGACCCGTCCACCGCGGACGTGCTGAGCGGCCCGGACCTGTCCGCGCTCCGTCGGCGGATCGCCGCACTCGTGCCCCGGGGGCCGGTGCGCGTCCTGGTCACGGCGAGCAGTTCTGACGACGAGAGCGGCGGCGACCGGCGCCTCCTGCTCGCCCGGGTCCACCAGCGCACCGGCCAGGACGGTGTCTACGTGCTGGTCGATCCGGTGTCCGGGGTGATCGACCTGGACACCTTCGGTACGGGCCGGGACGCCGCGGACCGTTTCCGGAGCCTGTCGTCCTCGGTCTCCTACCCGGAGTACCGCGGCGACGGCGGCCTGCGGGTGATGCCGCGTCTGGACAAGGTCCTGGACGCCGTGGCGGAGGCCGGGCCGGACGAGGGGGGCGACGCCTGGGCCCGCGACACCGCGCTGCCGCCGCTCCACGACAACCGGCTGCCCGGCCTGTTCAGCAGCGACTTCGGGCCCGGGGTCATGCTCGGCGCCCTGCTGCTGTGCGTGCTGCTGCCGGTCCTGTGGCTGCTCCGGGCGCTTGTGCGCGTACTGCTGCGGCGCTCCCGTCGTACCGCCCCGGCCGAGCCCGCGCCGTCCCGGCGCACCGGGCCCCGGCGCGTCACCGCGCTGCCGTCCGTGCGGCAGCTGCGCGCCTGGGCCGGTTCCGATGCCCGTGAGCTGGCCGCCCAGCTGGCCGCCGCCGCGCGGGACGCGCCCGGCCGGGCCCGCGCCTGGGACTGTCTGGACGCCGCCGGGCTGCTGGCCGGAACCGGTGACGGGCCGCGCCCGGACCGGGCCGGCGAGGCGGGCACCCTGGTGGCGGTCGTGGTTCTCGCGCGGGCCGGGCTCGCCTCGCTCGGGGACCGGCCGCCGTCCGCCGTGTGCAGGCTCAATCCGCTGCACGGCGAGGCCACCGGCGGCCGGGTTCCGGCCTGGCTGGCCGAGCACGGCACCGGCCCCCGGTCCGCGCGGCTCTGTCTCGGCTGCCGCGGCGCCTTCCGCGTCGGCGCCAGCGGGGCCGACTGCGAACGGGCGGCCGCCGGACGGCTGCTGAGCCTGCCCGCGACGAGCGGGGGCGCCCGGGTCTCCTGGGACAAGGCCGGTCCGGTCCTGCCGGCCGCCCTCGAAGGAATCGACGCACTCATCCTCAGGGCCAGGGAGTCCGCCAGTGTCCAGTGACCGCTTGCCCGGAGCCTTCCCCCGCCCGCCCCGTGGCCGCCGCCCGGCCGGGGCCCTTTCCCGCCGGGCCGCCGGACTGCTGGCCGCGCTGCTGGCCTGCACGGCCCTGGCCGGCCCCGGCACCGCACGGGCGGATACCCCCCGGACCGGTCCGTCCGCGGCGGCGATCGCCCGGGCACTGGCCAGCAGCCCCGTCTATGTCGACCCGTCCTTCGCCGCCGCCGTCAACGCCTCCCAGCAGCAGGACCTGGCCGACCAGATCACCAGGACCGGGCTGCCGGTCAAGGTGGCGCTGGTGCCCCTGGAGAAGGGCGACGCCTACGACGGCGAGGCCCGTGCCCTCGCCTCGGTGCTCAAGGAGCGGCTGGGCCTGCGGCGGCTGATCCTGATCACCAACGACTCGTACGGGAAGTGGCTCACCGGCACCGAGTGGCCCACCGACGCCCACCAGACCCGCGACGCCGCCGCCGCGGTCGGGTTCCTGGAGGAACTCGACGACGCCGGGCTGGCCGCCCGGATCTCCAGGGCTGTGGACCTGGTCAAGGACAAGAAGGGCACCGAGGTCTACCGGGCCGAGACCGCCCGGATCGACAGGGAGCATTCGGCCCGGCCAGAGGTCCGCGAGAACGTCTCCGGCTCCTCCGGCGGCGGGACGGGGACCGTCCTCGTGACCGTCGTGGCGGTGCTCGCGGCCGCCGGTGCCGTGTTCCTGGTGCGGCGGCGCCGCACGCCCCGGCCCACCGCCTTCGCCTTCCCCGACGCCGTGTTCGCCGCCGACCTGGCCGCCGACGAGGCCGGGCTGCGCCGCCGGGCCGCCGATGAACTCCTCGCTCTGGGCCGGGCCGTGGAGGACGCCGAGAGCACCCCGGGCCTGGGCGGGGTGCTGGACGCGTACGACGCGGCCGGCCGGGTACTGGACGCGGCACAGGGGCTGCCCGATCTGGCCGGTGTGCTGGCCCTGGTCGCCGAGGGGCGCTCCGCGCTGGCCGGCTCCCCCGCGCTTCCGCTGTGCTTCTTCGACCCCCGGCACGGCACCGCCGTGCGCCGCACGGTGTGGCGGCCGCTCGGGCGCCGGGAGCGGGCCGACGTCGCGGTCTGCGAGGACTGCGGGCAGTGTCTGCGCGCCCGCCGCGCGCCGCGGGTGCTGGCGGTCCGCGACCGGGGCCGTACCGTCCCCTACTTCGAGGTGCCCGCCGAACGCAGCCTGTGGGCCGCCACCGGCTACGGCTCCCTGCTGTCCGGTCCCGGCGACACCCTCGCCGCCCGGGTCTCCGCCGGGGGGTTCAGCCGTACCCGGAAGCAGTCGCCGGGCAGCCGGGAGCCGGGCGGGGACGGGGCCTGACGGTCTCCGCGCCTGCGCGACGGGCAGAGGCGGATGACGGGCAGAGCGCGATGCCGCCGCTTCTGCGGGCGGCCGGGCCCCGGCGCGCCGCGGTCTGCGCAGGCCCGCCGGGGCGGGGGGTCACTCCGGCCAGTCGGAGTGCTGGATGACCTCCACGAAGTCGCCGCGTTCGAAGCCGGGGACGAAGTGGGCCAGTACATCGGCCTTGACGTTGCCGAAGGCGGTGCCGGGGCGGTCCTTGATGCCGTCGGTGAACGCGGCGAGGATACGGTTCTTGAAGTCGGGGCGGGGGTGCGCGGCGACGACGGCGGCGCGCTGCTCGTCGGTGACGGCGTGGTAGCCGATGCCCAGGACGTCCAGTTCCACACCGCGGGTGACCAGGGCGATCTCGGGGGCCATGTGGAGCGGGATCTCCGGTGTGGTGTGCAGGGCGATGGCGGTCCACACCCGCTGGGCCGGTTCGCCGGTGATGCCGTGCGTCTGGAGGAAGCGGCGCGCCTCGTCCGCTCCGTCGATCTCGAACCGCTGGTCGGTGCGGGCGAAGCGGCCGGTCAGGCCGAGGTCGTGGAACATCGCTCCGATGTAGAGCAGTTCGGGGTCGAAGTCCAGTTTCTGTTCGGCCCCGCGCAGGGCCCCGAACAGGAACACCCGGCGCGAGTGGTCGAACAGCAGCGGGGAGGCCGCCTCGCGCACCAGCTCGGTCGCCTCCCTCGCCAGGGCGCTGTCCGGGACGCGTACGCCCGCGATCGTCTGAGAGGTCTCGGTGGTCATGGGGTGTCTCCTTGAGGGGCCGGGCCGGCTGGTGCCTCCACGGTCGCGCGCGGCCTAGGCTGGCGCCATGTCCGTACAGCCACATGCACCACGGATTAAGACATGACGCGGCGGGTCGGCTTTCTCGTCTTCGACGCCGTGACCCTGCTCGACGTCAGCGGTCCGCTGGAGGTGTTCCACCGGGCGGCGCGGCTCGGCCACGCTTACGGGACGGTCCTCGTCTCCCCTCGCGGCGGGCCCGTCACCACCTCCAGCGGGGTCACGCTGGCCGCCACCTCCGCGCCGCACGACGCCGGGCCGCTGGACACCCTGGTCGTCGCCGGGGCCGACCGTCTGGCCGGCGAGGGGCTTGACGGGGCGTTGCTGGCCGCCGCCGGGACGCTGGCCGGGCAGGCCCGGCGGGTGGCCTCCGTGTGTACCGGCGCCTTCGTCCTGGCGGGACTCGGGCTGCTCGACGGCCGCCGGGCCACCACCCACTGGCGGCATGCCCGCGCGCTGGCCCTGCGCCATCCCCGGGTGCGGGTCGAGCCCGACGCCCTTCACGTCCGTGACGGCCGCTTCCACACCAGTGCCGGGATCAGTGCCGGGATCGATCTGGCCCTGGCGCTGGTGGAGCATGACCACGGCCCCGAGGCCGCCCGCGGGGTCGCCCGTGAGCTCGTCGTGTTCATGCAGCGCCCCGGTGGCCAGTCCCAGTTCTCCGCGGCGCTGGCCACCCCTCCCGTCCGCGGTGACCTGCTGCGTACGCTCACCGCCGCTGTTCTCGCCGATCCGGCCGCCGATCACAGCCTGCCCGCCATGGCCGCCACCGCCGCCGTCAGTACCCGCCACCTCACCCGGCTCTTCCGCAGCGGGGTGCGCACCACTCCGGCCCGCTGGGTCGAGCGCGTACGGCTGGACCGTGCCCAGCAGCTCCTTCTCGACGGTCACAGCATCACGTCCGCCGCCCGTCTCAGCGGTCTGGGGAGCGACGAGACCCTGCGCCGTGTCTTCGCCCGTCATCTGGGCACCACGCCCACCGAGTACCGCAGGCGCTTTGGCACCACCGGCCCGCCGGCGTCCTGAGGGGCGGGGGCTCTCCGGCGGCCGGCCGCCGGGCGGAAGAGGATGGCCGGCCGGGGCGGGGGTTGCGTACGTTCGGCCGTATGGCTGACGAATGCTTCGCGGATCCGCGGCTCGCCGCGCTCTACGATCCGCTCGATCCCGACCGCAGCGATCTCGACGCCTATCTCCGGATGGTGCGGGAGTTCGGGGCGCGGCGGGTGCTGGACATCGGGTGCGGGACGGGGGTGTTCGCGCTGCTGCTGGCCGGGCGCGGCATCGAGGTCACCGGTGTCGAACCCGCTCTGGCGTCCCTCGGTGTCGCGCGGGCGAAGCCGGGCGGTGAGCGGGTGCGGTGGATCCACGGGGATGCGACGGGGCCGTTGCCGCTGCGGGTGGATCTCGCGACGATGACGGCGAACGTCGCCCAGGCCATCGCTGATCCGCGGGACTGGCGGCTGACGCTGCGTCACACCCGTGCGGCGCTGTCGCCCGGCGGGCGGCTGGTCTTCGAGACCCGTGATCCGGCCCGGCGGGCCTGGGAGGAGTGGACCCGCGAGCGGTCGTGGTGCGTGACGGAGGTCGCGGGGGCCGGGTCCGTGGAGAGCTGGGTCGAGCTGGTCGGGGTGGAACTGCCGCTGGTGACGTTCCGCTGGACGTATGTGTTCGCGGCGGACGGGCAGGTGCTGACCTCGGACTCGACCTTGCGTTTCCGGGAGCGGGAGGAGGTCGAGGAGGATCTGGCCGCGCAGGGCTATGCGGTGGACGAGGTCCGGGACGCGCCCGACCGGCCGGGCAGGGAGTTCGTCTTCGTGGCGCGCCGCCCCTGACCAGCACTCTGCCGGACGGTGCCTGGGGCGCTGTCCGGCAGACGGGGGCTGGCTGGTGGGGTCAGTTGAATTCGTCGGGGTCGGGGCCGGTGCGCAGGCCGCGGTCGGTGGCGGTGATGGCGGTCATGTCGTCGTCGGTGAGGGTGAAGCCGAAGACGTCGAGGTTCTGGCGGATGCGGGCGGGGGTGACGGACTTGGGGATGACGATGTTGCCGAGCTGGAGGTGCCAGCGCAGGACGACCTGGGCGGGGGACTTGCCGGTGCGTGCGGCGATCGTGGTGATGGCCGGGTCGGTGAGGACGGCGCCCTGGGCGAGGGGGCTCCAGGCTTCGGTGGCGATGTGGTGCCTGGCGTGGAAGGCGCGCAGTTCGGCCTGCTGGAGGCCGGGGTGGAGTTCGATCTGGTTGAC
>NZ_JBHVVM010000026.1:0-123824 GCF_042883525.1 Streptomyces sp. NPDC058195
GAGCGGCACCCCGCTCGCGGAAGGCGGCGGCCCGGCCCCGGATCACACCATTGACCGGCTGGCCGATGCCTTCCGGCGGACGAGGAAAGGACGTGGACCGGCGTGAGCGACTCGACCTCCTCAGTCGAGGAGACGCTGCTCGGCATCATGAGGGCCGAGCTCGACGACGAGGAAATCGGCCTGGACGACGACTTCTACGCGATGGGAGGGGATTCGCTGATCGCGCTGCGCGTGGTGGCCGAGGCCACCGGCAAGGGGATAGACATCCAGTTGCGCGACATCCTCTACTACCCGACCGTCCGTGAACTCGCCGTCTCGCGCGCCGACGTTCCCGCGGCGGCCCCGTCGGCGGTGCCGGCCGGCGCAGCCGACGCCTTCGGCCTGATCGACGACGCGGACCGTGCCCGGGTGCCGCCCGGAGCCGTCGACGCCCTGCCCGCCTCCGCACTCCAGGTGGGCTTGATCTACATGTCCGAGATGGCCGACGACACCCGCCTCTACCACGATCTGACCGGCGCCGAGATCGAGGGCCGCTTCGACGAGGACCGGTTCCGCGCGTGCCTCACCGCGCTCTGTGCACGGCACCCGGCGTTGCGGACATCCATCGACCTGGGCGGGTACACACAGCCGATGCAGCTGGTGTGGGGCGGGATCGAGCCGCCGCTCACCGTGGAGCGGATCGGCGGCGGAGGCGCGAAGGCCGCGGACGCCAAGGTGACGGCCTGGGCCGAGGCGGAGCTGACCAGATCGATCGACTGGAGCGCGGCGCCGGTCTGGCGCTGTTACGTGGTCGTGCTCCCCGAGTCCTTCCGCCTGGCGATGGCCGTTCCGCACAGCATCATCGACGGCTGGAGCTACGGCCGTCTCTTTGTCGACCTGCTGAGCCTGTACAACCGCGAACTGGGCGGCGGCCATGAGGCGCTGCCCCTGCCACCGCCCTCCGGACACGCCGATTTCATCCGTCTTGAGAGGGAAGCGCTCGGCTCCGCACAGGCCGCGGCCTTCTGGCGGGCCGAAGCGGACGTCCCCCCGCTGCTGTTCGGCCCCGAGGACTTCGCGCGCGTGCCGGTCCAGGACGGGCGCCACTTCTTCCCCGTCGGCCCCAGCGCGATGGAGGGACTGCGCAAGGCGGCCAAGCGGGCCGAAGTCCCCCTCAAGTGCCTCGTCCTCGGGGTGCAGTTGTGGGCGCTCGGCGAAGTGACGGGCCGCTCACGGGACATCGTGAGCGGGGTCACCGTGAACGGCCGGCCGGAAGTCCCCCACGCGGACCTGCTCATCGGGCTCTTCCTCAACACGATGCCGCTGCGACTGCGGACGCGGGACGGTGACTGGGACGACATCGCCCGACGGGTCTTCGCCGCGGAGAAGAGCATGGTGGAGTACCGGCACTACCCCGTGGCCGAGCTCCAGCGGAAGCTGGGCCGCCGCCCGTTCGACGTCACCTTCAACTTCACCGAACTGCACGCCTATGAGGAACTGGGCGGGCTGAGCGAGGTGCGCATGGCCAACTGGTGGGCGTACGACCGCAACAGCTTCCCCGTCAACGTCGAGTTCATGGTGAACTCACGCCACTCGGGCACGGGCGTCCAGGTGGCCTACGACCCCGGCCTGATCACCGAGCAGTGGGCGGCGGAGTTCTCCGGCGTCTACCGTGCCGCGCTGGAGTCCGCGGCGGGGGAAGGGGCATGACCCTCGCCGTCGTCTACGACCACGGGGCCGCGTCCGCGGGCGACATCGCCGTGGGGCTGGCCGAGGTCGCCCCCGTGGTGTTCGTACTGCCTCCCTCGCGCCACAACGAGCAACTGCGCGACGTACTGCGCGGACTGGGCGACGTGGCCGTGCTGCGCGGTGACCCCGTGGCGGACGCCGCCGCCGTGCGCGGGCACCGGCCCCTGGGCATCGTGACCTTCAGCGAGTCGATGCTCGTCACCACCGCGGCTCTCGCCGACGCCCTCGGGCTGCCGTTCCACAGTCCGTCGACCGTGAGGCTGCTCACCGACAAGCTCGCTCAGCGCGACCGGCTGCGTTCGGGCGGCGTGGACGACGTCAAGGGCCACCTGGTGCGCTCCGTCGCCGAATGGCCGGACGCGGTGCGCCACGTCGGCCTGCCCGCCGTACTGAAACCACTGCGCGGCCAGGGCAGTCGGCACACCTATCCGGTCACCGACGAGGAAGAGGGGCGCCGACTGCTCGAAGGGCTGCTGCCCGGCGACCCGATGCTGCTCGAAGAACTGCTGCTGGGGCGGGCGGCGCCGCCCTTCGGTGACTACGTCTCGGTGGAGAGCGCATGCGGGCCGGGCGGTGTGCGGCATCTCGCCGTGACCGGCAAGTTCCCGCTCGCGCACCCCTTCAGGGAGGTCGGCAAGTTCTGGCCGGCCAGGGTCACCCCGGCGCAACGGGCCGAGATCCTGGCACTCACGACGCGGGCGCTGCGCGCGCTCGGAGTGAGCACCGGCATCACGCACACAGAGATCAAGCTCACCCCCGAAGGCCCCCGGATCATCGAGGTGAACGGCAGGCTCGGCGGACACATCAACGACATGGCGAAGCAGTCCTGCGGAGTCGATCTGGTGCGGCTCGCGGGCCGGCTGGCTCTGGGGCAGGCCGTGCCCGTCCCCCCGCTCGAACCCGGCGGCGTGCACTTCCAGTACCACACGCTCGCCCCGGTCGAGCCGTGCCGGCTGATGGGGAGTTCCGGCGGCAAGGAGGTGAGACGGATCCCCGGAATCTCTGGATACCGCACATACGCGAAGAAGGGGGAGGAGCTTCCGGGCGGCGTACGAACACACTTCATCGATGTTCTCTGGGGGGCTTCCGGGACTCATCAGGCGATGGTGGACATACTCGGGTCCGCGCTTCCGAGAATTACCCACGACGTACTCATCGGAGGTCTTCATCACCGCGTTTCGCCCGCTCTCTGATCCGGTCCGCGCCGTTTCCCAGCCTCAAGTAGCGTCACCAGCACGCAGATTAAGGGACCACTAAACGCTCTTGTTTCAGGAGTGACACGTGTGGGTAGATTGCTGAACGTCTTGAACCGGAACGAGCAATTGCTTGTCAGGATGCCGTGCCAGGTCATACGAGAAGACCCTTGAGAAGTGTGCCCGTTCCGCTATTTCATCTTGCTCTCGAAAGTGACGGACCTCGGGTCATGCCCGGTCTGCGCAGTGCCACGCATTCCCTCCCCGCCTCCAGGTACGTCGAGCGCATCCGATGCGTTTGGCGGCGTCGTGGTGTGCGGACCAGTCGATGACGGATCTCTCCGCAGGACGAACACGGCGATGGGCCGGATAGGAATCGAGGTCGAGCAATGGCGCGCACCACTGTCTCTCCCGTGACGTACCCGTGGACCGGAAGGACAGTCGTAGAGCTCTTCGCCGAGAGCGTTCGCGAGTCTCCTGACCGGATCGCCGTGGAGTGCGGGGACGCTCACATGACCATGGGGGAGATCGACCGTCTCAGCGGCCGGATCGCCGCCGAACTCGCCGCGGCCGGGATCGGGCGCGGCGATGCGGTCGTCGTCGCCGTGGACCGCGGCGTTCACCTGCCGGCCGCGCTGCTCGGAGCGCTGCGCAGCGGCGCCGCCTTCGTCCCGGTCGACCCCGGCTACCCGGCCCAGCGCCGCGCCTACATGCATCAGGACTCGGGCGCGAGGGCGACCCTGACGCTGAGCCGGTTGCTCGACGACGTGGACGATGACCGCCCGGTCGTCCTCGTGGACGCGCCCCGCGGCGGCCTCGCGGACGCCGGTCCGCCCCCGGTCCGCCCGGCCGACCTCGCGTACATCATGTATACGTCGGGCTCCACCGGACGCCCCAAGGGCGTCGAGATCAGCCATCAGGCCCTGCTCAAGGGCGTGCTGGCGACGGCCTCGGTACTGGATCTGGGCGAGGACGAGGTCTGGCTCTCGGTCACCTCCCCGTCGTTCGACATCAGCCTGGTGGAGATCCTCGTTCCCCTGCTGACCCGGGGGCGCCTCGTCATCGCGGACAACGACCAGGTCGTGGCCGGGGACGCGTTGTGTGACCTGCTGGCACAGAGCCGCGCCACGATCATGCAAGCCACTCCGCTGACCTGGCGGATGCTGCTCGCGGGCGGCTGGACCGGGCCGCTGCGTTTCGCGCTCTGCGCCGGTGAGCCGATGCACCCGGACCTCGCCAGGGCCCTGGACGAGCGCTGCGGCGAAGCATGGAATCTCTACGGGCCGACCGAGGCCGCCATCTACGCCACCGCGCATCGCGTCGGTCCGCGGGACACCGGGAACATCCCCGTGGGACGCCCGCTGCCCGACACCGAGGTGCGCATCCTCGGCACGGACCTGGCCGACGTGCCGCAGGGCACCGTGGGAGAACTCTGGATCGGCGGAACGGGCGTCGGCGTCGGCTATCACGGACGGCCCGAGCTGACCGCGGAGCTGTTCCGTACGCTGCCCGGCGGACCGCCCGCGGAACGCTTCTACCGGTCCGGCGACCTCGGCCGCCGACGCGAGGACGGCACGATCGAGCTGCTCGGCAGGGCGGACGACCAGGTCAAGATCAGAGGGCACCGGATCGAGCCCGGCGAGGTCGAGAACCAGATCCTGGACCACAAGGACGTGGAAAGCGTGGTGGTCGTACCGCGTACCCTCCCCGGAGAGGCGGGTGTTCAGCTGGTCGCCTACGTCCGGCCCGTGGGAGACGGCCGGATCGCCGCGGCCGAGCTGCTGGGGTTCCTCGGTGACCGGCTTCCGCAGTACATGATTCCGTCCGCCGTCGTCCAGGTCGCCGAGTGGCCGCGGACCGCCAGTAACAAGATCGACCGCAACCGGTTGCCGGACTCCGGCAGTTCCGCCCCCCGGCCCCAGGCCGGTGCCGCTCCGCGGACACCGACCGAGCGCGCACTGGCCCTGCTGTGGGAGGAGGTGCTGAACCACCGGCCCGTCTCCCGCGAGGACGACTTCTTCGCCCTCGGCGGGCACTCGCTGCTCTCGATGAGGCTGGTCGCCCGTATCCGCCAGGAGATGGGCGTGGCGGCGACGGTGCGCGACCTCCTCAAGGCACCCGTCCTGGCCGACCTGGGCGAGCGCCTCGCACGGATGCCCGCGGCGTCCGCCGCGTCACCCTCGGGCGGCACGCCGAGGCCGTTCCTGCCGGTCTCGCCGGAACAGCGGCTCCGCCTGGCCAAGGAGCGGCTGCGAAGGGAGCGCGGCCTCGGCCCCGGAACACACAACGTCCGCATGGTGTCCACCGTCGAAGGCCCCCTTCACCTGGACGAGCTGGAACAGGCCCTGACCGATGTGGTCAACCGCCACGAGGCGCTGCGAGCAAGGTTCCTGTGGGACGAATCGGGCGAGGTGCTCCAGGAGATCGCCCCGGTCCAGCCGGTGCGCATCCGCCGGGAAGTCGTACCCCCCGGGGAGAAGGCGCCGTTCGCGGACATCAGGCAGGCGGCCAACGATCCGTTCGACCTCGGCTCCGGGCTGCTGCTGCGGGCGGCGCACTGGGCGTGTGACGACGGTACGGGTGTCCTGCTGCTCGCCTGCGACCATTCCGTCTTCGACCTGGTCTCCGTGGTCGTGCTGATCGGCGACCTGGAGCGTGCCTACGCCGCGCGGCTCGCGGGCGCGCCGGTGCCGTGGGACGGCCCGGATCCGGCCTACCGGCTCTTCCTGGTGGAGGAGGAGGCATGGCTGGCGTCGCCGGAGGCCGAGGACGCCCTGGCGGCCTGGCGCGAGAAGCTGGCCGGCGATCCGCCCTACTGCCTGCTGAAGGGCCTGTCCCAGCCCGCGGCGAGAGCCGCGCACGAGCCCCTGTCCGGAGCGAGGGCGGTCCATCTGCCCCGAACGGTCACGGAACCGCTGGCGGCCGTGGCCGCCGAGCACGGCGCTTCCCTCGCCCACGCCCTGCTGGCACTGGTCGCCGTGACCCTGTCCGGGATGACCGGTCAGGAACGCGTCGGTGCGATCGTCCCCATGGCGAACCGCGAAGTCGCCGGGTCGGACCGGCTGGTCGCCTACGCCGCGCACGGGCTGCCGATCCTCCAGGACGTCTCCCTGGAACTGCCGTTCACGTCCCAGGTCGAGCAGGCCGCCGAACAGACGATGGAGGTCCTGGCCCGTCAGCGCATGGCCCTGGCGGAGATCGTACGCAGGCTCAGCCCCGAGCAGTTCGGCCTGGCGTCCTCCCAGCCGTATGCCATGGTCAACTACATCTCGGCGGACCTGTTGAGCGCTTCGAGCGTTCCGGTGCTCGACCAGGTGCGCATGGAGCCCTTCGTCGTGGGAGCCATCGAGCCGCCGGCTCCTGTCGTGGTCATCTTCGAGGAGACCGCGGAGTACCTCGCCGTGGAGGTCGTCCACGACCGCAGGATCATCGAGGACGCGGACGCCCAGCGCCTGGCCGACCTCCTCACCGCACTGGCCGGCGCGGCGGCGGCCACCCCCGGGGCGACGGTCGCGGAGCTCCTCGCCGCACAGGGTGCCACCACGTGACCATGGCAGAAGCCACGGGCGAGGGCGGGCCGACGCGCATCCTCCCGCGTGGGCCGGGTGTCGTGTGGTTCGGCGCCTCGGGGTTCGTCAACGCGTTCGGCACCGGATTCTTCTACCCCTTCGCGCTCCTCTTCTTCAGCGAGCTGTCGGGTCTGTCGCTGAGCGCGGTGGGCGTGGTGCTCACCGTCTCCGCCCTTGCCGCGCTGCCGGGGCTGCCCTTCGTGGGCCGCCTCATCGACCGGTTCGGACCGCGCAGGGTGCTCGTCGTGGCCGCGCTGGCGCGGGCCTGCTGTTTCGTGGGTTTCGTGTCGACACGCGGTGTCGTGCTGCTCGTCCTGTTCAACATCGCCCTCGCCCTGGGCAACCGCGCCGAACAGGCCGCGGCCCCGGCCCTCGCCGTGGGCCTGGCCGGAGAGGGACAGAGCGGGCGGTGGCTTGCCCTGTCCCGGGTGGTCTTCAACGCCGGAATCGGGGCAGGCGCCCTGGTCGCGGGCTTGCTCGTGGTCGACTCGCGATCGGGATTCGCGGTACTCGGCGTGGCCAACGCGGTCAGCTTCGCGCTGACCGCGGTGCTCTACTTGAAACTGTCCGTACGCGAGCACCCCGCGAAGACGCCGGACGCGGAGGAACCGGGGGCCGCGCACAGCAGCCCCTGGCGCAACACCCTCTTCCTGCGGGTGGCGGGTGCCAACGCCGTCCTGTGGACGGCGACGCTGATCGTGGAGACCGCGCTGCCGGTCTTCGTCCTTCATGAACTGTCCCTCGCCACCTGGACGGTGGGAGCGCTCTTCGCCGTCAACACCGCTCTGCTCGCCCTGCTGCAACTGCCGGTGAGCCGCTTCCTGGAACGGTTCCGCCTCGGGCCGGTACTGGCCGCCGGAGGCTGCACCTTCGTCGTGCTGTACGTGACCGCGGCGACGGTGGGCCCCGCTCCGCACGCCGTCAGGCTCGGGGCCCTGCTGCTGGCGATGGCTGTGTACACGCTCGGCGAGATGGCTGTCTCGCAGGCAGGTCTGGTGCTGCTGACGGCCCTTCCCCCACCGTCGGAGCTGGGCGGCTACATGGCCTTCAACCAGCTCTTCGTCGGTGTGGGCGCCGCGCTCGCCCCGTTACTGGCCGGAACCCTCCTGGACCGCTGGCCGGCCCTGCTCTGGTGGGTTCTCAGCGCGATGAGCGTCCTGGCCGTCCTGCTCATTCCCCGCCTCCCACGAGGTGCCTCCCCACAGCCCGGGGAGATCTCCCCCGCGTAGGTGCCGGGGCCAGGGCCGGGCACCACCGAGCGGCCTGAGCCCGGCGTGAACCGACTGTTCCCCGGACGGGCCCGCTGCTACCGAGCGCAGTCAACGGCCCGCGGACACGTGCGCTGTTGTGTTCCCAAGTACCCCGGAATGAGAGGGTCTTCCATGACCAGCAAGCCACGGCATATGCATTTCTTTCTTGTCATGGGCAACGTCGGCCAGCACCATGGGGCATGGCGCGAACCGGACAGCGGCATCGAACTGGCCGACTCGATCGACTTCCACGCCGAGGTGGCACAGCGGGCCGAAGCCGCGAAGCTGGACGCCGTGTTCATCGCCGACCACCTCGCGATGCTGGGGCGGGAGGCGCATGCGCCCGCGCAGCATCTGGAACCGGTGACCCTGCTGTCGGCCCTGAGTACGCGTACGGAGTCCATCGGCCTGGTGGGCTCGGCGAGTACGACGTTCAACGAGCCCTTCAACGTGGCGCGCCAGTTCGCCTCACTGGACCACCTCAGCCGGGGCAGGGCGGGCTGGAACATGGTGACCTCGGCCTTCGGCGAGGAGAACTTCGGCTCCGAGCCGCTTCCCGCGCACGCGACGCGCTATGAACGTGCCGATGAGTTCGTGGAGGTGACGAAGGCGTTGTGGCGCAGCTGGAGCGCCGACGCCCTGGCGCTGGACAGGGAGTCCGGTGTGTACGCCCGGTCGGAGAAGGTGCATCCGATCGACTACGCGGGCAAGCATCTGACGGTCTCCGGGCCGTTGAACATCCCCCGGCCGCCGCAGGTGCACCCCGTTCTGGTGCAGGCCGGGACATCGGCCGACGGCATGGCCTTCGCGTCCAAGCACGCCGAGGTCGTCTTCTCGGCGCATCAGGGGATTCCGGCGGCGAAGCGCTACTACGAGAAGATCAAGAACGGCGCGCGTCTGTGCGGCCGTGACCCGGACTCGGTCAAGGTCCTGTTCGGCCTGAGCCCGATACTCGCCGACACCCAGAAGGAAGCCGAGGAGCGGCAGCGAGCTCTGGCCGGTCTCCTCAACATCGACTACGTCAAGCAACTGGTGGGATTCCAGCTCGGCGGCATGGACTTGAGCGGCTACGACATCGACGAGAAGCTGTCACTGGACCTGCTGCCGGACCCCGCCACCGTCAACCGCAGACAGGGGCGTTTCGACCTCTACCGGCAACTGATCGAGGACGGCGAAACCCTGCGGCGCCTGACCGAGATCGAGGCCACGGCGGCGGGGCTCCAGGTCGCCGTCGGCGATGTGGCAGGCGTTGCCGACAAGATGGTCGCCTACTTCGAGGCCGGCGCGGCCGACGGTTTCATTCTCATTCCGCCGTCCCAGCGCGTGGACGGACGCCGTCTGCTCGGTGAGGTCATTCCGCTGCTGCGGGAGCGGGGGTACGCCCGTGAGGACTACCGGGGTACGACCCTGCGGGAACATCTCGGCCTCACCTGGCCCTGAGTGCCGTGCGGAACCAGACCGTTGGCGACCGGCGACCGGCGACCGGCGACCGGCGCCCGGCTGCCGGGACACGGAGCCGCGTGCCGGTCCGGCGGGGTGGCCGCGGCCGGACCGGCGGGGTGGCCGCGGGGGCGCCGGGCGCCCGATGCGCCGGACCGGGTCGCTTCACCCGGAGGTGGGTGCATACGTGATTATTTCGACTTCGCTCAGGGTCGCCATTCCCTCGTCAATCAGTTCTGACAATTGAGGGAGGAAGTTACGCACCCGTTCCTCCGCGTCGATGATGACCACCAGAAGCGGCATCGAGTCCGACAGGGAGAGAAGCCTCAGGGTCTGTATCTGGCCGTCGCCGGTATAGCCCTCTATGCCACGAATCACGATCGCCCTGAATATCCCGGATTTCCTGGCTCTTCGTACGATCTCGTGGTACAGGGGCTTGCGGTGCCATACGTCGTCATCGTTGACGAAGATCGTCAGCTTCAGTCCACGGCTGGCTGATGGCATGGCGCGCCTCTTTTCTGTGCACTGAAAGTCAACGATCCAGTTCAGGGAAGCGTGAGGGTGGAGGCTTCTTCATTCCTCGGCGGGTGGCGATCCAATCCCGCGGTGACATTGAGTGAAGTTCAAATCTCTCCCAAGCTAGCAGCGGCCTGTGGTGGCCGCAATACCCTGTGCGACCCGTATGACCTGCACGATCGGCTTGTGACCGGCCAGTAGGAAGTCGGTGCGCCGAAGGCTCCTGTGACGTATTCGACGTTTGACTGGTCGAAAGCCCTGACGGTGATGTTGCCGACTGTGTGCGGGGCCGGGCGCGATCGCGCTTGCGAAAAACGGACAGTTGCCGGTCGTAAATCGGATTGAGGCACCTTGGGGTGACGGATAGTGTTCCTGTGGCGCAAGGGGATTCCGTATGTCCCAGCCGCCATGGATCGAGTTATCGACCGAGAGAGGCAGCGATGACCCAAAATTCACCTGCTACGGGCATCCGTACACTCGACCAGGACGCATTCGATCGCCATCTCAAGGAGTATTCCGAGAGCGCTCCTGTGCTCGAGTACTCGCAGCAATTCCGCCGGGAAGGCTATGTCAAGCTTCCCGGAATCGTGCCGGCGGACGTCTTCTCCGAGGTCGTCGGTGAATCGAACGGCCTGCTCGACCAGCACGCCCGACGCATCGACATCGAGCTCAAGGAGACCGGGAACTCACCGCGCAAGATGCGCACGGTGAGCGCCGCCGACATCGACCGCGGGTCCAAGCTCATTCCCGCGATCTACGATTCCGCGAGCATCCGCGACATGCTCGGCCAGATCGCGCAGGCGGATGTACTGCCGTGCCCGTGGGACGGCGAGAAGTACGTCATCATCCGTCAGGACCAGCCCGGCGACACGCACGGATGGCACTGGGGCGACTTCAGCTACACGCTGATCTGGATCATCGAGGCGCCCGGTCCCGAGGTCGGCGGGATGCTCCAGTGCGTGCCGCACACCAACTGGGACAAGCAGAACCCGCGGGTGGAGGAGTACCTCCAGAGCAACCCGATCCGGACGTACGCGAACGCCACCGGTGACCTGTACTTCCTGCGTTCGGACACCACGCTCCACCGGACGATCCCGCTCAACAAGCCGGCCACCCGGATCATCCTCAACACCTGCTGGGCCAGCCAGGCCGATGTCGATCGCCCGGCGACACACGAAACCATGGACGCGATGTTCTCCTCCTGACCGTCGCGCGAAGGGGGAATCTCCTTGAGTACCACTCCTGAACTGCACAGCGGAATCGACCTCCGGGAACTCGTCATTTCGCTGCTGGCCGGGGACGAGGACGTGGCCACGGTCAACTCCCGGGTAACCGACCGGGTCTACCGGGCAGAAATCCGTGCCGCCTCGGAGGAGCTGGCCCACGCGGCCTTCGTCCGGGACGACCGTCCGTCGCTGACCACCGCACACTGGGTGCTCAGCGACATATACGACTGGTATTTCGGTCTGCCGCCCGTCGACCAGGTCGACTCACTGCTGAGTGAGATACTGGACGACATCCGCGGTGTTCTGGAAAATGCCATGCTGGCGTATGTCCGAGAAAGAGTGGATTGCAGCGAACTGGCTTCCGCTCCCCAGGACCCGGAAGCGTTTCTTCCGTGGTACCGGAACTTCATCAGCAGTCACAAAGCAAGCAATCACCCGTTCTACCGGGATTTCCTGGAGAATCGGGCCTCGGTGGATGACCTGAGATTCTATCTGGCTCAGGAAACATCGCTGGATCCCCGCTTCGACGACATTCTGTCACTCCTGACCGTGGGAACCGACGGCCTGGTGAAGATGGAGCTCGTCACCAACCTCTGGGATGAACTCGGAAACGGCAAGGAAGAAGAAGTGCACACGTCGGTGTTCGCGCGGACACTCGCCGACGCCGGAGTTTCGAAGGAGTTCATCGAAACCAACATCATGTTGGATTCGCTGGTGTGCGGAAACGTTTCTGCTGCCTTGGCGCTCTCCAGGCGTCACTGCTACAAGGCGTTCGGATACTTCGGTGTCACCGAGTATTTGACGCCTCGGCGTTTCCGGTCCTACATGGTCGGGTGCAAACGCCTGGGCATGCCGAGATCGGCCTACTTCTACCACGAGCAGCACATCCAGATCGACGCGCGGCACGGTCCCGCCTGGTTCAAGAACATCCTGCTCCCGGCGATCGCCCGCGAACCGCGTTGTGCCTCGGACATCGCGCTGGGCACCGTCCTGCGGCTGGAGACGTCAACCTGGTACCTGGATGCCTTGCAGGCGAGACTGGAGTCGGCCGTATGAAGCCGGCATGGCGACAGGATCCGCGCGGATGCGGCTAGCCATCGTCGGCGGTGGCGCGTCCGCGGTGACACTGGTGGACGCCCTCGCCCGCAGCACGCCGAGAGAAAAGATCAAGGTCAGTATCTTCGAGCCCCGGGCGGATCCCGGCCCCGGCAGGCCCTACCAGCAGGACGCGGACGGCGCGCTGATCAACAGACCCGCCGAGGCGATGTCCATTCGGCACACCGAGCCCCTCGACTTCCGGAACTGGCTGCGGGAGGCCGGGAACAGAGGCGAATTCCCGTCCGTCGATCCAGAAGCGCGATTCCAGCCGAGATGGCTGTTCGGTGTCTACCTGCGTCGGCGGCTCGCGTCGGCGGCCGCCCGGCTGGCCGCGGGCGGAAGCACGGTGGAGACCAGCGAAAGCACCGTCGAAGACGTGCTTCCCGTCGATGGCGGACTGCGCATCCTCACCTCGACTGGTGTGACGCAGACGAACGATCACGTCGTGATGTGTCTGGGCACGCCCAGGCCCGCCGACCTGTACGGGCTGTCGGGCAGACCGGGTTTCGTGGCGGATCCCTATCCGCTGGCGGGACCGCTGCCCGCCGACGAGCCGGTGACCGTGCTGGGCAGCAATCTGTCCGCGGTGGACATCGCGGTCGCGCTCCTGCGCAGGGGACACACCGCGCCGGTTCGGCTGATGTCGCGCAACGGCGCGCTGCCCAGTGTGCGCTGCCGGCCAGCCGTCATCCTCCCGGACGAGGCCCGGGAGCTGGCCGAAGCGGTCCGGCGTACCCCGTCGGCCGCGCTCTGGACGACCGTCCGGAGACTGCTGCGGGCCCGGCTGGCCGCGCACGGGGCATCGGCCGACGAGATGGTCCGGGACCTGGCAGTGGGTGAGCCGGCCGCGGGCCGGCTCACCCGCCAGCTCGGACGGCAGGACGCCGAGGACTGCTGGCGGGCGGTGCTGCTGCCCCTGCTGGATCCGGTGGGCGAACTGTTCTGGCAGCGGCTTCCCCCGCGTACGAGGCAGTCGTTCCTGGGACGGCACCACACACGGCTCGCGACCGTGCTCAACCCGATGCCACCGGCGACAGCGGCGCTGCTGCTGGAGGCATTGCGCACGGGTGCGCTGGAGGTGCACGCGGGGGTCACCGCGGTCACCGCCCGGCCGACTGGTGGCTTCACGGTGACGGCGGACGGAAGGGACCACCACGCGGGTGTCCTGCTGAACGCGGTGCGGGCGACGCCCTACGACCCCGAGGAGCCGGCCGGGCGGCTCCTCGCCCGGCTGACCGCCAGCGGGCTGGTCCGCCCGCATCCGTGTGGCGGTGTGTACGTCGACTTCGCCACGAACCGGGTACTCGGACCGGCACCCGGACTGTACGCCCTCGGTCATCCGACCGCGGGTGACCTCTACTACGCCAACGCGGGCTCCCTGCTGGGCATCAGCGCCCGTGCCGAACGCATCGTGGCACGGATTCTGAGCAGCCCGGTCACGGGCGCCGCCGCAGTGGCCCATTCTTCAACGCTGACGATCGGGGGACGGCTCGATGGCTGAGTCCTGGTGGGGAATGCGCGACGAGATATTCGCGGACGGACTGCGGGGCAGCGTGCCCAGACTTCCGTCCGATCCCGCCGAGCTGGAGCAGTTGGCACAGCGCTACCTTCCGGCCGGTCTGTGGTCCTTCGTGGCGAACGGAGCGGGCGGCGGACGCACGCTGGCGGCCAACCGGGCCGCCTTCGACGCGTGGGAGATCGTGCCGCGCATGATGCACACGGACCAGAACCCGGCACTGCGCACCGAACTGCTGGGAACCAGCCTGGCCGCACCGGTGATGCTGGCTCCGATCGGTCTGGCCGGTCTGGCCCACCCGGACGGCGAGGCCGCCGCGGCCCGGGTGGTCCGGGACCTCGGACTGGGCATGGCCCTGTCGAACTCCTCCTCGCTTTCCCTGGAGGAGGTGGCCGATGCCGCACCCGGTGCGGGGCTGTGGTTCCAGCTGCATCCGCCCAAGGACGACGCGTTGGGCGCGTCGATCGTCCGGCGGGCGGAGAAGGCCGGTTACCAGGCCATCGTGGTGACCGTCGACTCCTGGACCAGGGGCTGGCGACCCGCCGACCTCGACCACGGGTACGACCCGTTCCTCCGGGGCCACGGCATGGGTACGTTCCTGGCCGATCCGCTGTTCCGGCGGTCGTTGCCGACGGACGTGCCGGCCGGGAGCGAAGCCTGGCTCACGGCCGCCGCGGCCCAGTGGCGTGCGGTCTTCGGTCACGCGGGCCTGTCCTACGAGTACTTCGCCAGACTGCGCGACAGCACCGACCTGCCGATCCTCATCAAGGGCGTGCTGCATCCGGACGACGCGGAGCAGGCGATGGCGCACGGGGTCTCCGGCATCGTGGTCTCCAACCACGGCGGCCGGCAACTGGACCGGTCCAGGGCGGCGCTCGACGCCCTGCCCGCCATCGCCCGGCAGGTGGCCGGACGGGTGCCCGTGCTCTTCGACTCCGGGATACGCAGCGGTGCGGACGCCGCCATCGCGCTGGGTCTTGGCGCGGACGCGGTGCTGCTGGGCCGGCCGTGGCTGTACGGGCTGGCTGTCAACGGCGCGGACGGAGTGCGGCACGTACTGCGCTGCGTGCTGGCCGAACTGGAACTCACCATGCTCATGGCCGGCGCCGCCGAGGTCGAGGACCTGCGGCACATGGTGGCTCCGGTTCCCGGCCGGGCGCGCGGGAACTGAGCCGGGGCACCGACCAACCAACGTGTGAAGGGGAGAACCACATGCGATCACAGAGCAAGGTGCTGGTCATCGGCGGAGGACCGGCCGGGTCCACCGCGGCGACGTTCCTGGCGCGCAACGGCGTCGAAGTGGTGCTGCTGGAACGGGACACCTTCCCGCGCTACCACGTCGGCGAGTCGTTGTCGCTGTCGGTCGTGCGGATGATGGACCTGCTCGGAGTGTCCGAGAAGCTCGACAAGTTCGGCTTCCGGCACAAGGACGGTTCCTACTACGAGTGGGGCAAGGAGAAGTGGGACCTGCCGTTCACCGATGTGCCCGGCGGCAAGCACAGCTGGCAGGTCACCAGGGCCGACTTCGACAAGATCCTGCTCGACCACGCACGCGAGGAGGGAGTGGAGGCGTACGAGGGCCACCGGGTGCGCGACATCCACTTCTCCGGGGACCGGGCGGTGGGCGTGCGCTGGCAGAACGGCGACGGCCGCGAGGGCGAGATCGAGTTCGACCACGTCATCGACGCCTCCGGCCGCGCGGGCCTTCTCGCCAAACGCCACTTCGACATGCGGCGGATGCACGAGGTGTTCCGCAACGTCGGTGTCTGGACGTACTGGAAGAACGCCAAGGACGTACCCGAGGGCCCCAACGGCGCGATCACGGTGTGCAGCACTCCGGAGGGCTGGATCTGGGTGATCCCGCTGCACAACGGGATCACGAGCATCGGACTGGTGACCGACAAGAAGAACTTCGGGGAGAACTGTCATTCCCCGGCCGACGTGGAGGCGCTGTACCACCGGGCCGTGCAGGCGCATCCGCTGGTGCGGCGGACCATAGCCAACGCGGAGCAGGTCTCGAAGATCCGCACCGAGACGGACTACTCCTACGTGGCGGACCGGTTCAGCGGTCCCGGCTACCTGATCTCCGGGGACGCCGCGTGCTTCCTGGACCCGCTGCTGTCCACCGGCGTGCACCTGGCCACCTTCAGCGCCATGCTGGCGGCCGCCTCGGTGACCTCGATCGCGGACGGCACGGTGGCCGAGGAGCGGGCGCTGAACTTCTACGACGTGGCCTACCGGTACTCCTACGAACGGCTGCTGGTCCTGGTCTCGGTGTTCTACGACAGCTACCGGGGCAAGGACGACTACTTCTACCGCGGCCAGGCCATGACCCGTGCCGAGCAGAACCGACTGCACATCCACGAGGCGTTCCTCAGCATCATCGCCGGTGTCGAGGACCTCGCCGACGCGACGACGGTCGACGCCTACCAGGTCATCGAGAACAGCCTGCACGGCGCGGAGCGGGGCGTGACGCCGCCCACCCGTATGCACAGCCAGTCACGGGAATGGTCGATCACGCCCAACTCCCCGGCGAACGCCATCGAAGGCGTCTACCTGGAGATGGAACCCAGCGTGCGGCTGCGCGACTCCCGGCGCTGACGGCCCCCGCAGACCACCAAGAGACAGGGAGAAGACAGTGGCCAACATCGACCGCATCGCCGCGAAACTCAGGGAATCGGCCGACGACGATTCCTACACGGTGACACCGCGCACCGTCCCGATCCGGTACCGGGAGCGCATCCGCTACGACCGCGAGGCCGCGCACGCCATTCTCGACGAGGGCCTCGTCGCGCACATCGCGTTCAACCGGGAGGACTACCCGGTCGTGCTCCCCGCCGTGTACGCGCGGCACGGCGAGACCCTGTACTTCCACGGCTCGCGTGCGGGCAGGTTCGCCGAGCTGGGGGCGGCGAACGCCCCGGTGTGCGTGACCGTCACCCTGCTGGACGGCCTGGTGTTCGCCAGGGCCTGGCTCATTCACTCGGCCGCGTACCGGAGCGTCATGGCGCACGGGCGGCTTCGCCTGATCACCGATGACGAGGAGCGGATGCGCGCCCTGGCCAGCCTGATCGAGCACGTCGCCACCGGCCGGAGCGCGGAGGCCCGGCCTCCGACGCGGCAGGAGTTCGCCAGCGTGGCCGTGGTGGCGCTGGACCTCGACGAGGTGTCCACCAAGGTGCGCCGCGAGGAGCAGAGCAAGTACGAGCCGGCGGACGTCCAGGGCGGTTGCTGGGCCGGATACGTACCGCTGCGTCAGGTCGCGCTGGATCCCCGGTCCGCGCCCGACCTGCCGGACGATGTCGTGGCACCCGCCATCGTGGAGAAGTACAGCGGGCCGTTCCCTGTGACGGACGAGGCTCTGGCCATCGTCCCCGACCCGCCGACCAAGCCGGGCGCCTAGCCGGGGTGGCTGCCATTCGGCCCGTGACCGGGTTCCGTCTGGCAGCCCTGCTCGTTGGACACCGATCAGCCGTATACGGCCCTCTCGGGCCACCGAGACCTACGGAGCTTTTTCTATGGCCGACTTGATCGCAGCGCTGCACCAGTCCGCATCCGACACCAAGCTCCTCGTCTATGACAAGGACGGCAGGAAGCTGGTCGAGCAGCGGGCGGCGCTCGCACCGGAGGCTTCCGGTGAAGGCACCCTGGAATACGACGCCATGGAGATCTGGCGGCACACCGAGGCCGTGATCGTCGGGGCGCTGTCCGAACTGGGCCGCCCGGCCTCCGACCTGGCCGGGATCGGCATCGCCGCCCAGCGCGAGACGACCGTGGTGTGGAACCGGCGTACCGGAAAGCCCTACGCCCCGGCCATAGCCGGACCGGACCGGCGTTCCGCCGAGCAGATGGCTGACCTGGAGAGGGACGGCCGGAGCGCACTGATCCACAAGAAGACCGGACTGGTGCCGGACGCGCTGTTCTGCGCGGGCAAGCTGAGCTGGCTCCTGCGGAACGTCGAGGGCCTGCGTGCGGACGCGGAGCGGGGCGACGCGTTGTTCGGCACGATGGACTCCTGGCTGGTGTGGAACCTCACCGGCCGGCACGCGACCGATGTGACCAGCGCCAGCCGCACCATGCTGCTGAACCTGGACACCGTGGACTGGGACGACGAACTGCTCACGCTGTTCGGCATCCCGCGGGCGATGCTGCCCGAGGTGGCCCCGTCGTCCACCCCGGACCGGTTCGGCCGCACGGCCGCGTCCGGGCCGTTCGGCGCCGAACTGCCCGTCTCGGGGGTGCTCGGCGAGCACCAGGCGGCCCTCTTCGGCCAGCACTGCTTCCTTCCGGGGCAGGCCCGCTACGGATTCGAGGGCAGCAGCGCCCTGCTGGTCAACACCGGGACCAGCCGGGAGGACGCCGACTCCAGCCTGCTCGGCACCGTCGCCTACCAGCTGGACGGCGAACCGGCGGTGTACGCGCTGGAGGGATTCGTCCCGTACACCGGTGCCACGGTGCAGTGGCTGGTGGACGGGCTGGGCATCATCCGGGGTGTCGGTGAGGTCGAGGCCATGTCCAGGCGGGCCGACGATCCGGAAGGGCTGTACTTCGTCCCCGCGTTCACCGGACTCGGGCTGCCGCATTCCGATCGCGGCGCGCGCGGGGCCATGCTCGGCATGGACCCCCACCACAACCAGAACCATGTGGCCCGGGCCACCCTGCAGGCGCTCGCCTACCAGCTGCGGGACCTGATCGAGACCATGCGGGAGGAGACGGGGTACGTCCCCACCCAACTGCGGGTCGACGGGAACGGCGCCTGGTTTGATATGTGCATGCAAATTCACGCGGACGTCCTGGGCTTCCAGCTCCGCCGCCCGGCCGACGTCGCCGACACCGTGGCCCGCGGCGCGGCCTACGCCGCCGGCCTGGGCGTCGGAGTGTGGGCGGACCTGGCCGAGGTGGCCGGTACCCGCCAGGAGAATCACCGCTGGTCCGCGCAGTGGATGGCGGAGGACCGGCAACGCGGCTACGACGGCTGGAAGCTGGCCGTCGCGCGCACCAGGGGATGGGCCGACGGGGCCACGCTGCCGCGCGGCGACTGGCTGGCCACGGTGGCCGCGGCCGAATGGCACGCGGACGGGTCACGCTGATGCAGGCCGGCCCAGGGCCGCTCCTCGCCGCCGCTCCGGTGGCCCCCCTGGGGGGACACCCGTTGGTCATGCTGCTCATGCAGCTGACCCTGCTGATCGTGTGCGCGTACCTGATGGGACGGCTGGCCAACCGGGTGGGCCTGCCCGCGGTCGTCGGCGAACTCAGTGTGGGCGTACTGCTCGGACCGAGTGTGCTCGGGTGGATCGCGCCCGGTGTGAGCAACGCGCTGTTCCCGCGCGACACGGCGCAGTTCCACCTGCTGGACAGCGTCGCCCAGCTCGGCGTACTGCTTCTGGTTGGGGTGACCGGGATCAGCCTCGACTTCAAACTGCTGCGCCGCCGTGGCGGCACGGTCGTCTGGACCAGTCTGCTGGGCCTCGTCATCCCGTTCGGGCTGGGGGTCGCGGCCGCCATGATGCTGCTGCCCGACGCGCTCCGCCCCACAGACACACAGCCCGTCGTGTTCGCGCTGTTCCTCGGGGTGGCCCTGTGCGTCAGTGCGATTCCGGTGATCGCCAAGACCCTTCTCGACATGGGGCTGATCCACCGCAACGTCGGTCAGCTCATCCTGGCCGCCGGGACCATGGACGATGTCGTCGGCTGGCTGCTCCTGTCCGTGGTGTCGGCGATGGCGGTCGACGGTCTGCACACGGGCACCGTGCTCGAACCGGTCCTGTACCTGGCCGCGATCCTGCTCGTGCTGATGGTGGTGGGCCGGCCGCTGGTCCGCTGGGCGATGCGCTGGGCTCAGCGCTCCGAATCCTCTGCCTCGGTCGTGGTGACGGCGGTCGCGATCATCCTGGTGTGCGCGACGGGCACCGCGGCACTGGGACTCGAGCCGGTGTTCGGAGCGTTCCTCGGCGGAATCCTGATCGGCACCAGCGGTACCGTCAGCCTCAGTTCGCTCGCTCCTCTGAACAACGGCCTGTCCGCCACTCTGGCGCCGCTCTTCTTCGCGACCGCCGGACTGCGCATGGACATGAGGTCGCTGGTGCACCCGGCGGTGCTGGTCGGCGGGCTGCTCATCCTGGGAGTCGCGATCTTCGGCAAGTTCGCCGGGGCGCTGCTGGGCGGGCTGACCGGGCGCCTTGACCGGTGGGAGATCCTGGCGCTCGGCGCCGGTATGAACGCGCGCGGGGTCGTGCAACTCGTCGTGGCCTCGGTCGGCCTGCGGCTGGGTGTGCTGAACACCGAGTCCTACACGATCATCGTCCTCACCGCGGTGATCACTTCGGTGATGGCGCCGCCCCTGCTGAAGCATGCCACGCGGCGCCTGAGTGTCACGGTTGAGGAGGAATCGAGGCGTCGAACGATGGAGCCTCTTCTGAATTGAAATTCAGTCCCTCGGACGCCCGCATGTCGCGATGCCTTCTGACTGTTTCCGAAGGATTCTCATGATACTGCTTCCGGTATTCTTGTGCGAACCTTCCGAAGTGGCTGAAACCCCACCGCGCTGCCACCTCACTCACCGTCGTGTTCGTGGCATCCGGTGCGGTCAGCTGGGCCCGGACCTGTTGCAGCCGGATCTGGCGAAGATATCCGTAGGGCGGAACTCCGAAACGGCGGCGGAACGCTCTTTCCAGCGTGCGCACACTCACTCCGGCGGCCTGCGCGAGATCGGCTACGGTGTGACCGGCCTCCGGGTATTCGTTGATCAGGCGAACCGCCGTTTCGATCGGGCTGTCAGGTCGATCCGGCGGTTCGCGGTTCAGCGCCCGGCTGTGCGTGTTCTGCTGATTGATCAGCAATCCGGTCATCAGGGCCCTTTCCAGCTCCGTGGCGACCAGCGGGTGCATCGAGTTCTGACCGACACCCTGGGATTCGTTGGCCTGTTCGACCAGGAACATCAGCGATTTGTACCAGCTCGCGGGGCTGTCCGGATCCAGCCGCATCTGGGGATCGAAAGCGGGCGAATCCGCCGAAGGGCTGTTCAGCAGGCTCTGGACGTGCGCGGTCAGCACCGCCTGGTGGATGTGGACGATCAGCTGCTGGCAGTCCGCGGAGAGCCGTATGCCGACAGGCTCGGCCGGACCGAGGACCGCGCCCACACCGGGGTGGAGATGCATCCGCTGGACGCCGCCCAGCCAGACGCTTCCGGACAGCGGCACCAGGACGAGGTATCCGGACCGGGGCCCGGCCAGTTCGAGTTTCGCCGCGGTGCCGAGCGATAGATAGCTCAGTCGCAGGGAGCCCAACTCGCAACTGTGAAAGTGGATATCGGGCCGCGCGGTCGGCGCAACCGACAATTCGTGCTCGCCGAGTACGGGTACGAGCGTTTCTCTGGTGGCGCCGATGTCTTCAGTCTGTAGGACAGCGTGGTTAGTCAACAGTGGTTCTGCAGACATGTGAGCTCCCTCGCGCCAGGTTCTGGCGAATCGAAGTGGAGTAGCTGCTGCCGGAAGGATGTGGAGAAGAAACGCGGCATTGCAATTTAATAATAATGACGAGTCCGGGACTGCTGTGCAACGATCTACGAGGACACCTTTTCAGCCATTGTCGAAAAGGCGATAAAGTCGACTTTTCGGTCAGTTGGTCATCCGGTGAAGAGTGCGGGAGTGTGCATATCTCGCAAAACGGACCGGGTAAAGAGGGAGAAGTGAGGGTAAGTGCGAGATTCGGGGCATTTAGTCGCCGCTCCCTCTCTTGGCTGAGAAGTGTTGTGTAAAGCGGGTGGTGACTCGTTTCAGTCCTTGGATCCAAGCGCCCCGCGATCGACCGCCACTTTCGAACCCAAAAGGTCCGATTCTGCCTGCCGCACGAACGGTCCAGTACGGTCAACGAAGAAAGGCTGCGTAATGATCCTGAGGTCATGGGGTGCGCGAGCACCCATAGGAAACGTGGATTCTTTTCTCGAAACATTTCGAAGCACCATTCAGCCGCACATGGAGGGTTTCGACGGGTATCGCGGCTGTTACCTGCTGCACCGCGAGGAGGGTGACCAGGTTCACATCCAGGTGCTCAGCCTCTGGGACACCCTCGCGTCGATCAGGGGGTTCGCGGGTACCGAGGGGCTGACGGCGGTGGTGTCGCCGACGGTCGCCGGCCTCATGAGCGCGTACGACACCGAGGTCAGGCACGACACCGTGGTCATCGACACCGCGACCGGCCACGGCACGAAACCCGCGACGCGGGGCCAGGGCGACGGATCATGACCCTTCAGTCGTCCGACCTCATGCATCTGTTCGTCGCGGTGACGGTCCTTCTGGTCGTCGCCCACACCGTCGGCCACCTCTTCCTGCTGCTCCGCCAGCCGCCGGTCATCGGGGAGATACTCGGCGGCCTGCTGCTCGGCCCGACCGTGCTCGGCGTGATCGCGCCCGGCGCGCAGGAGTGGCTCTTCCCCTCCTCGGGCTCCGTGGCCGCGGGCCTCGGCGTTCTGTACGAGGTCGGACTGCTCCTGCTCCTGTTCCTGTCCGGCCGGGAGATGGTCGAGCACCGCGGCGGCAGCCGCCGGAAGTCCACCACCGCGATGGCGGTGATCGGAGTCGTGGTGCCCTTCGCGGTCGGCATGTTCGCCGTCCGCTTCGTGGACGTCGACTCGCTGTCCGGGCCGCACGGCACGCAGACGAGCGTCGGGCTGGTCTTCGGTATCGGTGTGGCCGTGACGAGCATCCCGGTGATCTCCCGGATCATGCTCGACCTCGACATCCTGCGTACCGCCTTCGCGCGCACGGTGCTGTCCATCGCCGTGCTCGAAGACGTGGTGCTCTACGTGATGCTGGCCGTGGTGCTCGGTCTGGCGCAGGCGAACTCCGGCACCTCCTACGGCCTGTGGTCGCTGTTCCACAACGACGGCGCGCTGGCCAGCACGGTCTACTACGTGGTGGCCACCCTGGTCTTCTTCGCGGTGTTCCTGCCGCTCGGACGGCAGTTCTTCCGTCTGCTGGCGATCGGTCCGGGAAGCTTCATCGAGAAGCGCAGCCCCACCGGGTTCCGGCTGGTGTACATGCTGCTGATGGCCCTGATCTGCGTCGGTCTGGGCATCAACCCGGTGTTCGGCGCCCTGCTGGCCGGTGCGTCCGCCGCCTCGGCGGACATGCGGGTGACCGTGCCGGAGCAGCGGGCGGCGGCGAGCGCCTCGTGGGAGTCGCTGAAGAAGTTCTCGCTCGCCTTCTTCGTCCCGCTGTACTTCGCCAACGTCGGCGTCCAGCTCGACCTGGCGCACCACTTCGCGCCGCTCTTCTTCGTCGGCTTCCTGGTCATGGCCTGTCTGGTCAAGCTGGGCAGCGTCTGGGCGGGAGCCAGGCTGGCTGGGGAGGACAACCGAGTGGCCGTCCACTTCGCGGTCGCCCTGAACGCGCGCGGCGGACCGGGCATCGTGCTGGCCACGGTGACCCTGGCGGCCGGAATCATCAACGAGGACTTCTACGCCGTACTGGCCATGCTGTCGATCATCACCTCGCAGATCGCCGGCGTGTGGCTGCACGTCTTCCGCAAACAGGTGATCGACATGGCCCAGAGCGGCGCGGCTCCGCCGGAGAAGGCGGAACCGAGCGGCGCGGCCTCCACGACGAGCAGGGGGTAGGCACCGTGGCCGACTTCATCGGAGCCTTCGACCAGAACACCACCGGCACCCGTTTCGCCGTCCTCGACGCGGAGGGCGCCGAGGTGGCCGCCCGTGCGCGGACGCATGCCCAGCTGCGGCCTGCGGACGGCTGGGTGGAGCACGACGCGACGGAGATCTGGGCCAACGCCCGCAGTGTCATGGCCGACGCCCTCGCCGAAGCGGGACTGTCCGCCAGGGATCTGGTGGCCGTGGGCATCACCAACCAGATCGAGACCACCGTGGTCTGGGACCGGCGTACGGGGAAGCCCTACCACCACGCCCTCGTCTGGCAGGACACCCGTACGGACCAGCTGGCCGCCGCCCTTGTCGCGGACGGCCGGGCGGAGACGATCCACCGCAAGGCCGGTCTGGTGAGCAATCCTCACTTCTCCGCCACGAAGATCCAGTGGCTGCTGGAGCATGTGGACGGGCTGCGCGCGGCGGCGGAGCGCGGTGACGCCCTGTTCGGGGGCATGGACACCTGGCTGATCTGGCAGTTGACGGGCGGGCCCGCGGGCGGTCGGCACGTGACCGACGTGACGAACGCCAGCCGCACGATGCTGATGGACCTCACCACGCTGGACTGGGACGACGAACTGCTGGACTTCTTCGGCGTGCCCCGTGCCATGCTGCCCGGGATCCACCCGTCGGCCGCAGGCGACGCCTTCGGCGTCACCGCACGGGACGGCCTGCCGATCGCCGGGGTGCTCGGCGGACCGCAGGCCGCCATGTTCGGCAACGGCTCCTGGGCCACCGGCGAGGCGTGGTGCAATTACGCCCACCGCAACCTGGTCCTGCTCAGCATCGGCGGCGAACCCGTGCGGTCCGCGCACGGCCTCCACACGACGATCGCGTACCAGCTGCCCGGTGAGGCTCCGGTGTACGCGCTGGAGGCGAACATCCAGAACACCGGCGGCGCGGCGCGGTGGGTGGTGGAGGACCTCGGCTCGGTGTCCAGCCCGGCGGCGTTCGAGAAGGCCGCGCTCTCGGTGTCCGGGACCGAGGGCCTGTACTTCGTGCCCGCGTTCACCGGGCTCGGCGCGCCGCGCCCCGCGCCGGAGGCCCGCGGCACGCTGATCGGCCTGGCGCCGGGGCACACCAGGGGCCACCTCGCACGGGCGACCCTGGAATCGGTCGGCTACCGCATGTACGAGGTGTTCGCCGCCATGACCGACGACTGCGGGGTGGTACCCGTCACGCTCGCGGTGGACGGGCCGGCCGCGGCCTCGGACGTCGGCCTGGCGGTCCTGGCCGATGTCACCGGGACGCCCGTGAGCAGGGCCGCGATCGCCGAACCCGCGACACGCGGCGCGGCGTACGCGGCCGGCCTCGGCGCCGGGTACTGGAAGAGCGCCGGAGAGCTCCCCGTGCACCGGCCGGCCGAGGACCGCTGGGAGCCGGGCTGGGGGGCCGGGCGCCGGAGGGAGGCGTTGGCGGACTGGCGCCGCGCGGTGGGCCGCAGCGGACCTCCGGCCGCGGCGGACGAAGGAGCGCGGCCGTAGCGTCCCGTGCCCGTGCCCGTGCCCGTGCCCGTGCCTGTGCCCGTGTCCCGGTCAGCCGGGCACGGGCACAGGCCCCCGCGCGTACCCCGGTCAGCCGAGGGCGTCGAGGGCGGCGAGGATGCCGGCCGGCTCGGCGCGCACCGTGAAGTCGGTGTCGACGAAGGCCCATCGGATGACGCCGGACCGGTCGATGACAAAGGTGGCGGGCACCGGCAGGGTACGCGCGTGGCCGGAATTGACCCGTTCGAGGTCGAGCCCCGACCCGGCGTAGTGGGCCGCCAGCTCGTCGGACAGCTCGAAGGCCACGCCGTACTGCTTCGCCGTGGCCGAGCCGATGTCGCTCAGTACGTCGAAGGCCAGTTCCTGCTTCTCGCTGAGGGACAGCGATTCGTCGGGCACCTCCGGGGATACGGCCACCAGGTGGGCGCCCCGGGCCGTGATGTCCGCGTGGTGCCGCTGGAGGGAGCGCAGCGTCATATTGCAGTAGGGGCACCAGGCGCCCCGGTAGAAGGTCAGCACCACAGGACCGCCGGCGAGGAGGTCCTGGAGAGCGACGGTCCGGCCCGTGGCCGACGGCAGGCTGAAGCGCGGTGCGTGTGCGCCGACGGACAGCGCCCGCTCTGCCTGCCCGGACTCGGCGAGTTCCCGGGCCGCCTTCGCCTTGATCGCCCATCCTTCGGCGGGGTCCTGCCGCCGTTGGACCTCACGGAACGCGCGCAACTCGTCGTTGAGGCTCATGGTCTCCTGACCTTCCTTGAGCTCGGCAGCGGGGGAGGCGAAGACCGGCAGTCGGACCGCGGCCTTTCAACCGTGCGGTGCGTCATCCAACGTAGCGTGGCCCGGCAGTTGAAGGACGGACTTCCGTTCGATGGTGAGTTCGATGGATGCCATGGTGTGCCCCGGTACCTCGGGGGACACCTCACTCGTCAGTGTGATGCGCGTCCGCATCCGCATCCGAATTGAATTGATAGCCTGACACCTCCGCATGCACGAAGAGGTGATTGCTGGATGGCCAAGCGTATGGGCTGCTGCCGCTCCTCGTGGTCTGCCCGCTCCGCCTCTCCGGCACGGCGCGGCACAGGCTGGCACCCAGTGCCGCGACAGGAGCCCTGGGAGGGCGATCCGAGCGGCGGAGGCCGTTCTCGCTTCCCCGGGGCACCGCCCGTTGCCGATCAGCCATGACGACTGCTCGGCGGAACCGCCGGTGAGCAGCTGTCGGTCCTGTGCGTGCACCGAAAACCCTCCCTGTCAGCAGCCCTTAAGGAGAATGACGTATGGGCGTTCTGGAGTCGATCCGCGGGCCGCAGGATCTGAAGAAGCTCGACACCGGTGAGCTGGGCGGACTCGCGAAGGAAATCCGTGAGTTCCTCGTCAACGCCGTTTCCCGCACGGGAGGGCATCTGGGGCCGAACCTGGGTGTGGTGGAGCTGACCATCGCGCTGCACCGGGTCTTCGACTCTCCCAAGGACCGCATCGTCTTCGATGTCGGCCACCAGACGTACGTCCACAAGCTGCTGACGGGACGTCAGGACTTCTCGAAGCTGCGCAAGGAGGGCGGCCTCTCGGGCTATCCGAGCCGCGCCGAGTCGCCGCACGACATCATCGAGAACCAGCACGCCTCCGCGGCGCTCAGCTGGGCCGACGGCCTCGCGAAGGCCGACCGGCTGTCCGGCAGGCGGGACCGCTCCGTGGTCGCGGTGGTCGGCGACGGGGCGCTGACCGGGGGCATGACCTGGGAGGCGATCAACAACATCGCCGCGGACAAGACGCTTCCCCTGGTCATCGTCGTCAACGACAACGGCCACTCGTACAACCCCACCATCGGCGGACTGGCGACCCATCTGGCCGCCCTCCGTACGACGGACGGATACGAGCAGTTCCTGGAGCGCACGAAGAACGTGCTCGACCGCACGCCGTTGGTCGGCCGGTCGGTCTACGACGCACTGCACGGGGCGAAGAAGGGCTTCAAGGACTTCATCGCACCGCAGGGCATGTTCGAGGACCTGGGCCTGAAGTACGTGGGGCCGATCGACGGCCATGACGTGGCGGCCATGGAGAACGCGCTGCGCCGCGCGCAGAGTTTCGGCGGACCGGTGATCGTCCACTGCATCACCGAGAAGGGCCGGGGCTACAGCTTCGCCGAGGAGTCCGACGAGCGCTTCCACCAGGTGAAGGTGATCGACCCGGACACCGGCAAGCCGGTCTCGGTCGCGGGCAAGGACTGGACCACCGTCTTCGGCGAGGAGATGGTGCGGCTCGGCACCGAGCGCGAGGACGTCGTGGCGATCACGGCGGCGATGCAGCGCTCCACGGGGCTCGGACCGTTCGCCGAGCGGTTCCCCGACCGGTTCTTCGACGTCGGGATCGCCGAGCAGCACGCGGCGGCCTGCGCCGCCGGGCTGGCCACGGCCGGACTGCACCCCGTGATCGCGGTGTACGCGACGTTCATGAACCGGTGCTTCGACCAGCTTCTGATGGATGTGGCCCTGCACCACTGCGCTGTGACGTTCATGCTGGACCGCGCGGGCGTCACCGGCGACGACGGCGCGTCGCACAACGGAGTCTGGGACATGGCCGTCCTGCAGGTGGTGCCGGGGCTGCGGGTCGCCGCGCCGCGCGACGCCGACCAGCTGCGGACCCAGATGCGCGAGGCCGTCGAGGTGGCGGACGGTCCCACGGTCGTGCGCTACTCCAAGGGCACGGTCGGTCCCGAGGTGGCCGCCGTCGACACGATCGGCGGGATGGACGTGCTCAGGGGCTCCGCGCAGGACGGGGCCGACGTGCTCCTCGTCTCTGTCGGAGCGCTCGCGCCCATGTGCCTCGACATCGCCGACCGGCTGGCCGAGCAGGGCATCCGTACCACCGTGCTGGACCCCCGGTGGATCAAGCCGGTGAACGAGCAGCTGCCGGCCATCGCCAGCAGGCACGGGCTCGTGGTGACCGTCGAGGACGGGGTGCGGGCCGGGGGTGTCGGCTCCGCCATCGCGCAGTCGCTGCGTGACGCCGAAGTCGACGTTCCCCTGCGTGACTTCGGTGTCCCCGTCGAGTTCCTCGACCACGCCGAGCGCAGCCGGGTCATGGGGCGTGTCGGTCTGACGGCGGCGGACATCGCCCGCCGGGTCTCAGGCGTCTTCGCCGGTCTCGGGCGCGATGAGATGGTGCTCCCGAGCTGACCCGCGGCACGAAGACGCGGCGGGCGTCGGCCTCTGGCCCGGACCGGGTCCGGCAGGCCGGCGCCCGCCCGTAGCGTGACCGGCGGTGCCGGGCCCACGCCCCGGAGCGGGTGCGGGTGCCGGTACGCGGCCAGGAGTCCGAGGCCCGGCTGCGAGCCCGGATCCGCACGGCCGCCGAGCCCAAGGCGGACACCCGCCGGCAGGGGCACCTTGTGCCCGATGGCGCCTCTCCGTCCGGCGGACCGCGCCGTCATTCGACGGTGGGTACATGTGGTGTAGGCGCGCACACCCCGGGGTAGTTGAACTGCCATGTGTGACGGGGGATGCCGCTGATGAACCTGTTCTCTCCAGTTGACGACTCTTCCTTCTCTCCGGAGGCCGGGCCCGCCCCGTGGGTCGTGTGCTCGTGGACGTGAGCACGGTGTGCCTTCCGGAGGGCGTCCGCCTGGTCGAGCGCGCGAAGGATCTCCCGCGCCGGGAGTGGGACGCGCTGACACGCCCCTCCGACATTTTCCTGACCACGCGCTGGCTGGACGTGGTCGAAGGAACCGCGGGTGTCCCCATGGCCTACCTGCTGGCCGAGCGTGGCGGACGGCTTGTCGCGGGACTGGCCACCGCCCTGGCCGGTGCGACGGTTCCCTGGTCGCTCGGCCGCCCCGACTACGTCCTGGGGAAGAGCGCCGAGGCGGAACTGCCCGGCGCGGAGGAGTTCCTCGCCGCTCTGCGGACCGGGCCCACCGAGGCCCTGATGCCGACGCTGCTGGCCGGCGGCCGTCATCTCGGTCACACCCGGATCCTGTACGGGGAACTGGCGTCGGCCGATGACCTCGCCGCCCTGGTCGCCGCCGCGGAGGGACTCGCCCGCGCCGCGGGTGCGGCAAGTGTGACCTTCCTCTACGTGGACGAGACGGACGTTGAGCTGACGGGAGTTCTGGCCCTGCGCGGGTACCGGAACTACACGTCGGGGCGGTACAGCTCGCTGCGCGTACCGGCCGACGGGTTCCCCGGCTACCTGGCCGGGCTCCCGAGCAAACGGCGTATCTCCATCAACGCCGAGCGGCGAAGGCTCCACGACGAGGGCTGCCGGATATCCGTGGAGTCCCTCGACGGCGCCGACCTCGCCCGCTTCGCCGCACTCGAGGCGGAGCTCATGCGGAAGTACGGCATCGAGTGGCGCGACGACCAGTCGCTGCCCACACTCGTTCAGATCCGGGACCGATTCGGAGACGACGCCTTCGCGCTCGTTGCCCGCGCGGACGGGGCGGTCCGCGGGTTCGGTCTGATTCTGCGGTACCAGAACCACTGGTACGCACGCCAGAGCGGCTTCGACTACGCATATCAGGGGAACAAGCGGCTGCCGCTGTATTTCGAGGTCCTCTACTACCGCCTCCTGGAAGAGGCCGCCGCAGCCGGCGTCACCACCATTTACTACGGCCACGGCAGCGAGAAGACCAAACTTTCACGCGGCTGCGTGGCGAGCGACCAGTTCTGTCATGTGCTGAGCCTGTGAGAACAGCCGTCTCGATAATTCACCTGTGAAAGGGTTGGAATGCCGCACAACAGCGAAAAGAACGTGTTCGCGGTCGTCGAGAACTTCATGGGGGCCCTGGGCCGCACCGTGTTGCAGGCGGCGCGTGCCGAAGGACTGCACGTCGCGATGGTGACCCGGGACGTGTCCCGCTACACCCCGGACCAGAGGGCCCGTGAGGCGTTCGAGGCATGCGTCGACGACGTGATCGAGGCGGACCCGCACGAAGGTGCCGAGGTGATCGCGGCGCTCGACCAGAGGTACGCGCGGAGCGAGCTGCGAGGGGTCTACACGAACATCGACCACTATGTTCCGGTCGTGGCCGAGGTCGCGCGCACCCTGGGACTGCCCGGTCTCGATCCCGACGCCGCCCACACCTGCCGGAACAAGCTGAGGATGAGGCAGGCGGCCGAGAAGGCGGGCGTGCCTGTCCCGGCGTGGGCCTGGGTCCGTTCGGAGGACGAGGCCGTGGCCGCCGTCGAGCGCGTCGGGCTGCCGTGCGTCGTGAAGCCGATGACGGACGCCGGGAGTCTGGACGTCAGGCTCTGCCGCACGAGGGAGGAGGCGATCGCGCACTACCACTCCATCTCCTCGGTTCCCACCGACTACTTCGGCGGGCGGCGCCTTCCCGGCGCACTCGTGGAGGAGTACCTCATCGGGTTCGAGGTGAGCGTCGAGTCCTTCACCTTCCGTGGTGAGCGCACCCTGATCGGCGTGACCGACAAGGGACTGGGTGCGCATCCGCACTTCGTCGAGACCGGGGACGTCTTCCCCTCACTCCTTTCGCGGTCCGTCCAGAAAGAGCTGTCCGACACGGCGTTCGCCGCACTCGATGCCGTCGGACACGACTTCGGGTGCGCCCATGTCGAGGTCAGGATGACGGGCTCCGGTCCCAAGCTGATCGAGGTCAACGCGCGCATGCCCGGAGGCCAGATCACTCGTCTCATCCGCGAGAGCACCGGGTTTCACCTTCAGCGCGAGCACGTACGGATGCACTCCGGGGAGGAACCCGACCTCACGTTGCGCGCGCTCGGCTCCGCGGCCTCGCGATTCCTCTCCGCGCCCCGCGAAGGCACTGTGCGCGCGGTGCACGGTCTCGACATGCTCGGACGTACTCCGGGTGTCGTGGCGGTGGACCTGCACGTGGCCCCCGGCGACGAGGTGCGCATCCCGGAGAACAACGTCGACCTGCTCGGCAGCATCGTGGTGCGCGGGCGGGACAGCGGCGAAGCCCTTCGCAGGGCGGACGCGGCGGCGGGGCAGATCGGGATCGACGTCATGTGACGCCGCGCGCGGTCCGCCGATGGCATCCGCGCGGGTGTGGCCGCCTCGCGGGCGGGACCGGTGCCGTGCCGGTGCGCCGCACGGATCATTTCCGTCCCCGAGGGGCTGTGGCGATTCGCCGTGGAATGAATGATGACGGCGGGTTCTTGCCCGGCGAGGATTGGCCTGGATACGCTTCCGGAGTTTTCGATCCTGTGCCACATCGAGGATAGGGTGAACCAGTTGAATATCAACAGCACGGGCCACCATATGCCGGCATGGACTGATTCCGGATCACTTGGCCGCCTTCCGGATTCTCATCGCGCCGAAGAATCACTTATGCCGAAGCATACGGAATTCGTCCTCCGTACCGGGATCGGCCGGAAGGCCCCGGTCCCTGTCACGGGAATCGAGAAGCGAATTCCCGGCAGTGGGTTCGCCGACATCCGGCAGGGGGGCACCGCTGGCGGGGGCGGCGAGGTCATAGCCCGGAAGCCAGCCGCGTGAAGAGAGGTGAGGGGCCCACGCCGGAGCCGACGGCCGCCCCCGCCGATCGGCCGTACGCGCGGCGTGCGGCCGTGGCCAGCATGGTCGGGGCGGTCTTCGAGTGGTACGACTTCTACCTGTACGGCATAGCCGCCGCGCTGGTGTTCAACAAGATCTTCTTCACGGACCTCGATTCCACGGCCGGTCAACTCGCCGCCTTCGCCACCTACGCGGTCGGCTTCGTGGCCCGTCCGCTCGGCGCCGTGTTCGCCGGCCAGATCGCCGACCGGCACGGCCGCCGGCTCGTGCTCATCCTGTCGTTGGTCACCATGGGCGTGGTCACCACCATGGTCGGGATGTTGCCGACCTATCGCCAGGTGGGTGTGGCGGCGCCCATCGCGCTGGTCCTTCTGCGCCTGATCCAGGGCGTGGCGGCCGGAGCCGAGCAGGGCGGGGCCGCGGTGTTCATGGTCGAGCACTCGGGTGCCCGCCGTCGCGGCAGGTGGGGCAGCCTGGCGACTTCGGGCGCGGGACTCGGGCTGCTCTTCGCTTCGGGGGCCTTCTTCTTCCTCCAGCGCTTCGTCAGCATGCAGGACATCCTGGCCGGGGCCTGGCGCATCCCCTTCCTGATCAGCCCCGTGCTCATCATCGTCGGGCTGGTCATCAGGGCAACGGTTCCGGAACCGGAGGTCTTCGAGCGTGCCCAGGAGACCGACGGCACCCGGCCGAACGCCTTCGTCGACCTCCTGCGCAACCATCGGAGGCAACTCGCCCTGGGGATAGGCCTGCGGATCTCGCAGACCACCGCTTCCTACTTCTACACCGTGTTCTCCGTCTACTACATCGGTGTGGTGCTGGGGAAGGCGTCCTCGGTCGGATCGGCCGCGGTGGCTGTGAGTTCGGCACTGAGCCTTGTCAGCGCGCCCTTCTGGGGGGTCGTGTCCGACCGGGCCGGACGGCGCCGCTGGTATCTGTTCGGTGCCATCGGCAGCGCGGTGTTCATCACCCCCTTCTTCCTTCTCGTCGACACGCGGTCGCCGGTGCTGATCGGACTGGCTGTGATCTGCGGGCTCAACGTGTTCCACGACGCCATGTCCGCGCCCCAGCCGGCCTGGCTCAGCGAACTGTTCCCCACGTCGGTACGCAGCAGCGGTGTGGGCATGAGCTACCAGATCGGTGCCGTGCTCGGCGGTGGGATCCTGCCACTGGTGGGTGTGTTCCTGCTGATGGCCGGCTCCGGCAGGCCGTGGCTGATCGTCGCCTACTTCGGGTTGCTGTCCGCGGTGACCATCACCGCCGCGTTCCTGGCCCCGGAGGCCGGTTCCCGAGGACTCGAACAGGTGGAACAGGCCAAGGCCTGAACGGCCGGAAGGAGGTCCCGGCCGACCTGCTTCCTGTCCCGCACCGCTCCGGCGGGCCCGAGGAGACGCCGAGCGCCGTCCTCGGGCCCGCCGGCCCGGCAGCTCCGGGCCCAGCCGCCCGCGGGTGACGCCCGCACAGCGGCGTCAGCCGTACATCCGGCAGCCCTTGAGAACGCCGCACGGCGCGAAGGCCGCTCCGTGCAAGCGCTGTGTGCACGCGCTCTGTGCCGTGGGGGAGACCAGTGAGCTCCGCAGCGTGCCGCTGAAGGCCCTCAGATGTCGCGGAAGATCTCGATCTGCGCGCCCACGGAGTTGAGCCGCTCCGCCAGCTCCTCGTAACCCCGGTTGATGACGTACACGTTGCGCAGGACGGATGTGCCCTCGGCCGCCATCATGGCGAGCAGGACCACCACCGCCGGGCGCAGGGCGGGCGGGCACATCATCTCGGCGGCACGCCAGCGGGTGGGGCCTTCGACCAGCACCCGGTGCGGGTCGAGGAGCTGGAGTCTGCCGCCGAGGCGGTTCAGGTCGGTGAGGTAGATGGCGCGGTTGTCGTAGACCCAGTCGTGGATGAGGGTCTGGCCGTGGGCCGAGGCGGCGATCGCCGCGAAGAAGGGCACGTTGTCGATGTTGAGCCCGGGGAACGGCATGGGGTGGATCTTGTCGATCGGCGCCTCCAGCTTGGAGGGGCGGACCGTCAGGTCGACCAGGCGGGTGCGGCCGTTGTCGGCGGCGTACTCCGTCGTGCGGTCGCAGTCGACGCCCATCTCCTCCAGGACGGCGAGCTCGATCTCCAGGAACTCGATCGGCACCCGGCGGATCGTCAGTTCGGACTCCGTGACGACGGCGGCGGCGAGGAGGCTCATCGCCTCGACCGGGTCCTCGGAGGGGGAGTAGTCGACGTCCACGTCGATGTGCGGGACGCCGTGCACGGTCAGGGTCGTCGTACCGATGCCCTCCACGCGTATGCCCAGGGCCTCCAGGAAGAAACAGAGGTCCTGGACCATGTAGTTGGAGGAGGCGTTGCGGATGACGGTCGTGCCGTCGTGCCGGGCGGCGGCCAGCAGGGCGTTCTCGGTCACGGTGTCGCCGCGCTCGGTCAGCACGATGGGGCGGCCGGGGGAGACCGAGTGGTCGACCTGGGCGTGGTAGATCCCCTCGGTCGCGGCGATCTCCAGGCCGAAACGGCGCAGCGCGATCATGTGGGGCTCGATGGTGCGGGTTCCCAGGTCGCAGCCGCCCGCGTAGGGGAGCTTGAAGCGGTCCATGCGGTGCAGCAGCGGGCCGAGGAACATGATGATGGAACGGGTGCGGCGGGCGGCGTCCGCGTCGATGGCGTCCATGTCGAGGCGGGCGGGCGGAACGATCTCCAGGTCGGTCCCGTCATTGATCCAGCGGGTCCGCACGCCGATGGAGTTCAGCACCTCCAGGAGGCGGTAGACCTCCTCGATGCGGGCGACCCGGCGGAGCACGGTACGGCCCTTGTTGAGGAGCGAGGCGCAGAGCAGTGCCACGCACGCGTTCTTGCTCGTCTTGACGTCGATGGAACCGGAGAGCCTGCGGCCACCGACCACGCGCAGGTGCATCGGCCCGGCGTAGCCGAGCGACACGATCTCGCTGTCGAGCGCCTCACCGATGCGCGCGATCATCTCAAGGCTGATGTTCTGATTGCCGCGCTCGATGCGGTTCACGGCGCTCTGGCTGGTGCCGAGCGCCTCGGCGAGCTGGCTCTGCGTCCAGCCACGGTGCTGCCGGGCGTCACGTATGAGCTTGCCGATGCGTACGAGGTAATCGTCTGACATGGCGAAAGGTTATCTCAGATATGAGATGTGCCGAACGGTGGGGTGCGGCATTCGAGTGACACATGCGCGTGTCGGCACGGCAGTTGTGCCCCGAGGTGTAAAGGCGCGGCCCGGGGTGCTTCGTGCGTTCCATGGTCCGCCCGGATCGCCGCGGCCGCCCGCGGTGCGCGTCCGTACGGGGCAAGGGCAAGGGCAAGGGCATGCCGGGGCGGGGACGGGGAGGCGGAGAACAGGGGGAGCGCCGGGTTCCGGACGGTGTCCGGGCCCGGCGCTCGGGGAACGGTCAGTCCTCGAAGCCCGCGCTGTGGAGGATGGCGTCGATACGGGCGCGGTGCGCCGCCTCCCAGGCGTCGAGGCTTTCTCCGGCCTCCTCGGCCGCCCGTGCCCGCGCGTCCAGGAGCGTCTGCTCGTGCCCGGTGCGCGGGACGACCACGACGCCTTCCTCGTCGGCCACCACGATGTCACCGGCGGCCACCGTCACCCCGCCGCACCGCACGGGGTGGTTGAGCGGCCCGACGGCCTTCTTCGCACCCGGAATGGGGATGACGCCCCGGGCGAAGACCGGGAAGGCTATCGCGCGGACCTCGGCGAGGTCGCGGATCACACCGTCGGTCACGAGGGCGGCGATGCCGCGGCGTTGGGCGACGGCGCACATGTTGCCGCCGGCGAGCGCGTGGCCGACGTCGCCCGATTCGACGACGATGACGGAGCCGGGCTCCGCGCGGTGGATGGCCGCGTGCAGCATGAGGTTGTCGCCGGGCGGGCACCGCACCGTGAACGCCGGACCGGCGATCCGGGGGGTCGGGGCCCAGAGTGGCCGGACGCCGGTTTCCATGACCTGCCCGCGCCCCAGAAGGTCGGCGAGGGTGGTCGGGCAGATGTCCTTGAACTCGCTCGCGTCGTTCATGTTCCTCCGTCGTCCGATTCGGTTCCGTGCGTCAGGTTCCGTGCGTCAGATTCCGTGTGTCGAGTTCTGTGCGTCAGGTGTCGTACAGGCCGTCCCAGGGGGCGTGGAAGCCGAGCCCGTCGGGGTACAGCTCGGCCCGCTCTCCCCCGCCGTCCGCCCCCTCGCCCTCCTCATTCTTCTCACTCCTCTCGACGATCAGGCCGAAGAGCACGTCATCGACGGTCAGCCGGAACGGCCGCACCGCGATGTCGCCGTACGCGCGTCCGGGGAGGCCGTCCAGGAGCTCCGCCAGCCGGGCCCGGGCCCGTGCCATGACGGAGTCCTCGCCGTGGGGGCGGCGCAGCTGTCCGGCCCAGGTGCCGATGTACTGGATGTCCGAGCCGGTGTGCCGCCCTTCCGGGTCGAAGCGGTGGAGGACGGTGTAGAGGCGTTTGTGCTCCGCCCAGTCGTTCCCGGGGGTGTACCCCTCGGGGAAGGCGTAACTGACCGAGGCGAGGAACTGCCCGTCCGCGTACCGCCCGATGGTGTCGGTCCGGTAGCCGGGCTCGTGGGCGATCGGGATGGTCTCGGGGGCTGTCATGGCGAAACCATAGGGGCGGGCTCGGACAGGGCGGTGTCCGGAGCGGCGAACCCGACCGGCGGCACCGGGCGGGGGCGGACGAGCGGGGCGGTGCGGGGTGGGGGAGAGTGGCGCGGGGGGACGACGGTGCCCGGGGCATGACCGTGCCGGAGCGATGTACTAGAGTTATCTCGACATCGAGATATATGCCGAAGGCGCACCGCAGTCCGCCCGATGGTAAGGGTTACCTAACTAAGCCTTACCTTAGCGGATGGTCGAGGTGCCGTAGGCGGCACCACGCGGCGCCCGGCGTAGTGAGGCGCGGCGCGGAGTACGCGCACATTGATGAAGGAGACTGTCGTGTCGGCGAACAGCTTCGACGCCCGCAGCACGCTGCGCGTGGGCGACGAGTCGTACGAGATCTTCAGGCTGGACAAGGTCGAGGGCTCCGCGCGCCTCCCCTACAGCCTGAAGGTGCTGCTGGAGAACCTGCTCCGCACCGAGGACGGCGCGAACATCACCGCCGACCATATCCGGGCGCTCGGTGGCTGGGACTCCCAGGCACAGCCCAGCCAGGAGATCCAGTTCACGCCGGCTCGCGTGATCATGCAGGACTTCACCGGTGTGCCGTGCGTCGTGGACCTCGCCACCATGCGTGAGGCCGTCAAGGAGCTGGGCGGCGACCCGGCCAAGATCAACCCGCTCGCCCCGGCCGAGCTGGTCATCGACCACTCCGTCATCGCCGACAAGTTCGGCACCAACGACGCGTTCGCCCAGAACGTCGAGCTGGAGTACGGCCGCAACAAGGAGCGCTACCAGTTCCTGCGCTGGGGCCAGACCGCCTTCGACGAGTTCAAGGTCGTCCCCCCGGGCACCGGCATCGTCCACCAGGTGAACATCGAGAAGCTGGCCCGCACGGTCATGGTCCGGGGCGGCCAGGCCTACCCCGACACCCTCGTCGGCACCGACTCGCACACCACCATGGTCAACGGCCTCGGCGTGCTGGGCTGGGGCGTCGGCGGCATCGAGGCCGAGGCCGCGATGCTGGGCCAGCCGGTCTCGATGCTCATCCCGCGCGTCGTCGGCTTCAAGCTGACCGGCGAGCTCCCGGCCGGCACCACCGCCACCGACCTGGTGCTGACCATCACCGAGATGCTCCGCAAGCACGGTGTCGTCGGCAAGTTCGTCGAGTTCTACGGTGAGGGCGTCGCCGCCACCTCGCTCGCCAACCGCGCCACCATCGGCAACATGTCGCCGGAGTTCGGCTCCACCGCCGCGATCTTCCCGATCGACGACGAGACGCTGAAGTACCTCCGCCTGACCGGCCGTGACGAGCAGCAGGTCGCGCTCGTCGAGGCGTACGCCAAGGAGCAGGGCCTCTGGCTCGACCCGGCCGCCGAGCCGGACTTCTCCGAGAAGCTGGAGCTGGACCTCTCGACGGTCGTCCCGTCGATCGCCGGTCCGAAGCGCCCGCAGGACCGCATCGTCCTGGCCAACGCCGCCGAGCAGTTCAAGAGCGACGTCCTGAACTACGTGGCCACCGCCGACGAGGCGGGCGAGGAGTCCTTCCCGGCCTCCGACGCCCCGGCCGCCGCCAACGGCACCCCGTCGAACCCGGTCACCGTGACCGCCCCCGACGGCTCGACCTACCAGATCGACCACGGCGCCGTCACCGTCGCCGCGATCACCTCCTGCACCAACACCTCGAACCCGTACGTCATGGTCGCCGCGGCGCTCGTGGCGAAGAAGGCGGTCGAGAAGGGCCTGTCCCGCAAGCCGTGGGTCAAGACGACTCTCGCCCCGGGCTCGAAGGTCGTCACCGACTACTTCGACAAGGCGGGCCTGACCCCGTACCTCGACAAGGTCGGCTTCAACCTCGTCGGCTACGGCTGCACCACCTGCATCGGCAACTCCGGCCCGCTGCCGGAGGAGGTCTCCAAGGCGGTCAACGAGCACGACCTGGCCGTGACCTCGGTGCTCTCCGGCAACCGTAACTTCGAGGGCCGGATCAACCCCGACGTCAAGATGAACTACCTGGCGTCCCCGCCGCTGGTCGTCGCGTACGCCATCGCCGGTTCGATGAAGGTCGACATCACCAAGGACGCCCTGGGCACCGACCAGGACGGCAAGCCGGTCTACCTCGCGGACATCTGGCCCTCCGAGGCCGAGGTGAACGACGTCGTCGCCAACTCCATCGGCGAGGACATGTTCAACAAGTCCTACCAGGACGTCTTCGCGGGCGACGCCCAGTGGCAGGCGCTGTCGATCCCGACCGGCAACACCTTCGAGTGGGATCCGCAGTCCACCTACGTGCGCAAGCCCCCGTACTTCGAGGGCATGACGATGGAGACGACCCCGGTCGCCGACATCACGGGCGCCCGTGTCCTCGCCAAGCTGGGCGACTCGGTCACCACCGACCACATCTCCCCGGCCGGTGCGATCAAGGCCGACACCCCGGCGGGCACGTACCTCACGGAGCACGGCGTCGAGCGTCGCGACTTCAACTCCTACGGCTCGCGCCGTGGTAACCACGAGGTCATGATCCGCGGCACGTTCGCCAACATCCGCCTGCGCAACCAGATCGCCCCGGGCACCGAGGGTGGCTTCACCCGCGACTTCACCCAGGACGGCGCGCCGGTCGCGTTCATCTACGACGCCTCGCAGAACTACCAGGCCGCCGGCACCCCGCTGGTCATCCTGGCGGGCAAGGAGTACGGCTCCGGCTCGTCCCGCGACTGGGCCGCCAAGGGCACCGCGCTCCTCGGCGTCAAGGCCGTCATCGCCGAGTCCTACGAGCGCATCCACCGCTCGAACCTCATCGGCATGGGCGTCCTCCCGCTCCAGTTCCCCGAGGGCGCGAACGCCGAGTCCCTGGGCCTGACCGGCGAGGAGACCTTCTCCTTCACCGGTGTGACCGAGCTGAACGACGGCACCACGCCGCGCACCGTCAAGGTGTCCACCGACACCGGTGTGGAGTTCGACGCGGTCGTCCGCATCGACACCCCCGGCGAGGCGGACTACTACCGCAACGGCGGCATCATGCAGTACGTGCTCCGCAGCCTGATCCGCAAGTAACAGCGGGTCCGGCCGGGCACCGGGCCGCCCCCTCCGCAGCACGCGGAGGGGGCGGCCCTCTTCCGTACCGGTGTCCTGTACCGGAGGTGCCCCCGAGGAATGCGATCGTGGGCGGACGGGTTCACCCAGCGACAGCGCAAGCGGCCTCGTACGGAAGAGAGCGGAATCACCATGGGCGAGCTGATCCTGATCCGGCACGGCGAGACGGAATGGTCGCGGTCCGGGCAGCACACGAGCCACACCGACCTGCCGCTGACCCCCCTCGGCGAACGGCAGGCCCGCGCGCTGGCGCCGCTGCTCGCCGGGCGGAACATCGCCCTCACCCTGGTCAGCCCCGCCGTACGCGCCCGGCGCACCGCCGAGCTCGCCGGACTGGCCGCCCCGCTCATCACCCCCGAGCTGCGCGAATGGGACTACGGCGGCTACGAAGGCGTGACCACCGATGAGATCCGCCGCACCCGCCCCCAGTGGAACCTGTGGACCGACGGGGTCGCCGCAGGACCCGAGGACCACCCCGGTGAGACGCCCGCCGAGGTCGGCGCCCGCGCCGACCGGGTGCTGGCGAAGGCCGCCGCGGCTGCCGCCGGACGGGACGCGGACGAGGACATCGCCCTGGTCGCGCACTCCCACTTCCTGCGCGTGCTCACCGCCCGCTACCTCGGACTGACCCCGGCCGAGGGCACCCTCTTCCAGCTCGCCACGGGGGCGGCCTCCCGGCTCGGCACCGAGCACGGCAAGCCGGTGATCACGGCATGGAACGTGACACTGCCCGACAACCTGTTCCCCGGGGCCGGGCCGGAGACCGCCGCCCGCCCCTGACCGGGCCGGGACGAGCGGCGCCGGCCGGGTCAGGAGATCAGCTCCACCTCCGCCAGCCGTCCTCCTTCCCCCGCGAACACCAGGCGGTAGTGCGCGTACCGGCCCGGTGCGCGCACCGGGAACACGCGCGTCCGCCGGTCCCAGGAGAACGGCTCGGCCGACCGCCGGTCCAGGTCCGTCCACACCGTGCCGTCCGGGGAGGCTGGAGCACCCAGCCGTCCGGGGCCTTCGCCGCCCTGTCCGAGGTCAGGGTGTCCCGCACGGCACCGGCCGCCGCGCGGACCGGCAGCTCCACCGTGCCGACCCGGGCCGCCGTGGCCGAGGTGTCGTCGAAGAGCGGACCCGCGCCCCTAAGGGCTGTCCCGCAATCCCTGGTGGATCAGCGTGCGGCGTCAGACGCGGTGCATCGCAAGGCGGAGGGACGCCCGAATACTGGATGTATTCGGGCGTTCCAGCAACGCGGCGAGGTGCCGTGGCTGTCGTCGCACGCCCGCCAGGGATTACGGGACAGCCCTTAGGGACGTCCCTGGGCGGCGAGGGCACCTGGTCGTCCGTGGTGACCGAGGCGGGCGCCGCATCCTTGCCGGTCCCCCAGGAGGAGGGCCGCGGGCCCATCGCGAAGTCCAGCACACCGCCCCGGGCCAGCAGCACGTGCGGGAGTGACGTGGCGCCCCACTTCCCGCCGTTGACCTCCAGACCTTGTACGCAGAGGTTCTTCGCGCTGTTCGCCGGGGCCCTGACGACCAGGTCCCGGCCGTTCTCCAGAGGGACCGTGGCCCTCGTGAAGCGCATCCGGGCCGCGTGGTCGGCCGGGGCCATCTCGGCCCTGAGCCCGTTGTCGAAGGTCACCCCGTAGTAGTGCGGCCTCGCCGTCTCGTTCTCGTGGTGGAAGGGCAGCGCCCGTGCCGTGCGGGAGGCGTCGGGGGTGCCCGTGGCCGCCGAGGGCATCACCTGGAAGGTCTGCCGGTCACCCATCCAGGGGCTGGGCTCATGGCTGGCGCTGAACGCCTGAAGAGCCGGCAGGTTGTCGTCGCTGTTGCCGCGCGCACAGTCGTAGAGCCAGCTCGTGGAGGCGGCGTCGGTGACCGGCGTCCAGAAGTTGAAGCCATGGGGCACGGCGGTGGCGGGGATGGTGTTGCCCCGGGAGAAGGCGCCGCTGGAGTGGGCGCCGCGCACCGTAGAGGCGTAGTCGGACAGGTGTGCCCGGCGCTTCTCGGGCGCCTTCGGCGCGATCGCGATGTCGTCGATCCAGCCCTGGAACGCCGCCGTTCCCCTGGGCGCGTCGTACGCCACGAGGACGCGGTCCACGGTCCTGCCCGCCGCGACCGTGCCGACCGACGCCTCCACCGTGTTCCACTGGTTGACGTAGAGCCGCTTGGAGTCGGCCTGGCCCCGCGGGGCCAGCGGGCCGCCGTTGCTGTCGGTGGCGCCCAGATCGCTCAGATACGTACCGTCCGTGAACGCCGGATCGGCCGCCACGTGCGTCGACGGGCAGGAGAGGTCGGTCTCGCCCATCTGCGGAGAGATCAGATAGGACAGTGAGGTGTCACGGGTGACGGCCGTGTTCACATCGAAGACCTTGTTGTACGAGCAGGCCCGGCCGTCCGCCCTGTGCGTACCGGCGTACCGCAGCGCCCGCTTCCCGGTGAAACCCGTACCGGCCTTCGCCGTGGGGGGAGCCGAAAGGGCCGCGGCCGGGCAGGCTGCGCATGTCCGTGGGGGCCGGGGGTGAGGTGTCACCGTTCGAGAGCTGGATGTCGGCGAGCTGGGTGGCGTCCGTGGCACCGTTGTTCGCCGTGATCCCCAGCCGGAAGTGCCGGTACGCCCTGTCAGGTGTGAAATGGTACGACGTGGCCTGGAACCGCTCACCGAGGATCTCACCGCTTCGGGAGTCGAGATCCTGCCACTTCTGGCCGTCGGCGGATCCCTTGGAGCGTCCAGTCCTTCGGGCCGCGTTCAGCGTGGTCATTGGCTGAAGTCAGGGCATACGTCGCGACTTTGACCGGTTTGTCGAGAACGAACTCGATCCAGCCGGATGGTGCGAAGGTGAGCCATGTGGTGCCGCAATCCCCGTCGGCCAGATTCTCCTTCGCCTCCCCGCCGCCGGTGTTCTCGCCACTGGCGCGGACCTCTGTCACCTTGTCGGTGGCATTGCCCGGAATCCCTGTGGAGAATCCACCGTCGACACCTGATGACCGCTTCTTTCCCCCAGGTCCTTCTTCTGCGGTGTTGTGCCAGTCCGGCTGCCTTTCGTCCGCTTCGAAGGAGGAACGGAACGTCCGCTCCGCCAGGGGGATATGGGTTCTTTCCGCCGGTCCGGCCGACTGGGCCGCGGCCATGGCGGGGGCGGTCAGGACCAGGGCGAGTGAGGCCGCGATCAGTGCGGCGGTGCGGCTGTGCCGTGTGCGGGAACCAGGTCGGGGCTGCATGCCGAGTCGATCCTCCCGGGGGAAGTCCACCTGGACAACGTTGTCAGAGCGACACGCAAGGTCCAGTGGGTGGCCAAGTGCCGGGGTGTGTCAAGCGCGTTGGAGGTGAATGCCGGGCCCTGTTGACCGGAATGCGGAAATCGCCGTGCCGGAACCGGGAGCGTGCGGGGGGCATGTATCCGCGAGGTCTCAACTCGGGAAAGACTGCTGCTCAAACTCGCGTTCGATCTTGCTCAGTCGGCCGTGAGTGGACTATACCTGTCGGCGTCCGCACCATCGCTCCGGTGACGCGGACGTGGGGGACAAGGGGAAGCGGTCGAGGACGGCATCACGCGTGCCTCCGATACCCGGGCTCTCCGGGCACCCCACCGCACATGGCTAGCCTTAAATCAGCACCACCCAAGCGCAATTGACCGCGGTGGCGGGGCCCTTCGCCTGAGGCGAATTTTCGACGGGCGACCGGTTACACACCGCCTGAGTCCTGGAGAAGGCGAGGACTTGAGCATGGGATCCACCTCCGCCCACAACAATGAGGGCCTTGGCCGTCGCGATGTGATCAAGCGATCGGCAGCACTCGGCCTGATCAGCGTTCCCGCGATGGGCTTCCTGTCGGCCTGCGCGAGCGGCGACAGCGGCGGCGACAAGAAGGTCGAGAAGGGCAAGGTCTCCAAGACCAACCCGCTCGGCGTCAACGAGACGGCCCCGCTTGAGGTGGTCATCTTCGACGGCGGCTTCGGTCAGCAGTACGCGATCGACGCGGAGAAGAAGTACAACGAAGCGTTCCCGAAGGCTCCGAAGGTCAAGCACGTCGCGACCCAGAAGATCCAGTCGCAGCTCCAGCCCCGCTTCAACGGCGGCACCCCGCCGGACCTGATCGACAACTCCGGTGCCGAGCAGATGGACATGGGTGTCCTGGTCGGCAAGAAGCAGCTGCTCGACCTGACGCCGCTGATGGACGCCCCGTCCATCGACGACCCGAGCAAGAAGGTCCGCGACACGCTGCGTCCCGGCGTCCTGGAGATGGGCCAGTTCGAGGGCGATCCCGTCTGGATCATGTACTACGCGTACACCGTGTACGGCGTCTGGTACTCGCAGACCGCGCTCGACAACCTCGACGCGGCGTACCCGGAGGACTGGGACGCCATGCTCGCCCTCTGCGCCAAGGCGAAGAAGAAGGGCATCGCGGGCTGGACGTACGCCGGCAAGTACCCGTACTACCTGCCGTTCTCGCTCTACCCGTTCATCGGCAAGATCGGTGGCCGGGAGGTTCTCGACAAGATCGACAACCTGGAGCCGAACGCCTGGAAGGACCCCGCGGTCAAGGCGGCCTTCGAGGCGTACTACGAGCTGTACAAGAAGGGCTACATCCTTCAGGGCACCCCGGGCCTGACCCACATCCAGTCGCAGACCGAGTGGACCAAGGGCAAGGCGCTCTTCCTCCCGAACGGTTCGTGGGTGGAGAACGAGGCGGCGCCGACCACGCCCAAGGACTTCAAGATGATGGTCGCGGCGCCGTCCAGCCTGGACGCGTCCGACAAGCTGCCGTTCGGCACCATCTGGGCCTCCGGCGGTGAGCCCTTCGTCGTCCCGGCCAACGCGGCGAACCCCGAGGGCGGCATGGAGCAGCTGCGCATCATGCTCTCCGAGGAGTCCTCGAAGAACTTCACCAAGCAGGTCAAGTCGCTCAGCGCGTTCAACGGCGGAACGGACGGTCTGACCCTCTCCACCGCCATGCAGTCCGGTGTCGACGCGCTGAAGAAGGCCGGCGACAACGTGGTGAACCCGCGTCTGCAGGACTGGTACGTGAAGCTCCAGAAGGAGCAGATCGGTGTCGCCGGTATCGGCGAGATGATGGCTGGCCGCGCGACCCCTGCGGAGGCCATCAAGAAGATCCAGGCCTTCGCGGACGCGGCGGCCAAGGACCCGTCCATCAAGCGCTACAAGCACCAGTGAGCAACCGTCACCAGCGGCGGCACCCGCGGAAAGATCGGGGTCGGTAGACAATGCAGCACGGCAAGTACCGTTTCATCGTGGGGTTCTTGACACTCCCCCTGGCGTTGTACGCGGTCTTCGTCATCTGGCCGTTCATCCAGTCCATCTACTACTCGTTCACGGACTGGACCGGCCTGAGCCCGGACTTCAAGATGGTCGGGTTCGACAACTACACGAGGATGCTCAAGGACGACATCTTCTGGAAGTCCTTGCAGCACAGCGCCTTGCTCGTGCTGCTGCTGCCGCTGGTGACGCTCGGCCTGGCACTCTTCTTCGCCTTCATGCTCAATGTCGGAGGCCGGCGGCGGAAGAACGCCACGGTCTCCGGCGTGCGCGGGTCGGGTTTCTACAAGATCGCCTATTTCTTCCCGCAGGTGCTCTCGATCGTCATCGTGGCCCTGCTGTTCCAGTTCGCGTACAACCCGACCAGTGGCATGCTGAATTCGGCGCTGAAGGCGGTCGGTCTGGGCTCGGTCCAGCCGGACTGGCTGGGTGACCCGAACCTCGCGCTGATCTGCGTGATGACGGTGCTCGTCTGGTCGACGGTCGGATTCTTCGTCGTACTCTTCTCGGCCGGAATGGCGTCCATCCCGAAGGATTTCTACGAGGCGGCGCTGCTCGACGGGGCGAACCGTTTCACCACCTTCTTCAAGATCACCCTTCCGCTGCTCTGGGACACGGTGCAGTCGGGCTGGGTGTACATGGGCATCCTGGCGCTCGGTGTGGAGGCGTTCACCACCGTCCAGGTGATGACCGTGGGCCCCGGCGGCCCCGACTACTCCACCTCGGTCCTGCCGCTGTACGTCTACCAGACCGCCTTCCGCGACGGGCAGGCCGGCTACGCGACGACGATCGGTGTCGGACTGCTCTTCGTCACCCTGGCCTTCGCCGCCATCGTGATGCGGCTGGGCCGGCGCGAGCGGCTGGAGTTCTGATGCTGCGATTCCCGGGAAACGGTCCCCGGACCCCCAGCAGGCACCACAGGTCGGCCTCCGTGTCCGGCTCGACAGTACGAGGTGAGTACGCGTGAAGACGACTGACACCCCTCCCGCGGCACCGGCCGCGGACCCGGCCCCGGCGGCCGGGCGGCCCGCACCGGCGCCCAAGGCGAAGAGCAGCGAGGGCCACGTCCTCAACGTCTTCTCGCACGGTGTGCTGATCATCTGGGCGGTCCTGGTGGTCCTGCCGCTGCTGTGGGCGGTGATGTCGTCCTTCAAGACGGACGACTCGATCCTGTCGACGCCGTGGGAGCTGCCCGACAAGCTGCACTTCGAGAACTGGTCGCGCGCCTGGAGCCAGGCGCACATGAGCGACTACTTCTTCAACACCATCGTGGTGGTGGGCTGCTCGCTCGTCGGCACCCTGCTGCTCGGCTCGATGGCGGCGTACGTACTGGCGCGGTTCGACTTCCCCGGCAACCGCTTCATCTACTTCCTGTTCATCGGCGGGATGAGCTTCCCGATCATCCTGGCGCTGGTCCCGCTGTTCTTCGTGATGAACAACATGGCCCTGCTGAACACGCGGCACGGACTGATCATGGTCTACATCGCCTACTCGCTGCCGTTCACCGTCTTCTTCCTCACCTCCTTCTTCCGTACGCTGCCGACCTCGGTGGCGGAGGCGGCGATGCTCGACGGAGCCTCGCACAGCCGGACGTTCTTCCAGGTGATGCTGCCGATGGCGAAGCCGGGGCTGATCAGCGTCGGCATCTTCAACTTCCTCGGCCAGTGGAACCAGTACATGCTGCCGACGGTGCTCAACACCGATCCCAACGGCCGGGTGCTCTCCCAGGGCCTGGTCGAGCTGGCCACCAGCCAGGGCTACAAGGGTGACTGGTCAGGTCTCTTCGCCGGTCTGGTGATGGCGATGCTGCCGGTCCTGGGGGCCTACATCGTCTTCCAGCGCCAGGTCGTCGCCGGGCTCACCGCGGGCGCGGTGAAGTAGCCGCCCGCCCCCTTCGCCCGTATCCACGAACCGCCCGTCGGCCCGCGCCGACGGGCGGTTCGCGTGTGTACGCGGCCGGACACGCCGCTCATCGGAGGCTTCGGTTGCTCAAGGTCTTGACGGGGAGTGCCGCAAAACGGTCAGCTTGGAGTTCACATGTTGGAGAAAACGGCAGGAGTGAGAGAGTCGATGGAGACTCCGGGGTCGCAGACATCTCTGCATCGCGCCAACCTTGAGCGGGTCGTACGCGCGGTACGCATGGCGGGCTCGCTCACCCAGGCGGAGATCGCACGGAGCACCGGCCTGTCAGCGGCCACCGTCTCCAATATCGTTCGTGAACTGAAGGAGAGCGGCACGGTCGAGGTCACCCCGACCTCGGCGGGAGGCCGCCGGGCCCGCAGCGTCTCGCTCAGCGGGGACGCGGGCATGGTGATCGGGGTCGATTTCGGCCACACCCATCTGCGGGTGGCGATCGGCAACCTCGCCCACCAGGTGCTCGCCGAGGAGGCCGAGCCGCTGGACGTCGACGCCTCCTCCGCGGAGGGCTTCGGGCGGGCGGAGACACTGGTCCGGCGGTTGATCGCGACGACCGGGATCGGTCCGGACAAGGTGATCGGGGTGGGCCTCGGCGTTCCCGGCCCGATCGACGTGGAGTCCGGCACTCTGGGCTCCACGTCCATCCTGCCGGGCTGGACGGGCATCAACCCCAGCAAGGAGCTGGGCGGCCGTCTCGGCGTGCCGGTCTACGTCGACAACGACGCCAACCTCGGCGCGCTCGGCGAGCTGGTCTGGGGCAGCGGCCGGGGGGTCAGGGACCTCGCCTACATCAAGGTGGCCAGCGGCGTCGGCGCCGGACTGGTGATCGACGGGCGGATCTACCGGGGGCCGGGCGGCACAGCGGGCGAGATCGGCCACATCACGCTCGACGAGTCGGGCCCGGTGTGCCGCTGCGGCAACCGCGGCTGCCTGGAGACCTTCACGGCCGCCCGCTACGTGCTGCCGCTGCTCCAGCCCAGCCACGGACCCGGCCTGACCATGGAGCGGGTGGTCCAGCTGGCCCGCGAGGGCGATCCGGGGTGCCGCCGGGTGATCGGGGACGTGGGACGGCACATCGGCAGCGGGGTGGCCAACCTCTGCAACCTGCTCAACCCCAGCCGGGTGGTGCTCGGCGGATCGCTCGCGGAGGCGGGCGAGTTGGTGCTCGCGCCGATCCGCGACTCGGTCTCCCGCTACGCCATCCCGAGCGCCGCACGGCAGCTCTCGGTGCTGCCCGGGGCGCTGGGCGGACGGGCCGAAGTGCTGGGCGCGCTGGCTCTGGTGCTCAGCGAGATGGGGGATTCGACCATTTTGGAGAGCGCCTTGCCGAAAGCCACTCCTGCCTTCACTTAGATAAGGGATGGCACCGTTGTCATCTCGTTAAGGATTTACTCCTTGACGCTGCCGTCGCAGCCGAGTTGACTGCCAGCCACCTCGGCCGCGACGTTGCGGCCTCGTCAGGGAGGCAATCGGAAATGAACGCAACGACGCGACGTATCGTCATAGGAACGGCCGCGGTCTCCATGGCCCTCTCCCTCGCGGCCTGCGGCAAGGCCGGTGACGACAAGGACTCCGGCGGCGACAGCAAGACCATCGGCCTGCTGCTGCCGGAGAACAAGACCACGCGTTACGAGACGTTCGACCGCCCCCTCATGGAGGCGAAGATCAAGGCGCTGTGCGGCGACTGCGAGGTCAAGTACAACAACGCCGCGGGCGACAGCGAGACCCAGAAGAAGCAGTTCGACGCGCTCGTCACCCAGGGTGTGAAGGTCATCATCCTGGACACCGTCGACTACAAGGCCGCGAAGTCCTGGGTCCAGCAGGCCGCGAAGAAGGACGTCAAGATCGTCGCGTACGACCGTCTCGCCGAGGGGCCGATCTCCGCCTACGTGTCGTACGACAACGAGAAGATCGGCCAGCTCCAGGGCGAGGCGCTGGTCAAGGCGCTGGGCGCCAAGGCCAAGGAGAGCAACGTTGTCATGATCAACGGCTCGCCGACCGACCCCAACGCCCCCTTCTTCAAGAAGGGCGCGCACAGCGTGCTCGACCAGCAGGTCAAGAAGGTCGTCTACGAGCAGGACATCCCGGACTGGTCGCCGGACGAGGCCAACAAGAAGATGGGCGCCGCCATCGACTCGCTGGGCAAGAAGGGGTTCCAGGGCGTCTACTCCGCCAACGACGGCATGGCCGGCGGCATCATCACCGCCCTGAAGAAGCAGGACATCAAGGTCCCGGTGGGCGGACAGGACTCCGAACTCGCCGGCATCCAGCGCGTTCTGACGGGTGAACAGGCCTTCTCGATCTACAAGCAGATCAAGCCGGAGGCCGAGACCACCGCCGAGATCGCCGTCCGCCTGCTCAAGGGCGACAAGATCGACGACCTGGCCCCGGTGAAGGTCGACAGCCTCTCGGGCGAGTTCAAGGCCACCCCGTCGAAGCTTTACGACGCCTCCATCGTGACCAAGGAGAACGTCGCCTCCACGATCGTCGCGGACAAGGTCTACACGGTCGAGCAGATCTGCACCGCGCAGTACAAGGCGGCCTGCGAAGCCGCCGGGATCAAGTAGCCACCACAGCCCGGGAGTTCCGCGTCCCTGCCCGGACGTCACCCCCGGCGCCACCCCGGTCCGGTCCGGCGCCCGCCCCGTCCATGCCCCGCAGCAGGGGCGGGCGCCGGACTGCTCACCGGTCCCGGCACCGCCCTCCCCCTCGTGCTCAGCACCACCCCCCCCGCCGGTCAGGCGGCGAAGGAGATGATTCACGTGTCCGCTACGCCCGTGCTGGCGTTGCGCGGGATCTCCAAGCGGTTCGGCGCCGTCCAGGCGCTCACCGATGTGGACCTGGAGATCCACTCCGGCGAGGTGGTCGCCCTGGTCGGCGACAACGGCGCCGGAAAGTCGACCCTCGTCAAGACCATTTCGGGCGTCCACCCGATCGACGAAGGCGCCATCGAGTGGGAGGGCGCGACGGTCCGGATCAACCGGCCCAACGACGCCCAGGAGCTCGGAGTCGCCACCGTCTACCAGGACTTGGCGCTCTGCGACAACCTCGACGTGGTCGCCAACCTCTTCCTCGGCAGCGAGCTGCGCAGGGCCTCCGTCCTCGACGAGATCGCCATGGAGAAGCGCGCCAAGGAACTGCTGGACACCCTGTCCATCCGGATCCCGAGTGTCCGCATCCCGGTCGCCTCGCTCTCCGGAGGCCAGCGCCAGGTCGTGGCCATCGCCCGCGCGCTGATCGGTGACCCCAGGATCGTCATCCTCGACGAGCCGACCGCCGCCCTGGGTGTCGAGCAGACCGCGCAGGTCCTCGACCTCGTCGAGCGGCTGCGCGAGCGCGGCCACGGCGTCATCCTCATCAGCCACAACATGGCCGATGTGCGCGCCGTCGCCGACCGGGTGGCGGTGCTGCGGCTGGGCCGCAACAACGGGGTCTTCGACGTGGCCACCACGTCCCACGAGGACATCATCTCCGCGATCACCGGTGCCACGGACAATGCCGTCACGCGCCGCCAGGCACGCACAGCGACGAAGGAGGACGCCAGGTGAGCGACCTCGCCAAGACGCCCGAGAGCAGGACTCCCGGAAGCAGGCCCCCCGAGGACGAGATCCCCGCAAGCAGGACCCCCGGAGGCCCGGAGGGCGAAGCCGTGCCCGCCGACGCCACGGCCGCCGGACCCACCGCGACCCCCGCCGTCGACCCGCGCCTGCTCGTCCGCGAGGAGGGCATCAAGGGCTACTGGTCGGAGTTCGCCCGCAAGGTGCGCGGCGGCGAGCTCGGCTCGCTGCCGGTTCTGGTCGGCCTGATCGTCATCGCGATCGTCTTCCAGTTCCAGAACGAGAACTTCCTCTCCGCCAGCTCCCTGGCCAACATCGCGGTCTACAGCTCCGGCCTCGGCATCATGGCGGTCGGCATCGTCTTCGTCCTGCTGCTCGGCGAGATCGACCTGTCCGTCGGCTCGGTGGCCGGTGTCGGCGCGGCCACCTGGGCCGTGCTCAACGTCAACCACGGCTGGCCCGACTGGGCGGCGGTGCTGGTCGCGGTGGCCGGGGGCATGGTGCTCGGCGCGCTGCACGGCTTCTTCTTCGCCAAGATCGGAGTGCCCGCCTTCGTCGTCACCCTGGCGGGCTTCCTCGGCTGGAGCGGTCTGCAGGAGTGGATGATGGGCGGTGAGGGCTCGATCAACACCCCGTCCGGCAGCGTCGTGGAGAACCTCACCAACTACTTCTTCGAGGACAAGGCCGCCGGGTACGGTCTCGCCCTGGTCGCCGTCCTCGCGTACGCCGCTTCTCTCGTCATGGACAGCCGGCGCCGCCGGGCCGCCGCCCTGCCCGCCCGCCCGACCGGCGAGGTCCTGCTCCGTACGGGCGTCGTCGCCGTGCTGTGCTTCGCCGTCGCCTACGTACTGAACGAGCCCTCCGGCGCGCGCGGGCTGCCGCTGGCCCTGGTGCTCTTCCTCGCGGTGCTGGTCGTCGCGGACTTCGTGGCCCGCCGCACCGCCTTCGGCCGCCAGGTCTTCGCGGTGGGCGGCAACCCGGAGGCCGCGCGCCGTGCCGGTATCAGCGTCGACCGGGTCCGGATCATCGTCTTCGCGCTGTCCGGGATGCTGGGCGCCTTCGGCGGCCTCTTCATCGCCAGCCTCTCCGGCGGCGCCACCAAGAGCGTCGGCGGCGGCAACACCCTGATGCTGGTCATCGCGGCGGCCGTGATCGGCGGCACCAGCCTCTTCGGCGGCCGGGGCAAGGTCTGGTCCGCGCTGCTCGGCATGATCGTGATCCAGTCGATCCAGCAGGGACTGAACATGATCGGGATGGCCAACGCCATCCAGTACATGATCACCGGCGCGGTGCTGCTGGCCGCCGTGGTCATCGACTCGGTCTCCCGCCGCACCCAGAAGACCGCGGGCCGCGCGTAGCCGCGTCCCCGGCCTGGCGCCCGGTGCCCCCCGAGGGCGCCGGGCGCCCTCGTGTGCGCGCCGGGCGACCGGGCCCTGCGCACGGAGTACGTACCGCCCGATGACCTCCGGTTTAAGCGGAACATTAGACTCATCGGACCGGCATGCTCGACCAGCTCAAGACGCAAGGAGGCACGGGTGGCCCTGCTGACCCGCATCGGTGGACCGCGTGACCTGGACCGGCTCACGCCCGAGCAGCTGGAGCAGCTCGCCGAGGAGATCCGGACCTTCCTCGTCGAAGAGGTGTCCAAGACCGGCGGCCACCTCGGCCCGAACCTGGGCGTCGTCGAGCTGACCATCGCCCTGCACCGGGTCTTCGACTCGCCGAGGGACAAGGTGCTCTTCGACACCGGGCACCAGAGCTACGTGCACAAGCTGCTCACCGGCCGCCAGGACTTCTCCCGGCTCAAGAGCAAGGGCGGCCTCTCCGGCTACCCCTCGCGTGCCGAGTCCGAGCACGATGTGATCGAGAACTCGCACGCCTCCGCGGTGCTCGGCTGGGCCGACGGCCTCGCCAAGGCCAACGAGGTGCTCCGCAAGGACGACCACGTCGTCGCGGTCATAGGCGACGGCGCGCTCACCGGTGGTATGGCCTGGGAGGCGCTGAACAACATCGCCGCCGCCAAGGACCGTCCCCTCGTCATCGTCGTCAACGACAACGAGCGTTCCTACGCGCCGACCATCGGCGGCCTCGCCAACCACCTCGCCACGCTGCGCACCACCGACGGCTACGAGCGCTTCCTGGCCCGCGGCAAGGACTTCCTGGAGCGCACCCCCGTCGTGGGGAAGCCGCTGTACGAGACGCTGCACGGCGCCAAGAAGGGCCTCAAGGACTTCATCGCCCCGCAGGGCATGTTCGAGGACCTCGGCCTGAAGTACGTCGGCCCGATCGACGGCCACGACATCGAGGCCCTGGAGTCCGCGCTCCAGCGCGCCAAGCGCTTCGGCGGCCCCGTCATCGTGCACTGCATCACCGAGAAGGGCCGCGGCTACACCCCGGCCCTCCAGGACGAGGCGGACCGCTTCCACGCCGTCGGCAAGATCCACCCGGACACCGGGCTGCCCATCGCCTCCTCGGGCCTGGACTGGACCTCCGTCTTCGGCGAGGAGATGGTCAAGCTCGGCAAGGAGCGCGAGGACATCGTCGCGATCACCGCGGCCATGCTCCAGCCGGTCGGGCTGACCAAGTTCGAGAAGGAGTTCCCGGACCGGATCTACGACGTCGGCATCGCCGAGCAGCACGGCGCGGTCTCCGCGGCGGGTCTCGCCACGGGCGGGCTGCACCCCGTCTTCGCGGTGTACGCCACCTTCCTCAACCGTGCCTTCGACCAGGTCCTGATGGACGTCGCGCTGCACAAGTGCGGGGTGACCTTCGTCCTGGACCGGGCCGGGATCACCGGCACCGACGGAGCCTCGCACAACGGCATGTGGGACATGTCGATCCTGCAGTGCGTGCCCACCCTCCGGATCGCCGCCCCGCGCGACGCCGACCAGGTCCGCGCCCAGCTCCGCGAGGCCGTCGAGGTCGACGACGCGCCGACCGTGGTCCGCTTCTCCAAGGGCGCGGTCGGCCCGGCGGTGGAGGCGGTGGGCCGGATCGGCGGGATGGACGTGCTGCGAGAGCCCGGCACCACCCGGCCGGACGTGCTGCTGGTCTCGGTCGGCGCGCTCGCCCCGATGTGCCTGGAGATCGCCGGGCTGCTGGAGGCGCAGGGCATCTCGTCGACCGTGGTCGACCCGCGCTGGGTGAAGCCGGTCGACGAGGCGATGGCCCCGCTCGCCGAGCGCCACCGGGTCGTCGTCACCGTCGAGGACAACAGCCGGGCCGGCGGTGTCGGCTCCGCCGTCGCCCAGGCCCTGCGCGACGCCGGGGTCGACGTACCGCTGCGCGACTTCGGCATCCCGCCGCGCTTCCTGGACCACGCCTCCCGCAAGGAGGTCATGGCCGAGATCGGGCTGACCGCGCCGGACATCGCCCGCCAGGTCACCGGTCTGGTCGCCAAGCTGGACGGCCGCTACGGCGCCAGCGCCAGCGCCGACGTCAGCGCCGACACCGACACCGACGCCGGTGCGGTGAGCGAGCCCGCCCGCGACTGACGCCCCCTCCCGCACGGCCGATGGGCCGGTCGGGTCACCCTGTACGGGTGGTCCGACCGGCCCATTCGCGTGAAATCGCCCGATTCGTCGCCCTGTCTCACTGTGGCAACCCCAAATCATGGCGTACACGACGAATGCGCGGAGGTACGCCGGTGACTGCCCAGCAGGACACACCACCCAGCGGTGACGGACTGTTCCGGACCAAGACGGTCGAGGACTCCATCCGCGACACCGAGGAGCCGGAGCACGCGCTCCGCAAGTCCCTCTCCGCCCTGGACCTCACGGTCTTCGGTGTCGGCGTCATCATCGGCACCGGCATCTTCGTCCTCACCGGCAAGGTGGCCAAGGAGACGGCGGGCCCCGCCACGGCGCTCGCCTTCGTGGTCGCCGGGGTCGTCTGCGCGCTGGCCGCGCTCTGCTACGCCGAGTTCGCCTCCACCGTCCCGGTCGCGGGTTCCGCGTACACCTTCTCGTACGCCTCGCTGGGCGAGCTGATCGCCTGGACCATCGGCTGGGACCTGGTGCTGGAGTTCGCGCTGGGCACGGCGGTGGTGGCGGTCGGCTGGTCCGGCTACGTCCGCTCGCTGCTGGACAACTTCGGCTGGCACATCCCCGACGCGCTCTCCGGAACGGAAGCGGCGCAGGGTTTCGGCTTCGACATCCTGGCGTTCTTCCTGGTGCTCGTGCTGACCGTGGTGCTGGTGCTCGGGATGAAGCTCTCCGCCCGGGTCACGACCGTGGTCGTCGCCATCAAGATCGTGGTGGTCCTGATCGTGATCATCGCCGGGAGCTTCTTCGTGAAGGCGGCCAACTACTCGCCGTTCATCCCCGAGGCGCAGCCGCAGCCCGCGGGGTCGGGGCTGACCGAACCGCTGGTCCAGCTGATGTTCGGCTACGCGCCCACCAACTTCGGCGTCATGGGCATCTTCACCGCCGCCTCCATCGTCTTCTTCGCCTTCATCGGCTTCGACGTGGTGGCGACCGCCGCCGAGGAGACCAAGCGCCCGCAGCGCGACATGCCGCGCGGCATCCTCGCCTCGCTCTTCATCTGCACCGTGCTCTACGTCGCCGTCTCGCTGGTGGTGACCGGGATGGAGCACTACTCCGACCTGTCGATCGAAGCTCCGCTCGCCGACGCCTTCAAGGCCGTCGGCCATCCCGTCTACGCCGGGCTGATCAGCTTCGGGGCCGCGATCGGCCTCACCACCGTCTGTCTGATCCTGCTGCTGGGGCAGACCCGGGTCTTCTTCGCGATGAGCCGTGACGGACTGCTCCCGAGGTTCTTCTCCAAGACCCACCCGAAGTACGGCACCCCGTACCGTCCGACCATCCTGCTCGGTGTGGTCATCGCCGTCGTCGCCGGATTCACCAGCATCAACGAACTGGCGGCGCTGGTGAACATCGGCACGCTCTTCGCCTTCGTCGTGGTCGCCCTCGGGCTGCTGGTGCTGCGCCGCACCCGCCCCGATCTGCCCCGCGCCTTCCGTACCCCGTGGGTGCCGTTCGTGCCGATCGCGTCGGTGGCCGCCTCGGTGTGGCTGATGCTCAACCTCCCGGCGGAGACCTGGCTGCGGTTCGGTGTCTGGATGGCCATCGGCGTGATCATCTACTTCGCCTACGGGCGTTCCCACAGCCGGCTGCACACACGGAGAACCAGCAGGTGACACCGGGTTCGGGAGGGTCCGGACGCGGGGTCATAGGATGCCTGTATGACTTGGCTGATCACGGGTGGCGCGGGTTTCATCGGGGCGCACGTCGTAAGGGCGATGCTCGACGCGGGCGAGCGGGCGGTGGTGTACGACGACCTGTCGAGCGGTGACCCGGCCCGGATTCCCGACGGGGCGCAGTTCGTCAAGGGATCCACGCTGGACCGGGAGGCGCTGGACCGGGTGATCGCCGAGCACGGTGTCGACGGTGTCGTGCACCTGGCGGGCAAGAAGCAGGTCGCCGAGTCCGTGGCCCGCCCGCTGCACTACTACCGGGAGAACGTGTACGGTCTCCAGACCCTGCTGGAGGCCGTCACCGCCGCGGGCGCCCGCCGCTTCCTGTTCTCCTCGTCGGCCGCCGTCTACGGGGTGCCGGACGTGGACCTGGTCACCGAGAGCACGCCGTGCGCCCCGATCAACCCGTACGGTGAGACGAAGCTGGCGGGCGAGTGGATGGTCCGCGCGACGGGCGCGGCGCACGGCATGGCGACGGCCTCGCTGCGGTATTTCAACGTGGCGGGCGCGGCCTCGGCGGACCTCGCGGACACGGGGGTCTGCAATCTGATCCCGATGGTCTTCGAGAAGCTCACGCGGGGCGAGGCGCCGCTGGTCTTCGGCGACGACTACGCCACCCCGGACGGCACGGCGATCCGCGACTTCATCCATGTCGCCGACCTCGCCTCGGCGCATGTCGCGGTGGCGCGGGCACTCGGCGCACGCGGTGACGGGACCGACCTCACGGTCAACATCGGCCGGGGCGAAGGCGTCTCCGTACGCGAGATGATCGCCCTGATCGGCGAGGTCACCGGTTACGGACCGGCCGCCGAACCGGCCGTACGCCCGCGCCGTCCCGGAGACCCGGCCAAGGTGGTGGCCGCCGCCGGCCGGATGCGCTCCGAGCTGGGGTGGACCGCACGGCACGAGGTGCGTGCGATGGTCGAATCGGCCTGGGAGGGCTGGTGCCTGTTCCACCCCGAGGCGCGGCGCTGACGCGCTCCGGCATACGGCGATGCCCCGGGACACGCGGTCCCGGGGCATCGCCCTACGGCGTACCGGCCGCTCAGCCGCCGGTCGCCGGTGACTTCTTCGCGGACTCGGGGATGGCGGCGTCCTCGCGGATCGCCTTCCAGAGCTCGCCGGCCTGGGGTTCGGCCGCGATGACCCGGTTCTTGTCGATCTTGTCGTACGCCACCGGGAGCATGATGGTCTCCATCGTGCCCGGGTCGACGCCGTTCATCGACCGCGCGAACTCCGCCAGGGACGTCAGCGAGGCCAGCTCGGAGTCGGTGGTCAGCGACTTCGTCGCGGAGCTCGCCACCTTGTAGGACTTCGCCGGGCTGCCCAGCAGGTTCTGGGACTTGACCTCGCTCAGCAGGGCCAGCAGGAACTGCTGCTGGAGACCGATGCGGCCGAGGTCGCTGCCGTCGCCGATGCCGTGCCGGGTGCGTACGTAGGCGAGGGACTGGGTGCCGTCGAGCCGGTGCGTCCCGGCGGTCAGGTCGAGCCCGGAGGACTTGTCGTGGATGGGCTTCTCGACCTCGACGGTGACCCCGCCGATGGCGTCGACGAGATCCTTGAACCCGGCGAAGTTGATCTCCAGGTAGTGGTCGATGCGGACCCCGGACATCTTCTCCACGGTCTTGACCACACAGGCCGGACCCACCTGGGAGTACACCGAGTTGAACATCACACGGTCGGCGGTCGGCACCGTCGAGCCGTCGCCCTTGGCGCACTCGGGCCGGGTCACCAGGGTGTCGCGCGGAATGGAGACCGCGACGGCCTTGCTCCGGCCCTCGGGTATGTGCACCACCATCGCGGTGTCGGAGCGCGCGCCGCTGACGTCGCCGCCACCGCCCAGCTCCTTGTTCTCCGCTCCGGCCCGGGAGTCGGAGCCGAGGACGAGCAGGTTCTGCCCGCTGGTCGGGAGCTTCTCGGGACGGTCCTCACCGAGCGCCTTGTCGATGTCGACGCCGGTGATGTTCCCGTCGAGCCTGCTGTACAGCCAGTACAGGGTGGAGCCACCGGCCACCACGAGCACCAGCAGCGTGACGAGCACGCCGCGCCTGATGCGCTGGCCGCGGGTACGGACCTTGCGGCCCCTGGGCTTGTGACGGGAGGGCGGATCGGAGTCGTCAGACATACACAGCTCGTCATCGTCTGGGCCCCTGGGTCAGTGGGGGACCACTGAGGCGAGTCGGAACCTCCCGTCCTGCGCGGCTGCGAGGTGCCGCGGAACGGGAGGGGGGTCGTACAAAGGACCCGACCGCGGCTCATGGGGCGCGCGCTGGACGGGGTCACGGCGGACGTCGCTGGCCGCACATGTGTCAACGGATCGGACGCTGGAGCACTATAGACAGATTTTCTGGGCGGCAGGGAGGGCGCCTGTCCTCCGGGGGGCCGGGAGGGGCACCGGGGCCTCGACGCCGGGGTGGGATAGGTCACACCGGTGGGGCCGGACGCCTCGCGCGGGCCGCGCCCGCCGCGGGGGCGGACCTCGGGCCGGTGAACGCCGCCCCGGCGGCCCGCCGGTGCTGAGCATATGATGTGTCGGCCGCGTACGGGCGGGATGAAGAACGGGTGAAGCGGAGAGGGTGTCACGGGCCATGCGGAGAAGAGGACCGAACTCCGCGAGCGGCACCCGCGCCCCCGCCCCGTCGTCCGCCCCCCGCCAGGTCCACGGAACACCGCACGGCCGCTGGATGCCGCTCGGCAAGGACGGCAGGCTCACGCTCTACGCCCGCACGGACGGCGGTCTGCTGCGCTGGACGCAGCGGAGCGCGGGCGGGGACCGCTGGGACGGCCCGCAGTTCGTCCCGGTCGCGGGCCTGACGGACGTGACCGTCGTTCAGGGCGCCAACGCGTATGTGCACTTCCTGGGGCGGCGCGAGCGCGCTGGTGCCGACGGTCCGAAAGCGGACTACGTGCACGCCGTCCAGTACCAGACGGGCCGTCCCGTCACCGCGTGGCGCTCGCTGGGCAACTTCCACCGTGAACGGGAGGCGGGCCTGAAGGCCGGTGCGCCCGCCGGGGCCGTCGACGCGCAGGGAACGGTCTTCGTCTTCGCGCGCAACGCGGGTCGCGGACTGCAGATGCGCCGTGAGGGCAAGGGCGGCAAGTGGGGGGCCTGGCAGGACCTCAAGGGCGCCGGGCTCGCCGCCGAACTGGTGCCGTCGGTGACGGCGAGCGGGCTCGTGGAGGTCTTCGCGCCCAGTGACAGCGGCGTGCAGCAGTGGCGTCAGGACGCTCCGGACGGTCCGCTGGTGACCGCTCAGCCCTCGCAGTTCTACGCGCTGGCGGGATCCGCGACCGCGCTGGAGACGGCACCGGACCGCCTCACCTACTACTGGACCGACGCGAACACGGCGGGGGTCGTCGCCTACCGGGCGGGCGCCTGGCCGCTCGCGGTGGGCGGGTACCCGGGGGACGGGGCCGTCGTGGCGCTGCGTACCCCGCTCGACGGCTACGACTGCACGGTTCTCGCGCAGCGCGGGGCGGGCGGCACGCTGCTGATCGGGGTCTGCGGTACCGAGGCGGAGCAGGGCGGCGTCTGGTGGTCGGACACCACCAAGGAGTGCGTCGGCGACCCCGCCCTCGCCCTCGACGGCCACGGCCGTGTCGTCGTGGCGATGCGCGGGCGGGACGGGGGCGTATCCGTCGCCCGGCAGGAAGACGGACCGGGGCTCACGCTCTCACCGCACTGGCACCGGCTGTGATCTGAGGGTCTCTTTTCGGCCGCCGGGCGCCGGGTGGCACCGGGGTGTTACCTCGTTACCTCGATTCCATGTGGTGTTCCCGTGAAGTTGTAGAAGGTTGTATGACTTCCCGGTGGGATTCATCACGGCTATATGTCGTATATGTCCGCTTTTTTGGTTGGACATTGATCGGTTCCTTATGTGAAAGTTCTGTGACTTGCTCGCGGGTGAGCAGATTCGGCCATCCAGTGCGGCGGCCGACATGGTGGATGACAGTTTTCGGTCTCATTCCGTTCGTCGTCAGGGCACGAGGTGGTGCCCCGATGCGGCAGGCGCTGGACCGCAGTGGCGTGGGTGGTGGATGCCTCGTGGTCGATTCCGGTAATCCGGAGGCGGGATCGCTGGTCTCGGCGTATCGGTCCGTGGTGCCGGTGGGCGCGCGACGAGGCATCGTCCGCAAAGTGCCCGCCCCGCTCCGCTCCGCCGTCAAGTCCTCGTTCACCTCCGTCGACGCCGTCCGGTCGGCCACGGTCGTCTGGGCGATGGGCGGCCGTCGCAGGACGCCCCGGCACAGCGCGGCCCACGTGCGCCGGGTGGTGCGCGTCGAGGGGCGGCACATGCACGCCCTGCTCGTGGAAGGCGCGACGGCCTGGGCGGCCCGCGCCCGCAATCTGCACATCCTCGTCTCCGTGCTGGAGGCCGGGGGCATCGAGTACTTCTGCATCCGCGGCGCGAAGAACGTCCCGACGGTCGCGGTGCCCGTCGCGCTGCGCGAGACCGCGGAGGAGATGCTCCGGCTCGCCTTCGAGCAGTCCCCGGGCTACGTGGGCGCGGCCACCGCGTCGGAGTCGGACGTGCGCCCCGGCGACGACGGCAGGTCCTGGCGGCAGCTGCGCAAGCACGACGCCCTCCGGGTCGCCTGGTACGTCACGGACCCCACACAGCACCTCGTCTTCGGCATCGACCAGGGGTGCGACCTCGAATTCTGGGCGGAACGGGACGGCCGGTACGAAGCCCCCCGCCCCAACAGCGTCGTCGAACAGGTCCCCGCGGACACCCCCCGGCCAGCCGCTCCGCAGGCCCTGTTCGCGCTCGTCCCCGGCGCCTACACCACCGGCGTCACGCGCACCCTGCCGGAGTTCACCCAGCCACTGCCGGACGACCACCTCTTCCCCATCGACGTCGTCTACACCTGGGTCGACGACTCCGACCCGGTATGGGCCGCGGAGCGGGACGCCGCGCGCTCGGGGCGCCCCGGCGCACCCGCCCCGAGCCTGCACGCCCAGGCCGCCAACGACGCCCGGTTCACCAGCCGCGACGAACTGCGCTACTCGCTGCGCTCGCTGCACCAGTACGCGCCGTGGGTGCGCAACGTCTACCTGGTCACCGCCGGGCAGGTGCCCGCCTGGCTCGACACCGACGTACCGGGGCTTCAGGTCGTCGACCACCGCGAGATCTTCTCCGACCCCACCGCCCTGCCGACCTTCAACTCGCACGCCATCGAGAGCCAGCTGCACCGCATCGAGGGACTGTCCGAGCACTTCCTGTACCTCAACGACGACGTGTTCTTCGGCCGGCCGCTCACCCCCGGACACTTCTTCCACGCCAACGGGCTGAGCAAGTTCTTCCAGTCCAAGGCGCTCGTGCCGACCGGCTCACCGGACTCCGACGACCTGCCGGTGAACGCCGCGGGCAAGAACAGCAGGGCTCTGATCGAGCGCTCCTTCGGCACCCGCATCGCGCAGAAGATGAAGCACACCCCGCACGCACTGCGCCGCAGCGTCCTCGCCGACATCGAGCGGGAGTACGACGAGGCGCATCGCCGCACCCAGCACTCACGCTTCCGCTCGCCCGAGGACGTCCCCATCACCTCGTCCCTGCACCACTACTACGGCTTCCACACCGGACGGGCGACCGTCGGCAGCCTGCGCTACGTCTACGTCGACCTCGCCGCCGACCAGGCGCGGCGCCGCCTGAACTCGCTGCTCGCCCGCCGCGACTTCGACACGTTCTGCCTCAACGACACCGTCGTACACCCCGACCCCGAGGCGCAGGACCGCATGGTCCGGTCGTTCCTCGCGAGCTACTTCCCCGTGCCCAGCCGGTACGAACTGCCCGCCGGGGCCACCGGACCCACCCGGCTCACCGACCGCCGTGTCCTCCAGCCCAGCCTGGACGCGGGTTCCACCCACCACGGCCTTGCCGACGGAGCCGCCCGATGAAGCGCCGACGACCCCTGCGCGCCCTGCGCCGCCGGATGCGCCGCCAGACCACTCGCCTCCGGTCGGTGCTGCTGCGCCGTTTCTTCCTGCCGCGCCGCGAGGGCCGGGCCGCGGTACTGCGCTACGCCGCCGTACTCGACGGGCAGACCGTCAACCTGCACGCCCGGATGCCACGCTGGGTGCGGCCCGACGAGGACGCCCGGATCGAGCTGCGGCGCCGGGGCCGTCGGCTCGCCACCGCCGCCAGGGTCTACACCGACCACGACGGAGGAGTCGCGATGGACGCGGCGATCCTGCTCGGACAGGACGTGAACGGTCTGCCGCTGACCCCCGGCCGCTGGAAGATCCGGCTCCGCCTCTCCCAGGGGCTGCGCCGCACGCTGCCCCTGCTCCTCGTCGACCTTCCCGTCCCGTACGGGGGCCCGACGCGGCCCATGGAGGCCGCCGCGGCGACCGGGGCCCGGTACCGGCTGGGCCGCGGTGTCACCGGCAACGCCCGGGTGACGTTCAGCCCGGCCCAGCCCTCGGCGGAGGTGGTGCGCGTCCACGTGACCCACAGCCAGGTCGAGGTCGCCTTCCGCGTGGCCGGAGGCGAACCCGAAGCCCCCTGGGCCGAGTTCGTCGCCTCCGGGCGCCGCCTGAGGGCCGGGGTCGACCGCGCCGACGGAGGGCTGTGGCAGGTGTCCGTACCGCTGCACCTCATGGCGCCGCGCCGTGACCGCGCCGAGCAGTGGGACCTGGTCCTGTGCTCCGGCAACCTGCGCGACATGCGCCTGGGGCGGCGCCTGCACGACGTCCGCAACCCCGGACGGGTCTTCGCCTACCGGCAGACCGCGGTGACACCGGTCGGCCAGCACCCCATGCTCGTACTGCCCCGCTACACACCCGCGGGTAACTTCCGCATCCAGTGCAGCCCGATGACGGAAGCCGCGTAACCGCACACCATGAAGATCACCTTTCTCCTGCTCACCGCGGACGCCGTCGGGGGCACCGAACGAGCGGTGTTCAACCAGGCGGCCGAACTCGTGGGCAACCACGACGTCCGCGTGCTGAGCATCCTCAAGACCCAGCCGCGGCTGTTCTTCCCGATCGACGAGCGCGTCCGCGTCGACTACCTGATCGACCGGACCGGGCCCGCCCCCGTCCCGATCCGCCCCACCGGCCTGCCCGCCGAGGCATGGGCGCAGGTGGCCGACCGGCCCAGCGCCCTGGTGGACCCCGCCTGGGAAGCGGCCTTCAACAGGCTGACCGACCTGGAACTGGAATACGCGCTCCAGCACACCGACACGGATCTGCTGATCACCACCACCCCGGCGCTCATGGCGCTCGCGGTGCAGCTGGCGCCCCCGCACGTGATGACGCTCCACCAGGAACACCGGGTCTCCGAACTGCGCGGCCCCAGCGCCGAACCACTGCTGCGCTACGCCTCCCGCCTGGACGCGCTCGCCGTGCTCAGCAACCGCACGCGCGACTGGTTCGCCGAGACCCTCGGCCACAGCGCACCGCGCATCGACGTCGTCCCCAACGCCCTGCCGCGCGGGTTCCGGCCACGCTCCACCCTGGAGACCCGGAGCGTCGTCATCGCGGGCCGGCTGGTCGGCGAGAAGCAGATCGACCACGCCATCACCATCTGGCACACGGTGGCCCGCCACCACCCCACCTGGATCCTGCGCGTCTTCGGTGACGGTCCGCTCGCCGGTGCCCTGCGCCGCCAGATCGACGTGCTCGGACTGCAGGACAGCGTCCAGCTCAACGGCAACTCCCCGCACCTGGCCGAGGAATGGGCCAAGGCCAGCATCGCCCTGATGACGTCCCGCAACGAGGCGTTCCCGCTGGTGCTGACCGAGGCCCAGGCCGCCGGGGTACCCGTGGTCTCCTACGACTGCCCCAACGGCCCGCGCGAAGTCGTCCTGGACGGGCAGACCGGCATCCTCGTCCCGGCGAACGACACCGACGCCGCCGCCCGGGCGCTCATCCGGCTCATCGAGGACGCCCCGCTGCGCCACGGCATGGGGCAGGCGGCGGCCGACTCGGTCGCCCGGCTCGCCCCGCCCGTGGTCACCGCGATGTGGGAGAACATCTTCGCCGGGCTGGAGAGCGAGCGGGCGTCCGGACAGCGCGAGGCCCGCAAGGCGGAGCGCCAGGCACTGCACTCCCTGATGAGCGGCCAGGAAGGCATCCTCCGCCCGGCCGCACCGGCCCCCGCCACCTCGGTCGACACCAAGGAACAGCGGGCCCTGGAGGAGCGGCTGCTCCGTTCCGACCGGGGCCTGGTGCGCGACGGCGGACAGCTGTGCCGCCGGATGGGCGGCGAATCCCCCTGGGACGTCGTCCAGCACAATCTGGCGCTGGTCGCCACGGCCCTGGAACAGGCGCAGATCCCGTACTTCGTCACCCGGGACACCAACGTCCGGCACGCGGTCGCCGTCCACACCTCCAACCGGGAGCTCGTGCTCAAGGCGCTCACCGCGACGCACGGCGGCAGCGCCGTCTACGTGGCGCTCCTCAACGAACGCCAGAACCCGACCGCCACGGTCCTCGCCGCCTTCGCCGAGCGATACGCCCAGAGCTCCTGCCCGGCCGTCCGCGTCTACCAGAACGCCGTCACCTCCGCCCGCACCCTCCGCCTCGCCGGGGTCTACGGCTGCACGGTCAACTTCTGGGAGGAGGACGCCGAGGACCCGCACATGATGGTCTCCCCGGTCCGCACCGTCGTCGGCGACAAGGTGCCCACCCAGACCATGAACCTGACCCGGACCGTGCTCGGCGGACGCACCTACCCCACCATCGAGCCGTACGCCCACACCGTCCACGGCGACGTCAGCTTCCCCATCGACGCCGTGTACACCTGGGTCGACGGCGGCGACGTCGCCTGGCTGGAGCGGAAGAACGCGGTGATGCGCGCCCTCGGCATGCAGACCGAGGACTCCGCGAGCAGCGCCGCCCGCTTCCGCGACCGGGACGAACTGCGCTACTCGCTGCGCTCCCTCGACATGCACGCCCCCTGGATCCGCACCATCTACCTGGTCACCGACCAGCAGGTGCCGCGATGGCTCGACCTGAACCACCCGCGGGTCCGGGTCGTGGACCACCGGGAGATCTTCGCCGACCCGTCGGTGCTGCCGACGTACAACTCACATGCCATCGAGAGCCAGCTGCACCGCATCGACGGGCTGTCCGAGCACTTCCTGTACTTCAACGACGACGTGTTCATCGGCCGGGTGCTCCAGCCGGGCATGTTCTTCCACAGCAACGGCGTCGCCAAGCACTTCATGTCCCCGACGACCGTGCCCATGGGGCCGACCACGGGCACCGACGAGTTCAACGTGAGCGCCGCCAAGAACAACCGCGCCCTGATAGCCGACACCTTCGGGCAGTTCCTCGCACACTCGTTCCTGCACGCACCGCATCCGCTGCGCCGCAGCGTCCTCGCGGACATCGAACACTCCTACCCCGAGGCCGTCGCGGCGACCGCCGCCGGCCGGTTCCGCAGCCACTCCGACCTCGCGATCGCCTCGTCGCTGCACCACTACTTCGGCTTCCACACACAGCGTTCGGCCCCGGGCAGCATCAACTGCGGCTTCGTCAACGTGGGTCTGAGCGAGCACAAGCAGCGGCTCTCCCGCCTCCAGCTCAACCGCCCGCACGACGTGTTCTGCCTGAACGACTACCACGACGGCGATGTCACCGAGGACGAGCAGGACGCCGTCCTGGCGGCGTTCCTGCCCTCGTACTTCCCGGTGGCCAGCCAGTTCGAGGCGGGTTCCCCCCGCAACCAGCGCTTCCACGCCGGACAGCTGCCGCAGTGGCCGCTGTGAGCGCGCCCCCCGCCGCCCGCCGTTCGTCAGCCGCGCCCGATCGGAGCATCCACCGACCATGACCCAGCCCGCCGAGTCGCCTTCCGCCTCGTTGTTCCAGGTGTTCGCCCACGCCGACGACGACCTCTACTTCGTCAACCCCGACCTGTACCGGGTGCTGACCGCGGGCCACCGCGTCACCAGCGTCTACCTCACGGCCGGTGAGGCCGACGGGCGCAACGTGGACACCCGCGACCCGCTGCGCGGCCAGGCCCCGGTCGACTTCGCCGGTTACATGGAGGCACGCCAGAACGGACTGTGCGCGGCCTACGCCACCATGGTCCTCGGTGACAGGGAAGCCTCCTGGACCCGGGAGCCGGTCGAACTCGTGCCGGGCGTGGCCGCGGAGCGGTACTACCTGGCACAGGCGCCGCACGTGCAGCTCTTCTTCCTGGGGCTGCGGATGGCGGACACCGCGCACGGCTTCCCCGCGGACCAGCCGCAGGCCCGGCTGACCAGCCTGTGGGACGGGCGCGCCGCCCGCCAGCCCACCCTCCTCGCCGCCGCGTCCGAGCTCCGCCAGCCGCAGGCACTCGGCCGCGAGGACGTCGTCGGCGCTCTCACGCAACTGCTCTCCTACGCGCAGCCCACGCTGTTGTGGACCATGGACCCGGACCCGCTGCACGAGTCGTACGACGAGGCGCGCGGCATCACCTCCAGCGACCACGCCGACCACACGGCCACGGCCCAGTTCGCCCGCGAGGCGCTCCGCCGCCACCTGCGCGCCGGAAGCCGTCCGCCGCTGACCGAGCACTTCACCGGCTACGGCAACAAGAACTGGCCGAGCAATCTGAGCGAGCGCTCCCACGCACTGAAGAAGTCCCTGGTCGACGTGTACGCGGGAGCTGACGGGCACCCGTGCGCGCACCGCTACTGCGGCGACCTCCAGCTCGGCGACGGTGCCGACATCCGCCGCTACGGCTGGAGCACCCGCAGCCGCTATCCGCAGGGCACGCAGTGGCTGCACCGGCAGCACGACGGCAGGCTCGCCGCGTACACGGTCCTCGGCGACCAGGCCGCGGTGTGGACGGAGACCGAAGCGGGCAGCGGACGCTTCGAGGGACCGCTCCTGCTGCCGGGCGGCGATCTCCTGCCGTGCCTCGCCGCCGCCCCCGACCGTACCGGGGGCGTCCACCTGGTGGGACTGCGCCGCGTCCAGGGTGCCGAGGGCCGGGCCGATGTCGAGGTGGTCCGCATGTGGCGCCAGGCGCACACCGGTTCCGTGCTGCCCTGGGAGTCCCTCGGCAACCCCGACGAGGCGACCGGTGACTGGCGGCGCTGCCGCGAGGTCGGGGTGCCCGCCGCCGTGGTGGACCCGGCCGGCCACCTCCACGTCTTCGTACGGAACTTCTCGGTGGGCGTCAGCATGCGCCGCGAGACGCCCGAGGGCCTCACCGCCTGGGAGGCGCTCGGCGGGCGCTGGATGCAGGACTCCCTGACCGCGGTGGCGCGTTCCACGGGCCGTATCGACATGTACGCCACGAACCGCACGGGCGGGGTGCGCTGGCGGCAGGAAGCCGTGTACGGACCGTTCAAACTGGAGGACCAGCTGGTCACCGGCGTGCCGGAGAGCTGGCGTCCGGCCTCCGGTCTCACTCCTGTGCAGATCGGCCGCAACCGCGTCGCGCTGTTCTACCGGGAGGAGGACTCCGGGGCGGTGATGCGCCACCAGCAGCGCCCCAACGGAACGTGGGAGCAGCGGGTGGACCGGCTCAGCGACGACGGCGGCACCGGCGCGGTCGCCGCGGCCCGGCTGCTCGACGAGGAACACGACCTCCTGGTCGTCGCCAGGCGGGACGAACGGAGCAGGCCCGCGGTGGCCGTGCTTCCCACGGACGACCGCGTTCCCGCGCGGCCCGAATGGGAGCACCACGGGATCCAGATGGTCGGCGCACCGGCGATCGCCGCCGACGCACACGGCCGGGCGGTCGTCGCGGTGGTCGGTACGGACGGACGGCTGCACTGGACGCGGCGGGACGCCTCGCGGCCGGGCGCGGGCTTCGGCCCCTGGGACGCGTGCTGACGTCCGGCCGGGCCATGTGACAACGGAGACGAGAAGAAGACATGCGAAAGATCTGCGTCATCGGCAACTCGGTGGCGGCCTCCCGCACCAAGGAGGAGGCGCCGCTCGCGGGGTGGGGCCAGTACCTCAAGGAGTTCCTGGGGCCCGACTGCGACGTACGCAACTACGCGCGCGACGCCATGACGCTGCGGGACTACTACACGGGCCGGTTCGCCGCGCTGCTCACGCTCGTCGGCCACGGTGACCTCGTGCTCATCGCCTTCGGCCACGTCGAGCAGCGCGTCAACCAGCTCAACCGCCACCACGGCCCCCGGGAGTACAAGGAGTACCTGCGGCTGTACGTCGAGGCGATCCGCGCCGAGGGCGCCGTACCGGTCCTCGTGACCCCGGCGGCCCGCTGCGTCTTCGACGTCTCGGGCAGTCCGTTCGACACCCACGACGGATACACCCGGCTGACTCTGGAGGCCGCGGCGGAACTCGGCTGCCCGGTCATCGACATGAACGCCTCCACCACCCAGCTCCTCGCCGAGCTGGGCCCGATGCGGGCCCGGGGCCTCTTCCGGTGGCTGGACCCGGGAGACCACCCGGCGCACCCCCACGGCATCGTCGACGCCTCGCACTTCAACCACGAGGGGGCCCGGGAAGCGGCGCGGCTGGTGGCGAGCGGCCTGGCCGCCGTGCCGGGACTGCCGCCCGGGCTGGTGGACGTCCAGCGACTGGTGCCGGGGCAGCTGCCGCCGGTGCAGACCGAGTTCACCGTGCGCCAGCCGCAGCTCGCGCTGACCGCCCGGCCCGAGGTGGCCTCTGCCCCCGCCGTGACGTCACCGGCCTTCGCCGAACTCGTCGGTGCCGGACGCAAGCTGACGGGAACGGCGCCCGAGGGCGCCGACTACGTGCTCTTCTTCGAGGAGGGGGAGTACCTCGGCGGCACCCGCACCGACGGGGACGGGGCGTGGCAGTGGCGGCGCGCCGTGCGGTGGCCCGCGGGCCGGCACAAGGTGACCGCGATCGCCCTCGCGGGCCCCGCGGTGTCCACGGCGGCGGAGACGGAGTTCGAGGTGCTCGACCGGCTGGAGGCACCTGAGGTGATCGGCCCCCGCAAGGGAGCGTGGAGCGGTCCCCGTCCCCGGTTCTCGGGCACGGCCGGGCGGGGCGTCCAGAAGGTCATGGTGCTGGAACAGGGGCGGCTGATAGCCGAGGCCCCGGTGGGGGACGACGGGAACTGGCGCGTCACGCACCCCCACGTCTGGCGGCCGGGCACCTACGCGGTGGAGTTCGTCGCGGTGTTCAGCGCCGTCCACTCGCCCCCGGCGCGGCTGGAACTGAAGGTGCACGGCGTTCCCGAGGACAGCTGGCTGCACACGTCGATGTCCGCGCGGGAGTCCTGCGGCCCGGACTGCGCCCACTACCCGGCCCTGCCCGCCTGGTGACGCGGCGGGGGCGCCCGCCCCCGGAACGCGGAACGGGCCGTACGGAGTGGTCTCCGTACGGCCCGCCGTCGCGTCGGCGAAGGGTGGTTACGCCGGGACGCTCGCCACGCCCTGGGCGAGGAACTTCTTTCCGTTCACCCGCTCCGAGACGCCCTCACGGTCCAGGTACGGCGTGATGCCGCCCAGGTGGAAGGGCCAGCCCGCGCCGGTGATCAGGCAGAGGTCGATGTCCTGGGCCTCGGCGACGACGCCCTCGTCCAGCATCAGACCGATCTCCTGCGCCACCGCGTCCAGCACCCGGTCGCGCACCTGCTCCTCGGACAGGACGACATCGCCCTGCTTGAGGAGGGCGGCGACCTCCGGGTCCAGCTCCGGCTTGCCGGAGTCGTAGACGTAGAAGCCGCGCTTTCCGGCCTTGACGACCGCGGCCAGGTTCTCCGAGACGGTGAACCGGTCCGGGAAGGCGCGGTTCAGGGTCTCCGAGACGTGCAGACCGATGGCCGGGCCGACCAGCTCCAGCAGCACCAGCGGCGACATCGGCAGGCCCAGCGGCTCGACGCCCCGCTCGGCGACGGCGACCGGGGTGCCCTCGTCGATGACGTTCTGGATCTCGCCCATGAAGCGGGTGAGGATGCGGTTGACGACGAACGCCGGGGCGTCCTTCACCAGCACCGCGGTCTTCTTCAGCTTCCGCGCCACACCGAAGGCCGTGGCCAGCGAGGCGTCGTCGGTCCGCTCGCCGCGCACGATCTCCAGCAGCGGCAGGATCGCGACCGGGTTGAAGAAGTGGAAGCCGACGACCCGCTCGGGGTGCTTCAGCTTCGACGCCATCTCGGTGACCGAGAGGGAGGAGGTGTTGGTGGCGAGGATCGCGTGCGCCGGGGCGACCGCCTCGACCTCCGCGAACACCTGCTGCTTGACGCCGATCTCCTCGAACACGGCCTCGATGATGAAGTCCGCGTCACCGAAGCCCTCGGCCTTGTCCAGCACACCGGTGACCAGGGCCTTCAGGCGGTTGGCCTTGTCCTGGTTGATCCGGCCCTTGCCGAGCAGCTTCTCGATCTCCGTGTGGACATAGCCCACGCCCTTGTCGACCCGCTCCTGGTCGATGTCGGTCAGCACGACCGGCACCTCCAGGCGGCGCAGGAACAGCAGCGCCAGCTGCGAGGCCATCAGACCGGCGCCGACGACACCGACCTTGGTGACCGGGCGGGCCAGGTTCTTGTCCGGGGCACCGGCCGGGCGCTTGGCGCGCTTCTGGACCAGGTTGAACGAGTAGATCCCCGAGCGCAGCTCACCACCCATGATCAGGTCCGCGAGGGCCTGGTCCTCGGCGTCGAAGCCGGCGCCCAGGTCGCCGTCCTTCGCCGCCGCGATGATCTCCAGCGCGCGGTAGGCGGCCGGGGCCGCGCCGTGCACCTTGGAGTCGGCGATGGCCCGGCCGCGCGCGACGGCCTGGTCCCAGGCCTCGCCGCGGTCGACCTCGGGACGCTCCACGGTGACCGTGCCGTTCAGCACGTCCGCCGTCCAGACCAGCGACCGCTCCAGGAAGTCCGCGCCCTCGAAGAGCGCGTCGGCGATGCCGAGCTCGAAGACCTGCTTGCCCTTGAGCTGGCGGTTCTGGTTCAGCGAGTTCTCGATGATGACCGAGACCGCGCGGTCGGCACCGATCAGGTTCGGGAGCAGTGCGCAGCCGCCCCAGCCCGGGACCAGACCGAGGAAGACCTCGGGCAGCGAGAACGCGGGCAGCGCCTTGGAGACGGTGCGGTACGAGCAGTGCAGCCCGACCTCGACACCGCCGCCCATCGCCGCGCCGTTGTAGTAGGCGAACGTCGGGACCGCGAGGCCGGACAGGCGGCGGAAGACGTCGTGCCCGCCCTTGCCGATGGCCAGCGCGTCGTCGTGGCTCTTCAGCAGCTCGACGCCCTTGAGGTCGGCGCCGACCGCGAAGATGAAGGGCTTGCCGGTGATGCCGACGCCGGTGACCGTGCCCTCGGCCGCCTCCTTCTCGACCTGGTCGATCGCGGCGTTCAGGTTCGCCAGCGACTGCGGTCCGAAGGTGGTGGGCTTGGTGTGGTCCAGGCCGTTGTCCAGCGTGATGAGGGCGAAGCGGCCCGCACCGGCCGGGAGGTCCAGGTGACGTACGTGCGCCTGGGTGACGACCTCGTCGGGGAACAGCTCGGCCGCGCCCTTCAGAAGCTCAGTGGTGGAGCTCACTTGTTGCCTCCGTTGAAGTTCGGGTTCTCCCAGACGACGGTGGCGCCCATGCCGAAGCCGACGCACATGGTGGTGATGCCGTAGCGGACCTCGGGCTGCTCCTCGAACTGGCGGGCCAGCTGCGTCATCAGACGCACGCCCGAGGAGGCCAGCGGGTGACCGTAGGCGATGGCTCCGCCGTACTGGTTGACGCGCGGGTCGTCGTCGGCGATGCCGTAGTGGTCGAGGAAGGCGAGCACCTGGACGGCGAACGCCTCGTTGATCTCGAACAGGCCGATGTCGTCGATCGTCAGACCGGCCTGGGCCAGGGCCTTCTCGGTCGACGGGATCGGGCCGTAGCCCATGACCTCCGGCTCGACACCGGCGAAGGCGTAACTGACCAGCCGCATCTTGACCGGGAGGCCCAGCTCGCGGGCGACGTCCTCGGCGGCGATCAGGGAGGCGGTGGCGCCGTCGTTGAGCCCGGCGGCGTTACCGGCGGTGACCCGGCCGTGCGGACGGAACGGGGTCTTCAGTCCGGCGAGCGACTCCATGGTCGTCCCCGGGCGCATCGGCTCGTCGGCGGTCACCAGGCCCCAGCCGGTCTCACCGGCCTCGGCGTTGGTGCGGCGCACCGAGACCGGCACCAGGTCCTGCTGGATCGCGCCGTTGGCGTACGCCTTGGCGGCCTTCTCCTGCGAGCGCACCGCGTACGCGTCGGCACGGGCCTTGGTGATCTGCGGGTAGCGGTCGTGCAGGTTCTCCGCGGTCATGCCCATGAAGAGAGCGGACTCGTCGACCAGCTTCTCCGAGACGAAGCGCGGGTTCGGGTCCACGCCCTCGCCCATCGGGTGGCGGCCCATGTGCTCGACACCACCGGCGATGACGACGTCGTACGCGCCGAAGGCGATCGAACCGGCCGTCGTGGTGACGGCGGTCAGCGCGCCCGCGCACATGCGGTCGATCGAGTAGCCGGGCACGGACTGGGGCAGGCCCGCCAGGATGCCCGCGGTGCGGCCCAGCGTCAGACCCTGGTCACCGATCTGGGTGGTCGCGGCGATGGCGACCTCGTCGATCCGCGCGGGGTCGAGGTCCGGGTTGCGGCGCAGCAGCTCCCGGATGGCCTTCACGACGAGATCGTCGGCGCGGGTCTCGTGGTAGATGCCCTTCGGGCCCGCTTTGCCGAACGGGGTGCGGACGCCGTCGACGAAGACGACGTCCCGGATGGTACGAGGCACGGTGGCTCTCCTCCAGGGTGCGGGATGGCACTGCTGCGCGGCACGCCCGGAAGCGTGCTGCTCCCCACATGCTACTTGCGGGTAACCAGACTGCCCACCCCCTGTGCCGGGAGCGGCGAAGGTCACACGGCCCCGGGCCCGGAAACGGCGAACGCCGGGCGGGCCGGAATCGGACCGTCCGGCGTTCGGGCGCACGGATCGTACGGGCGTACGGGTCGGGAACCTGGCGTGATTACGCCCCCGGGGCAGCCGCCCGGACCCTGCCGGGCGGCCCTTCGGCCGGAGAGCACCCGGCAGGCGTTCAGGCGGCCGACGACAGCGCGCGCAGCAGCAGCGGGGCCACCTGCTCGATCTGCCAGCGACGCGCCCCGTACCCGGCGAGCGCGGTCTCCACCGCGTCCGGCGTCGGGTGCTTGGGCGGCTCCCAGCAGACCCGGCGCACGGTGTCCGGGGTGATCAGGTTCTCCTGCGGCATGTGCAGCCGCTCGGCCAGCTCCGAGACCGCGGTGCGGGCGGCCGAGAGCCGGGCCGCCGCCGCGGGGTCCTTGTCCGCCCAGGCGCGGGGCGGCGGCGGACCGGCGAGGGCCTGGCCGGGCTGCGGGAGCTCGGTGTCCGGCAGCGCCTTGGCCCGGTCGACGGCCGCCTGCCACTGCTCCAGCTGGCGCCGCCCCATGCGGTGGCCGAAGCCGGGCAGCGCGGTCAGCGCCTGGACGTTGGGCGGGAGCGCGAGCGCCGCCTCGACGATCGCGGCGTCGCCCAGGATCTTGCCCGGGGAGACGTCACGGCGCCGGGCGACCTGGTCGCGCGCGGTCCACAGCTCCCGGACCACCGCCATCTGCCGGCGGCGGCGGACCTTGTGCATGCCGGAGGTGCGGCGCCAGGGGTCCTTGCGCGGGGGAGCGGGCGGGGCGGTGGCGATCGCGTCGAACTCCTCGCGGGCCCACTCCAGCTTGCCCTGCTGGTCGAGCTCGTCCTCCAGGGCGTTGCGCAGGTCGATCAGCAGCTCGACGTCGAGCGCCGCGTAGCGCAGCCAGGGGTCGGGCAGCGGGCGGGTGGACCAGTCGACGGCGGAGTGCCCCTTCTCCAGCGCGAAGCCGAGCACGTTCTCCACCATGGCGCCGAGGCCGACGCGCGGGAAGCCGGCCAGCCGTCCGGCGAGCTCGGTGTCGAAGAGCCCGGTGGGGGTCATCCCTATCTCGCGCAGACAGGGCAGGTCCTGCGTGGCGGCGTGCAGGATCCACTCGCTGCCGGTCAGGACCTCGCCGAGCCCGGACAGGTCGGGACAGCCGACCGGGTCGATCAGCGCGCTGCCCGCGCCGTCCCGGCGCAGCTGCACCAGGTAGGCGCGCTGGCCGTAGCGGTACCCGGAGGCCCGCTCGGCGTCCACGGCCACCGGGCCGGACCCGGAGGCGAAGGCGGTGATCACCTGGGCCAGCGCGTCCTCGGACGCCACCACCGGGGGAATGCCCTCGCGAGGTTCGAGCAAGGGGATCGGCGCCGGGGCGACGTCGTCCGGGGGAGCGCCCCCGGTGGTTCGCAGTGAACTGTCTGCTGCGGTCTCTTGGGCGTCGGTCACGTGTCAAGGGTATCTGTGTATGTACGGCGCCCGTCGACGGAACGTTCCGCCGACGGGCGCCGATGAGCACAAACCAGCCGGGCCGCACCCGTGCGGGCGGGCGGGTGCGGGCGTCAGTGGATGATTCCGGTACGCAGCGCGACGGCGACCATGCCCGCGCGGTCCCCGGTGCCGAGCTTGCGGGCGATCCGGGCGAGGTGGCTCTTGACGGTCAGGGCGGACAGGCCCATCGAGACGCCGATGGCCTTGTTGGACTGGCCCTCGGCGACCAGCCGGAGGACCTCGACCTCGCGGCCGGACAGTTCGCGGTAGCCGCCGGGGTGGCCCGGGGCGCCGGGGGGACGGCGGTGCATACGGGCGGCGTTGGCTCCGATGGGGGCGACGCCGGGGCGGGCGGGGTGGCCGATATTGGTTCGTGTGCCCGTGACGACATAGCCCTTCACTCCGCCCGCGAGGGCGTTGCGGACGGCGCCGATGTCGTCGGCGGCGGACAGGGCGAGACCGTTCGGCCAGCCGGCCGCCCGGGTCTCGGACAGCAGGGTCAGCCCGGAACCGTCGGGCAGATGGACGTCGGCTACGCAGATGTCGCGCGGGTTGCCGACGCGGGGACGGGCCTCCGCGATGGACGACGCCTCGATGACGTCACGTACTCCGAGTGCCCACAGATGGCGGGTGACGGTGGAACGGACGCGCGGGTCGGCCACGACGACCATGGCCGTCGGCTTGTTCGGGCGGTAGGCGACCAGGCTTGAGGGCTGCTCTAGGAGAACGGACACCAGGCCTCCTGGGGAGTGGCGGGACGGGCCGGCTCGGTGGTGGGCCGGGGCGAACCGTGCTTGAAGGGTCATTGACCTCTTCGGCAGCAGACCCCTGCTCCTTTAGGGGATGATCGCGATTTGATGCGTAACAATTCGGGCAAATCGGGCACGCGATCGATTGTACGAAAAAGTGCCGGTGACTGGGCGACATGAGTGACGCACAGTGACCGGCATAAGGTGTTTTCGGCCATTCGAGAATGCGGGCTGTTCGGGGACGGTGCCGAAGACGCCTCAGGAAACCTGCGGGCCGCGCCGCTGGGGGAGGGTCACCACCGCCGCGTCCACCGGCCCCGAGGGCGGCAGACCGGCGACCTGGCACAGCAGATCACCCCAGGCCATCAGGTGGGCGGCGGCGTCCGGCACCCCGCCCCGGCCCTCCCGGGGCGTCCAGGACGCCCGGATCTCGATCTGTGTCGCCGGGCGCCGCGCGCCCAGCGTTCCGAAGTAGTGCGAACTCGCCCGCGTCACCGTGCCGCCCGCCTCTCCGTACGCCAGGCCGCGCGCCTCCAGCGCCCCGGTCAGCCAGGACCAGCAGACCTCGGGCAGCAGCGGATCGGCGGCCATCTCCGGCTCCAGTTCGGCCCGCACCAGCGTCACCAGCCGGAAGGCGCCCTGCCAGGCGTCGTGCCCGGCCGGATCGTGGAGCAGTACGAGGCGCCCGTCGGCCAGATCGTCCTCGCCGTCGACGACCGCCGCCTCCAGGGCGTGCGCGTACGGGGCCAGCCGCCGGGGCGGCCGGGTCGGCTCCACCTCCAGCCCGGGGCGGAGCCGCGCCGCGTGCAAGGCGTCCACCGCCGACTGGAACGCGGGCGGAACGGCATCACTCTCCTCGCCGCCCTTGCCGTCAGCGTCGTCGGTGCGATCGGAGAAGTGTCCCTGAGCCGGAGCCATGCGGGGAAGAGTAGGCGGAACCGGCGCTTCGCGCAGGGAGGGACACCCGCGCGTGCCCGGCTGCCGGGGCCGTCGTGCGAAGATTCCTGGTGTGAGTGCCAACGATCGCCCCATGGGCCAGCAGCCGAAGACCCCCGCCACCCATGAGTCGGCGTTCCTGAAGGCGTGCCGCCGCGAGCCGGTTCCCCACACGCCGGTCTGGTTCATGCGCCAGGCGGGCCGCTCACTGCCCGAGTACCTGAAGGTCCGCGAGGGCATCCCGATGCTCGACTCCTGCATGATGCCGGAGCTGGTCGCCGAGATCACGATGCAGCCCGTCCGCCGCCACAAGGTCGACGCCGCGATCTACTTCAGCGACATCGTCGTACCGCTCAAGGCCATCGGGATCGACCTCGACATCAAGCCCGGCATCGGCCCGGTCGTCGCCGAGCCGATCCGCACCCGCGCCGACCTGGCCCGGCTGCGCGACCTGACGCCCGAGGACGTCGCGTACGTCACCGAGGCCATCGGCCTGCTGACCGCCGAGCTCGGCGCCACGCCGCTCATCGGCTTCGCCGGGGCGCCCTTCACCCTGGCCAGCTACCTCGTGGAGGGCGGCCCCTCCCGCAACCACGAGCACACCAAGGCCCTGATGTACGGCGACCCGGAGCTCTGGGCCGACCTGCTGGACCGGCTCGCCGAGATCACCGGCGCCTTCCTCAAGGTGCAGATCGAGGCGGGCGCCTCGGCCGTCCAGCTCTTCGACTCCTGGGTGGGCGCGCTGGCCCCCGCCGACTACCGGCGCTCGGTGCTCCCCGCCTCGGCGAAGGTGTTCGACGCGGTCGCCGGGTACGGCGTCCCCCGCATCCACTTCGGCGTCGGCACCGGTGAACTCCTCGGCCTGCTCGGCGAGGCCGGTGCGGACGTGGTCGGCGTCGACTGGCGCGTCCCGATGGACGAGGCCGCGCGCCGGGTCGGCCCCGGCAAGGCGCTCCAGGGCAACCTGGACCCCGCCGTGCTGTTCGCGCCGACCAGGGCCGTGGAGGAGAAGGCCCGCGAGGTGCTGGACGCGGCGGCCGGTCTTGAGGGCCATGTCTTCAACCTGGGCCACGGCGTGCTGCCGTCGACCAGCCCGGACGCGCTGACCCGGCTCGTCGAGTACGTCCACACCAGCACCGAACGCTGACCTCCCGCCGGGCGGGCACCACCGCTCAGCCGGTGCCCGCCCGGCGCACCGCCGTCACCGCCTTGCGCGCCGCCACCAGCACCGGATCCCAGACCGGCGAGAACGGCGGCGCGTACCCCAGGTCCAGGGCCGTCATCGCCTCCACCGTCATCCCGGCCGTGAGCGCCACGGCCGCGACGTCCACCCGCTTGGCCGCCCCGTCCCGGCCCACGATCTGCACCCCGAGCAGCCGCCCCGTGCGGTACTCCGCGAGCATCTTCACCGTCATCGCCCGCGCCCCCGGGTAGTACCCCGCCCGGCCGGTCGACTCGATCGTCGCCGTCACGAACCGCAGGCCCACCGCGCGGGCGTCCTTCTCGCGCAGACCGGTACGGGCGATCTCCAGATCGCACACCTTGCTCACCGCCGTACCGACCACCCCCGGGAACGTCCCGTAGCCCCCGGCGACGTTGGACCCGATGATCTGGCCGTGCTTGTTGGCGTGGGTGCCCAGCGCGATGTGCCGGGTGCGGCCCGCCACCAGGTCGAGCACCTCGACGCAGTCGCCGCCCGCCCAGACGTTCTCGTGCCCGACGACCCGCATCGACAGATCCGTCAGCAAGCCGCCGTGCGGACCCAGCGGAAGACCCGCCTCCCGCGCCAGCGCCGTCTCCGGCGCCACCCCGATGCCCAGCACCACCACGTCCGCCGGATACTCCGCCCCGCCCGCCACGACCGCGCGGACCCGGCCGTCCGGGCCGGTGCGGATCGCGGTGACCCCGGCCCGGTTGACGGTGGTGATGCCGAGACCGTCCATCGCCTCGTGCACCAGCCGCCCCATGTCCGGGTCGAGCGTCGCCATCGGCTGCTCGCCCCGGTTGAGCACAGTCACCCCGAAACCGTGCTTCAGCAGCGCCTCCGCCATCTCCACACCGATGTAACCCGCCCCGACGACGACCGCCCGCCGGCCGCCCGGCGCCCGGTCCAGCGACTCCAGCAGCGCCTGCCCGTCGTCCAGGGTCTGCACCCCGTGCACCCCGGCCGCGTCCATCCCGGGCAGGGCCGGACGCACCGGCCGGGCACCGGTCGCGATCACCAGCTTGTCGTACCCCGTCCAGTACGCCTCGCCGCTGCCCAGGTCCACCGCCCGCACCCGCCGCCCGGCGACGTCGATCGCGGTGACCTCGGTGCGCATCCGCAGATCGATGGAGCGGGCCCGGTGCTCCTCGGGGGTACGCGCGATCAGCTCGCCGGGCCCCGCGACGTCACCGCCGACCCAGTACGGGATGCCGCAGGCGGAGTACGAGGTGAAGCCGCCCCGCTCGAAGGCGACGATGTCCAGCTCGTCGGGGCCCTTCAGCCTGCGGGCCTGCGAGGCGGCGGACATGCCCGCCGCGTCGCCGCCGATGACCACCAGTCGCTCCGCCGCCATGTAGCCGGTCCTTTCGACGCGTTCCGGGTCCTGTCCGGGTGCCCACGCTACGACGTGGGGCACGCGTCCGGGCGCCCGGACGGGTTTGAGAGAGTGGGGGCATGCAGCGTTCAACACACCGCGCGGACCCGGGCACCGGACACGTCGTCGTCATCGGCGGAGGCATCGCCGGTCTCGCCGCCGCCCACCGGCTCCTCGGGGCCGGAGTGCGGGTCACCCTGCTGGAGGCCACCGAGCGCCTCGGCGGGAAGCTCATGACCGGCGAGGTCGCCGGGGTCCAGGTCGACCTGGGCGCCGAGTCGATGCTCGCCCGCCGCCCCGAGGCGGTCGGCCTGGCCCGCGAGGCCGGGCTCGGCGACCGCCTCCAGCCGCCCGCCACGGCGACCGCCTCGGTCTGGACGCGCGGCGCCCTGCGCCCCATGCCCAAGGGCCACGTGATGGGCGTCCCCGGCGACCCGTCCGCGCTCGCCGGACTCCTCACGCCCGAGGGCCTCGCCCGTATCGCCGAGGACCGCGACCTCACCCCGACCCCGGTCGGCGACGACGTCGCGGTCGGCGCGTACGTCGCCGACCGGCTCGGCCGCGAGGTCGTCGACCGGCTCGTCGAGCCGCTGCTCGGCGGGGTGTACGCGGGCGACGCGTACCGGATCTCGATGCGGGCCGCCGTGCCGCAGCTCTTCGAGGCGGCCCGGGAGGGCGGCTCGCTGCTCGACGGGGTGCGCCGCGTCCAGGAGCGGGCCGCCGCCCGGCAGCAGACCGGCCCGGTCTTCCAGGGCATCGAGGGCGGCATCGGCACCCTGCCCGGCGCGGTCGCCGACGCCGTCCGCGCCGCGGGCGGGGAGATCGAGACCGGCACCCCCGTCCTCGGCCTGACCCGTACCGCCGACGGCTGGAACGTCCGCACCGAGGCCCGGACCATCACCGCCGACGGCATCGTGCTCGCCGCCCCCGCCTGGTCCGCCTCCACGCTGCTCGCCGCCGAGTCCCCGGCGGCCTCCGCCGAGCTGGCCGGGGTCGAGTACGCCTCGATGGCACTCGTCACCATGGCCTTCCGCCGCTCCGACGTCGCCGCCACGGACGCGCTGGCGGGCCGCTCCGGCTTCCTCGTCCCCCCGGTCGACGGCCGCACGATCAAGGCCTCCACCTTCTCCACCCACAAGTGGCAATGGGTCGCCGACGCCGCACCGGACCTCTTCGTCCTGCGCACCTCCGTCGGCCGGTACGGCGAGGAGGACCACCTCCACCGCGAGGACCGCGAACTCGTCGACGTGTCACTGCGGGACCTCGCCGAGGCCGCCGGCCTGGCCGCGAAACCCGTGGACACCGAGGTCACCCGCTGGATCGGCGGACTGCCCCAGTACCCCGTCGGCCACCTCGCCCGGGTCGCCCGGATCCGCGAGCAGGTCGCCGCACTGCCCGCGCTGCGGGTCTGCGGGGCGGCCTACGACGGGGTCGGCATCCCGGCCTGCATCGCCAGCGCCCACCGCGCCGCCGACGAGATCGTCACCGAGCTGGCCGAAGAGATCATCGCCACGCCGACCCCGGTTCAGGGCACACGGAGCGAGGCGGGACAATAGCCGTATGAGTGCGACCGAGAAGATTGCCAACGCCGGCAAGAAGGCCAAGGACCTCAACGAGGTCATCCGCTACACGCTGTGGTCCGTCTTCAAGCTGCGCGACGTCCTGCCCGCGGACCGTACGGGCTACGCCGACGAGGTTCAGGAGCTGTTCGACCAGCTCGCGGCCAAGGACATCACCGTCCGCGGCACCTACGACGTGTCAGGCCTGCGCGCCGACGCGGATGTCATGATCTGGTGGCACGCCGAGACGGCGGACGAGCTCCAGGACGCGTACAACCTCTTCCGTCGCACCAAGCTGGGCCGGGCGCTGGAGCCGGTCTGGTCGAACATGGCACTGCACCGCCCCGCCGAGTTCAACAAGTCGCACATCCCGGCGTTCCTCGCCGACGAGACGCCGCGTCACTACATCAGCGTCTACCCCTTCGTGCGCTCCTACGACTGGTACCTGCTGCCCGACGAGGACCGCCGCCGGATGCTCGCGGACCACGGCAAGATGGCCCGCGGCTACCCGGACGTCCGGGCCAACACCGTGGCCTCCTTCGCCCTGGGCGACTACGAGTGGGTCCTCGCCTTCGAGGCGGACGAACTGCACCGCATCGTCGACCTGATGCGCCACCTGCGCGGCTCCGAGGCGCGGATGCACGTCCGCGAGGAGGTCCCGTTCTTCACGGGGCGCAGGAGGTCGGTCGCAGACCTGGTGGCCGGGCTCGCGTAGCGAGCGGGCACGACCACCCCAACCCGGAAGGTCAGAAGGCGGGCACCGGTGCTCAGGCGCCGCCCGTCGTTCCAGCGACACCGGGTTCGGCTCCGGGTGCGGCGCGCGTTCCGCGCGCCGCACCGGCGTCTTTTCCCCGCACCGGCGTCTTTTCCCCGCACCCCGGCTACCGGACCGGCCCGCCGAGCGCCGCCCGCAGGGCCGGATCGTCCACGGCGCGCACGCCGTCCACGGCGAACGCCGCCAGCACCTCGCCTCCCGCCCCGGACACCGGCGCCGCGTGGGCGGCCAGCAGCCGCCATCCGGCCGGTGAGGCCCACGAGTCGTACGGATGGATCTCCATCCGCGCGATGACCAGGCACCCCACCGTCAACGCGAACGGCAGCCCGAACCGGACGAGCAGCGACATCACCGCCCCGCCGGGGCCGTGCTCCTGGCCGGGCATCAGCGCCGTCAGCGCACCCGTCGCGGCCACCAGCAGCGCCGCGCCGCGCACCGCCCGCACCGCGGCGGCGACCTCCCCTCCGACCCCGACGGGCAGCGCCAGCCCCGCCGCGACGAGACGGTCGGCCAGGGCGCGCACCGACTCCGCGGCAGCCGCGGCCTTGCGGACCGGCGGTATCGGGGACTGGCCCCGCGGCCCTATCGCCCGTATCACCGTGCGCTCCATCTCGTCCCGGCCCTCCGGGTCGACGACCGTCGCCCAGCCGGTGTGGGCGAGCAGCAGCCGACGCCGCAGATGCATGGCGACCAGGGTCAGTTCGACCACCCGGTGCGGGCCGCCCGCCAGGAACGCGGTTTCGTACAGGGTCAGTTCACGGCCCGTGCCGTCGTCGGGGGCGGTTTCCCCGGAGGGGCCGGACATGTGGGACAGCAGTCCGGCGCGCGCCGACACCAGGCAGAGCCGTGCGCACGACACGACCGCCACCCCCCACGCGACCAGTACGAAAAGAACCCAGAGCATGGCGGCTTTCTACGGGGGAAAGGCGCGGAAGCCAAGCCCTTTTTCCTCCCGCGGACGAAAAACGGTGCCCCGGCGCTCAGTCGCCGCCACCCCCGCCCCCGCCGCAGCCCCCGCCTCCGCCGCAGCTCGATCCGCCACCGCAGCCGGAACCGCTGTCACCGCCGGAACCACTGTCGCCTCCGCCGCAGCCACCGCCTCCGCCGCCACCGCTTCCGCCCGCGTCGCCGGAGCTGCCGCAGCCGCTGTGGCCGGGGCCCGTACCGGCGCACCACACCACGGGGGCGAGCAGCAGCGCGGAGGCGCCGTCCGCCATGGCCGCCGTGTGCGCCCGGCCCTGCGGGTCCGTGCGGGCCGCCGCGACCAGCTGGGCCCGCAGTTCCGGGTCGGGCAGGGCCCGCAGGCCCCGCGTGGCGACCAGGACGGACGCGTCGGGGACGGTCGCCCGCGCGGCCTGGTACTCCCGGGCGGCCCGCCGCCCGGCCCGGGTGACGCGGCCCCGGGCGCGGGAGGCGCAGACGAAGCCGATGATCATGCCCGCGATCAGGACCGGGATCACCTGGAAGGGGAAGGGCACACCGCCGTCCGGGGCCAGCTCGTCGGACAGGGCGTCCTGGACGGTCGCCACGATGGTGAGTGGTACGGCCAGCAGGCAGACCAGCCCCTGGGCGAGGCCCCAGCGGTGCCAGGTCTTCCCCGTGCCGGGTACGACCAGCAGCCCCCGGGCCGCGAGCCCGTCGCCGGTCTCCTGCACGGCCGGGTGCCGCATCACCGCCGCACGCAGGCTGTGCAGCGCCCCGGTGGGTGCCTGCGCCAGCTCCTGGAGGACGGCGCGCTCCACCGGGTCACGGCCCTCGGCCCGCTGGACGGCGACGATTCCGGGGCCGCCGATCGTGAGCCGCCCGTCCGTCGCCATCGCGGTGAGCGCGGTGTCCGCCACTCTGCCCGGACCACTGCCGAGGAACGCCGCCTCGTAGCGGTCGTGCACGGGGCCGCCGGGGCTCTGGGGGCCGCGACGGGCGCGGACGAGCCCGGTGATGAGCAGGACGGAGGAGATCACGACGGCGAGATGCGCCGTCAGGGCCAGGGTGTTCACGCCGGTCGCCTTCCGGTCAGGGCCGCGCGGGCGGCGCGGAGCAGCAGGGTGGTGCGGCTGGGCGGGCGGGCGCCCGCGCGGTCCTGCCACCAGTGGGTCAGCCGGCGCCGGGCCGCCGCGTCGGCGGGCTGGCCGGCGAGCAGCAGGGATTCGGCGAAGTCCAGGGCGTCGCGCCGGTATCCGGCGGACATCGGCCGGGATCCGGCGTACGCGAGGAAGGCACGGCGGTAGCCGGAGCCCAGGATCCCCGGCAGTTCGGGTGCCACCTTGGCCACGACTCCGGCCCGCTTGGCGGCCAGGGCGCGGCTCTGGACCCTCAGCCGGTCCCGGTCGAAGCCCGCGGGGGCGGGGCCCTGGGCGACCAGCGCGGCGAGCAGCCCGTGCTGGGCGGCGGCGACCCGGTCGCGGGCGGCCTCCCCGGTGGGCGGGGCCGAAGCCGCCGGGACGGGCGTACGGGCCCGTGGCGCGCGCTGCCGGGGAGTGGCCGCCGCCCGGTCCAGAGTGGCCCGGACCAGGTCCAGCTCGCCCGCCAGTTCGCCAGCCGGGGGAAAGTCGTCGTCACGCTCCAGCAGGACGCCCGGCGGGTCGGTCCGTGAGCGCAGCTCGGCGAGGACGTCGAGGACCGGCGCGGTCACCGGGTGCGCGTGGGTGTCGTGCCAGACGCCGTCCTTCTCGACGCCGCCCGCCACATGGACGTACGCGATGGCCTCCACCGGCAGCTCGTCGAGCGCGGTGGCCGGGTCCTCGCCCCGGTTGACGTGGTTGGTGTGCAGATTGGCGACGTCGATCAGCAGCCGGACCCCGGTGCGCTCGACCAGCTCCGCCAGGAACTGGCCCTCGGTCAGCTCCTCGCCGGGCCAGGCGACCAGCGCCGCGATGTTCTCCAGGGCCAGCGGCACCGGCAGCGAGTCCTGTGCGACGCGCACGTTCTCGCACAGCACGTCCAGCGCGTCCCGGGTCCGCGGCACGGGCAGCAGATGGCCCGCCTCCAGACCGGGCGCCCCGATGCGCGGCCCCCCGGCCCGTACGAACGCGATGTGCTCGGTCACCAGCGGCGCGCCCAGCAGTTCGGCACGGGCGGCGAGGTCGGCGAGCCGCCCCGCGTCGGGGCGCTCCGCCCCGCCGAGCCCGAGCGAGACGCCGTGCGGCACGACCGTGACCCCGCGCTCCCTGAGCCGTACCAGCGAATCCGGCAGATGGCCGGGGCAGAGGTTCTCCGCCACGGCCTCCACCCAGTCGATCCCGGGCAGCGCCTCGACGGCGTCCGCGATCTCCGGCCGCCAGCCGATCCCGATCCCCAGCTTCATGCCCGCCCCCTCTCCGCTCCGCCACCTCGTGCGGCATTCCGTACCCGGCTCATGGCCCCGCACGGCAGTGGCGAATCCGAACGGAAGGACGTTCAGAGCTGCATCTGAGGTTCCGGTTTCAGGCCGGAACGGTTGCGGGCGCCGCACCGGAGGCGATTCCGGTGCGGCGCCCGTTGGTGCCGGTCGTGTGCTACTTGAGGCGGTAGGCCCGGTCGATGGTCTCGACCGTGCGGCTGCCCGCGCCGTCCCAGAGTTCGGCCCTGACGGCCACGTACCCGTTCGTCGCGGAGAGCTTCGGGTGCCGGTAGGAGACCCGGAAGGAGTCCGCGTCCGTGCGCGTGACGGTGGCCGCCTTCCAGGTCGTGCCGCCGTCGTAGCTGACCGAGACCTTCGCCCCGGCCAGCTTCGTCGGGCCCTGCCAGCCGGTGGCCCGGTAGCCGTCCAGGGTGAAGGAGTAGGCGGAGTTCGCCCGTACCTGGTCGAGGAGGTCGGCCGTCATGCCGTAGTGGGTGGTGATGACGGGGAGCGGCTCACAGGTGGAGACCACGCCGGCGAAGTCGGCGCAGGCCTCCTCGGAGAACCCGCTCGGGGTGTCCGCCGTGAACGAGTACTGGGCGCGGGAGGTCCCGGCGGTGTCGAACATGCCCTCGTCCGCCTCGCCGAAGGGGAGCTCGATGTCCACCCGGTAGTCCGCCTTGCCCTTGACGGTCCACGGACTCTCGTCTCCGACGCGCCGGCCGTCGCGGTAGAACGCCAGCGCGAGGCCGGGGACCGAGTCCATGTAGTGCTCGGGGTCGGAGTCGGCGGCGGCGCCCGGCATCAGGATGATTCCGGCGTCGGTGCTGCAGAAGTTGCACGACATCCAGCTGCCCAGCGGGGCCGCGTGAAGGGCCGGACCGAACCAGTCCTCGACGACGGAGCGTCCGGCGCGCGGGGTCTCGATCCGCCCGTGCATCTGGGAGCGGTAGATCCCGACGGCGACGTGCTGCTGGTACGTCAGGCCCCCCTTCGCGTAGACGAGGTCCTCACGCGACTGTCCCCGGTAGACGGTCTCCGGCGTCCGCAGGGAGACGGTGTTCGTCCCCTTGGGGCCCCACACGTCCTGCACGTATTCGGTGGGCTTCTCCTCGCCGTAGCCGTGGAAGGCATTGGTCACCGAGGCGAAGTCGGTGCGCCGGGCCGTGGCCTTGAGGTCGGCGGGAACCCCGTCGAAGGTCCACTGCCCGGAGTAGGCGTAGGCCGACTCCTTGCGGCCGTGCAGGGTGACGGTGACGGGCTTCTTCTTGCCCGCCGCGGCGATACGGGCGGCGAGTTCCTTTCCGTCCCTCTGGGTGAGCCCGGCGAACGGGATTCTCAGCCCGTCGCCGACGGAGGTGAAGACGCTGCGGTCGGTGACCCGGGCGACGAGCACCGCGGCGGCACCGGCGTCGTCCAGGTCACCGGCGAGCGGCCCGGCATCGGACGGGAAGTCGTTGTGCACGAGCACGGCCTTGCCCCGGATGTCCTTGCCCGCCAGTTCCTCGGCACTGCCCCCGCCGACGTCGACGAGCGGGAGCTTCCTGGTGCCGTCGAAGCGTACGAGGTTGCTGGGGGCCCGCAGGGTCAGGTCGAAGCCCTTGGGGCCGGTGACCTCGCCGGTGAGCAGCGGCTGCCGCTCACGCTGGTAGAAGGTCGAGGACAGGGTGCCCGTGTGCGGCTTCTCCGCGGGGATCGCGCCGAAGTGCCCGGTGGTGTTGGAGGCGTCACCGGCGACGGCGACACCGGAGGAGCGTCCGTCCGGGGCGGTACGCCGCAACTGGTAGGTGAGAGTGGAGGCCTGGAGGGGGCGCCGCTCTCCGGTGACGTCCAGCTGGAAGTCCTTCGCCCGGGTGGCGTCGGCGGTCGTCGTGACCGGCTTGTCGGTGACCGTCACCTCCGGGAGGCTGAACAGGTCGACGGCGTCGGCGTATCCGGGATAGTAGCCGAGGTCCCCGGTGGTGATCTCGCCGAAGACCGCGTACCGCCCCGGGGAGACGCGCAGCCTGAGGGTGGCGAGGCTGTCCATGGGGAACGTCTCGTAGTAGGCGCTGTCGAGCCCCATGACGATGACCAGGCCGCGGTCGGGGGTGTTGCCGTTGCGGTCCTTGAGGTTGATGTTCATGCCGTAGCGCGGGGCTTCCTTGGTGAAGCCGAGAGCGGCGTGGGCCGTCGCGCCGTCCGTGCCGGTCGCGGTGATCTCACCCGTGTACGTGCCCGCGTCCAGGAGGTTGGGGTCGAGGACGACGGGTATGTCGGCGCTGCCGCCGGCGGGTACGGTCACCTCGTCCTTGCCGAAGGTCAGCGAGCCGTCGGCCGGGGAGCCCTGGAAGACGCGGGCGGCGAGCTTCACGGTCTGTGCCGCGCCGGTGGGGTTGCTGACGGTGAGGGTGCGGGTGCGCTTCTCGTACGTGGCGTCCGCGCCTTCGTACCAGGTCATCCCGAAGTCCGCCGGGCCGGAGAGGTCGAGCCGGGCGTCGAGGGAGGCGGCGACGTTCACCCGGCCGCTGCCCTGCTCGAAGACGGTGGCGTCGGCGGACCGCTCGGTGTGCGACGTCAGCGCCGCCTTCAGCCGCTCGCCGGTCCAGTCCGGGTGCCGCTGCGCCAGGATGGCGGCGGCTCCGGAGACGTGCGGGGTGGCCATCGACGTACCGTTCGCCGACGTGTAGTTGTCGTCGACAACGGTGCCCATGGCGGTACCGGCCGCACGGGCGGCGACGATTCCGACACCGGGCGCCGTGACATCGGGCTTGAGCCCGTGGTCGTAGGTGCGCGGGCCGCGGCTGGAGAAGTCCGCCATCACGTCGGACTTGTCGACGGCGCCGACCGTCAGGGCCGCGTCCGCGGCGCCGGGGCTGCCGAGGGTGGACTCTCCCGGGCCTTCGTTGCCCGCGGCGACCACGAACAGCGAGTCGCTCGACGCGCTCAGCCGGTTGACCGCCTCCGTGGACGGGTTGTCCTCGGGGTCACCCGGGGAACCCAGGCTCATGCTGATGATGTCGGCGCCCTGGTCGACCGCCCATTCCATGCCCGCTATCACGCCGGAGTCCGGCCCCGATCCGCTGTCGCCGAGGACCTTGCCGATCAGCAGGTCGGCGCCCGGGGCGACCCCCTTGTACCGTCCGTCCGAGGCGGCGCCGCTGCCCGCGACGGTGGACGCGACATGGGTGCCGTGCCCGTGGCCGTCCTGCACGGTGGCGGCGCCGTCGATGAAGCTCTTCGCGGTGACGACCCGGCCCTTGACGTCGGGGTGGTTGAGGTCGACGCCGGTGTCGAGAATGGCGACCTTGACCCCGGTCCCGTCATACCCCGCCGCCCAGGCCTCGGGGGCGTGGATCTGGGGAACGCTCGTGTCCAGCGTCACCTTGGCCGGTGCGTCGTACCAGATCTTGGCGACCCCGGACCCGGCGGCGGCGGTCCGCTTCGTCCCGTTCTTCCCGGCGGTCCGGTCGGGCCGGGCGGCCTTCCAGAAGGAGGCCGCCCCGTGCTTCTTGACGTGGACGGCGGCCATGCCCATCCGGCGGAGCAGGACGCCGGGCTTGCCGGAGGGGAGCTGACGTGCGCGTTCGCCCAGCTCGGCGCGGGAGGGCTTGTCGTCGTACGAGACGATCACGGGCAGCGTGCTGTCCTTGGAGTCCCCGTGCCCGTCCTTGAGCAACTGGGTGACGTTGAACAGCCGCCGGTCCAGGGTGCGGGAGGCGAGCGGGGCCAGCGCCTCGGTCGGGTACACGTACAGGTCGCCGTCGGGGTCGGTGACGGTCTGGAACGTCGTCGCGTTTCCGGGCGCGGGGGTGACGGTCACGGAGCTGCGGCCGTCCGCCCCCTTCGTCACGGACACGGTGTCCCCGGTGATGAGGGTGACCAGGGAGGGCTTGGCCTTCTGCGCGGCCTTCGGCGAAAGGCTGCCCGCAGGGCTGCTGGTGGCGGGTGCTCCCATCGCTGATCCGGGACTGAGCCCGGGTATCAGCATGCCGCTGGCGAGCACGGCCGTGACGGCGATCAGCCGTCTTCCGTGTATGCCGCTTGAGGGTGTCGGCACGTACTTCTCCTTGGGTGAAGGACGGAACGGGTACGGGAAGAAAAGAGCGCACGCCGGCATTCGGGCAGGGGGAACCACGGGAAGGGGAAGGGGGAGGAGGGGAAGGCCCGGACGGACGGCGCATCCGGAGGCTATAGCCCGTCGGAGCTGGGGCTGAAGACCATTCCGTGGCGCATATGCGCCAGTTGTGAAGGCCGGGGCTGCTGAGGCGCGGCGGATAGACCCGCACGTCGCGGCGCCCGCGTAGGGCGGTCCGCGCCGTCGCACATCACGTCGTGGCGCCCGCGTGCGGCGGTTCGCCTTGTCAGGTCACGCCGGAGGGGCGACGTACGGCGGTTAGCCCCGTCACGTCACGTCGTGGCGCCCGTGTACGGCGATACGCCCCGTCAGGTCACGCCGGAGGGGCCGCGCGTGCCGGGGCGCCCCGGCACGCGCGCCGTGGAGGGATCGGCGCGGTCGCGTGCCGCCGCCGCTATCCCCGTGCCGGTTCCGGGTCCGGGGCGCCGCACGACACATCCACCCAGCCCCGGCGGGCCGCGTACCAGCCGAGCTGCATCCGGGTCGCCACTCCGGCCCGGTCCATCAGTCCGCGTGCGCGGCGCAGTACGGTGCGCCGTCCGACGCCCAGGTGCCGGGCGATGGCGTCATCGGTCAGCCCGCCGAGCAGCAGGGTCAGCAACCGCTTGTCCGCGTCGCCCAGTTCGTCCCGCTCGGCCCGGGGCGCGGGGGTGCCGTGGTCGAAGGGCGCGCTGTCGGCCCAGACCCGTTCGAACAGCTCGACCAGGCCGTCGAGCAGCGGGCCGGAATCCACGATCACCAGGTCCCCGGGACTGCCCGCGCGGTCACTCTCGCCGAAGGCGCAGGTGAAGGCGTGCTCCCGGTCGATGATCATCATCTTCATCGGCAGCCGGGCCGTCACCCGCGCCTGCTCCCCGGCCCCCAGGCACTGGTCGATGCGCGTCATGGCCCCCGGGTACTCGATCGCCTCCCGGCCGTAGACGGTGCGGTACGAGACCCCGTCCGACAACCGGTCCAGCTGGACCGCGTTGTCCACGGACCAGTAGGGGGGCGCGTCGAAGTACAGCACCTCGCGCCGGGCGCGTTGCTGGAGCCGTGCCGCGTGGACCGGCGCGGTCGGGCGCGACATGCCCGGGACCGTTCCGCCCCTCGTGCCGATGCCGATGCCGGTCACCGTCCCGCCCTGCCGCAGCCTCTCGCGGACTCGGCCTCCGTCACCGCGCAGGCCCGGACTGTCCGGCATCGCGACCCCTCTCATCAGGACTCCTCTCATGAATCCTGAGAGGGTATTCGTTCGCTGGCAAGGGTATGCGTTGTCCGGAATCGGATTGATGACACGTTTGATCGGTGGCACGGCGGGCAGGTGCCCGGCGCCTTCGCGGGCATGCCGAGGGGAGGAGGCAGGGGGCGACCGCCCCTTCGGTCCCTTCCCCGTTCAGTCGCGCCGCAGGGCCGGATGGTCGGCGACCACCGTGCACGAGCCGGGGGCGATCTCGGTGAACCCGGCGTCCCGCACCACCGGCAGCCCGCTGGTCGTGAGCTCCTGCCACCGCTCCGGCGCGGCGGTGGCGACCGCGAGCGGGAAGCCCGCCTCGCGCCACGCCTTGCGCTGCGTGTCCGACAGCTCCCACCACGCGAGCTGCGCCCCGTGCCCGGCCTGTGCCATGGCCTTGCCCGCCGACATGTCCAGCTCCGGGCTGAGCCAGAGGACCGGGCCCGCGAGGTCCGGCGCGGCGGGCGGCTCGGGGTCGTCCAGGTCCGTCCCCGACACCTGGAGCTTGGCCAGTTCCTTCGGCCAGCCGTCCAGCGGCACCGGCGGGAAGACCCGCACCTCGGCGCTCTGGCCGGTCACCGTGATGCCGGGCAGCGCGGACGCCTTGCGCCACTCCGCGCCGCGCGCCCGCCGCACCACCTTGCGGATGCGGGCGTCCTGCCAGTCGCGCATCGCCCTCGCCCACGCGCCCTCGCCCTCCGAGCGCTCGTCGGAGAGCATCACGAGCACCGCGCGGGCGGCCGTCCGCAGGGCGTCGGTCCGCGCCGGGGGTGCCGTCTTCTCGATGTGCACGACGAGCGGCAGCACGTACTGCGGCGCCTCGTCACGGCTGGTGCTCTCCGGCACGAACGGGGATCCGGGCACGGCGGGGGATCCGGGCGCGGACGGGGATACGGGAATGTCTTCGCTGCTCACCCCTACCAGTCTGCCAGCCCCCGGGAAGCCGTTTGTTGGCGGAATGAAAGGCTCCGGGTGAGGATGCACCGCATGAAGAGCGATCTCTTTTCCACCGAGAACATGGCGCAGCCGGCGACGGCCCCGGGGATGACCCTGCAGAACGCCAAATCCATCAAGTACGCCGTCAACGGCGAGATGCACGCCCGCCAGGGCGCGATGATCGCCTTCCGGGGCAATCTCCAGTTCGAGCGCAAGGGCCAGGGCATAGGCGGCATGCTCAAGCGGGCCGTCACCGGTGAGGGCCTGCCGCTGATGGCGGTCCGGGGCCAGGGCGAGGCATGGTTCGCGCACGAGGCCGCCAACTGTTTCATCGTGGAGATGGAGCACGGCGACGTCCTCACGATCAACGGCCGTAACGTGCTCTGCTTCGACCCCACGCTCGCCTACGAGATCAAGACGGTGAAGGGCGCCGGGATGGCGGGCGGCGGACTCTTCAACAGCGTCTTCACCGGATACGGCAAGCTCGGCCTGATGTGTGAGGGTCACCCCATCGTGATCCCCGTCAGCCCGCAGCAGCCGGTCTGCGTCGACACCGACGCGGTGGTCGGCTGGAGCGCCAACCTGACTACCTCGCTGCACCGTTCGCAGAGCTTCGGCTCGATGATCCGCGGCGGTTCCGGCGAGGCCGTCCAGCTGCGTCTGGACGGCGAGGGCTTCGTGATCGTACGGCCCAGCGAGGCCAAGCCCGAGAAGGCGACGGCCAACTGAGGCTGTCCGGTGTGGGCCGACGCTACGGCCTTCGCGGACCATGGGTGCTGCGCGGGATCGACCTCGACCTGCCCGCGCGCGCCCTGATCCGGGTCGAGGGCGCCAACGGCACCGGGAAGTCGACCCTGCTGCGGCTGCTCGCCGGGATCGACGCCCCGACGGAGGGCAGGATCACCGGCCGCCGCCCGCGTACGGCGTACGTCCCCGAGCGCTTCCCGGCCGCGCTGCCGTTCACCGCGACCGGCTATCTCGTCCACCTCGGCCGCGTCCACGGACTGCGGGGCGCCGAGGCGGCGGACCGCGCGCGGAGCTGGCTCGACCGATTCGGAGCCGCCGCCCACGCCCGTACGCCGCTCGCGGAGCTCTCCAAGGGCACCAGTCAGAAGGTGGCCGTCGCCCAGGCGTTCCTCGCCGATCCGGAGCTGCTGATCCTGGACGAGGCGTGGACCGGGCTGGACACCGCGGCCCGCGCCGGGCTTGACCGGGCCGTGGCCGAACGGGTGGCGGCCGGTGCCACGGTCGTCTACGTCGACCACGGCCCGCGCGGGTTCGCCGGGGCGGCCGACACCGTGCTCCGGGTCGAGAACGGCACCCTGAGCACCGCCGCCCCCGCGCGCCCGGCCGCGCGGACCGCGCCCCGGGTACGGATCGAGGTGTCCGGCCCGCCCGGTGCCCCGCTCCCCACCGGACTCCCGGGCTGCCCGGAGCACACCCCGGCACCCGGCGGGGGAGTCCTGCTCACCGTCGGGGCCGACCACTCCGACGCACTGCTGCGGGCCCTGCTCACCGCGCACCCGCCCTGGCACATCGGCCGTCTGACCGTCGCCCCCGGCCGGGCGGAGGAGGCCCCGGCGGCCGGCCCGCCCCCGCCCTCGGTCCCGCCCTCGCCCCCGCCCCCTGAGGCACCATGACCGCTCTCGTGCGTTACCAGGCCGCCCTGCTGACCCGTTCCCAGCGCTGGCTCGCCCCGGTCCTGCTGTACGCGGCCTTCGTCGTCACCGGAGTGGGCTGGGGGCAGCCGGTCCTCGACTCGCTCGGCTACGCCGCCGCGGGGCTGCTGCCCGTCACCGCCTGGCTCGTCCAGCTCTGCGCCACCCAGGAGCCGCCCGCCGCCCGGACCGTCACCGCCGCCGCGGTGGGGTCACCGAGGGCGCATCTGGCGTCGCTGCTGGCCGGGCTCGGCTGTGCGGGGCTGCTGGGTGCGCTCGTCATCCCGGTCGTGCTGCTGGTCAGCCGCCCTGCCGGTGCCGACGGCTCGGTACGGGTGGCGACGCTGTCCGCCGGGGCGGCCGGGCTGCTCGCCACCGCCTGCTGTGTGCTGACGGGGGCGGCGGTCGGCGCGCTGTGTACCCGGCCGCTGCTGCGCCGGCGCGGCTGGCGCCTGGCGGGGACCGTGCTCCTCGCGCTGTCGGCCCTGGTGGCCGACGGCTCTCCCGCGAACACCGCGGTGCGGGGCCTGGTCACCGGGTCGCGGACGGGCGTGGTGCACCTGCCGGTCGTGCCCCTGGCCGTCGCCGTCGTCCTCGCCGCCGCGGTGGCGGTGCTCGCCTGCCGGAGGGCGGCGGCCTGACGGCGGAGGCTGGCCCGGTCCTCAGGCCGTCGTCGCCCGGATCAGGTCGGAGACCTTCACGAAGCGGTAGCCGCGCCTGCGCAGCTCCGGGACGATCTGGCGCACCGCGTCCGCGGTGACCGGCGCGGCGCTGCGGGTGCAGTGCATGACGACCAGGGAGCCTGGCCGCACCCCGGCCAGCACCTGGGCGGCCACCGCGTCCGCGTCGGTGGCGAAGGCGTCACCGCTGACCACGTCCCACTGCACCGCCGTCATCCGCTCGGGCGCGAGCGCGTGCAGCGAGGCGCCGTCGTAGCAGCCGCCCGGGAAGCGGAAGTACGGCACGGTACGCCGCACCCCGGCCTTCCGGAACGCGGCGGCGGCCCGCGCCACGTCGGCGCGCATGTCACGCCCCGCCACCGTCGGCAGCCCGTAGCAGGGCGAGACGAAGGCGTCATGGCTGTACGAGTGGTTGGCGACCTCGAAGAGCGGGTCGGCGCCGATGGACCGGGCCTGGTCGGGGTACTCCTCGGCCCAGCGCCCCGTCATGAACACCGTCGCGGGTACCTTGCGGTCCCGCAGCAGCGCGATCAGGGCGGGATGGTCGAAGGGCTCGCCGGCCGCCGCGCGCGCCCCTTCGGCGGCGGTCATGTCGGCGTCGAAGGTCAGCGCCACCACCTTCCCGCCGGTCCGGGGCCCGTGGGAGAAGACCGGGGTCAGCGCGCCCGGACCGGGTGCCAGGGTCGGCGGCGGGGCCGGGGCCGCGTGCGAGGGCGAACGGACCGGTGCGGGGGAGCGGTCCACGGCCGCGGGGGCGACGGTGGAGTCACCGTCGCCCCCGCAGCCGGTGAGACTGCCGAGCAGCGCCCCGAGAACGGCGAGAGCGGCACTTTTCCGAGCGGGACCAGTCACCAGCGGAAAATATCCGGTTATCTGATGTATGGGTGTGCGCGGCGCCGCCCCACGGCCGGAGCCGTGCCAGGATTCACCCGGCCCGTCGTATCACCGTCAGCGCCTGTCAGCGCCCGTCCCCGCCGACCGCCGACCGCCGACCGCCGACCGCCGACCGTCCCCGGTGACCGGTGACCGGTGACCGGTGACCGCCGAGCCCCGGCCGCCGACCGTCGGCCGCCGGGGCCGTCACCGCTTACCGCTTACCGCCAGGGCCCCGTCACCGCGAACGTCGTCCCCGGGGTGTAGCAGTTCACGTACATCGTCGAGAGGTCCGGGGCGAAGGTGACTCCGGCGAACTCGCCCCACTCGGGCTTGTCCGGCGTACCGATGTTCTGCCGCCCCCGTGCCATCGCGTAGACGTCGCCGCCCCGCGTCAGGCCGAACACGTGCTGGGCGCCGTCGCCGTCCTCGCACACCATCAGCCCGCCGTCCGGGGCGAGGCAGATGTTGTCGGGGGACTCGCCCGGCAGCTGTACGTCCTTCCCCGCACCGAAGACGATCACGAGCGTGAGGCGGCGCCGCTTCGGCTCGTACCGCCACACCTGGCCGTGGTGGTCGGCGGCCGAGCCCTCGCCGCTGCGCGCGAAGCTGGACACGAAGTACACCGAGGAGCCGCCCCAGTAGCAGCCCTCCAGCTTCTGGGCGTGCGTGATGCCCTTGGGACCGAAGTCCTGGAAGCGGATGGGGGTGCTGTCCGCCAGCGGGTCGGGTACGGCCGCCCACTCGACGCCCTCGAAGCTCGTCCCGGCCTCCTGGACCGCGGAGAGGTCCGGTACGCCGGGCACCCGCATGGCCTCCAGATGCCCACCGGCCCGCAGCGAGCCGGTGCCGCCGAGCGGCTTGTCCGGCAGGAAGCGGTAGAAGAGCCCGAAGGGTTTGTCGAAGGCGTCCTCCGTCTCGTAGACGATCCCGGTCCGCGGGTCGATCGCGATGGCCTCGTGCTGGAACCGGCCCATCGCGGTGAGCGGCACGGCCCCGGTGCGGCGCGGGTCGGCGCCGTCCACCTCGAAGATGAAGCCGTGGTCCTTGGTGTAGCCGTTGGTGCCCGCTCTGTCCTCGGTCTCCTCGCAGGTCAGCCAGGTGTTCCAGGGGGTACGGCCGCCCGCGCAGTTCACCGCCGTCCCGGCGATGGCGACGCGCTCGCCCAGGACGTTGTTGCGGCCGTCCAGCTCCAGGGCCGTGCAGCCGCCCTTGCCCATCGGGTCGTAGGTGAGGCCCTCGACGACGGGGACCGGGATGCGCGCGGTGACCCGGTTCTCGTGGTTGCGGACCAGGTGGACATGGCCGTGGCGGCCCGCGAAGGCGGCCATCCCGTCGTGGTTGCTGGGTACGAGGCCCTCGCCGGAGCGGAGCAGCCCGCCCTCCCGGGACAGCACCCGGTAGCGGAAGCCCTTCGGGAGGTCGAGCAGTCCGTCGGGGTCGGGCACGAGCGGCCCGTATCCCGCGTGTCCCCGGGCGGCGGCGGTGCCCGCGAAGAGCTCGGAGAACGCCCCCGTGAAGGCGATCGAGGCGACGGCCGCACCCGTACCGGCCAGCACGTGACGACGGCTGGCGACCAGGCGGGACGCTTCCCCGGCGGCGACCGGGCGGGATGCTTCCCCGACGCCGGGGCGGGACGTTTCCGCGACGGTCCGGCGGGACGTTTCCGCGACGGTCCGGCGTGACGTTTCGGCGGCCGTTCGGGACGCGTCCGCAGTCGTGCGTGACGTTTCGGCGACCGTTCGGGACGCGTCCGCGGTCGGTCGTGACGTTTCTGATGACATGAGGCAACTCCCTGTTGGCGGACAGGAAAAGTGACCCGCATGTGTGTAGCACGCGCGTCGCCGCGCGGGAACCATGCGGGTCACCGTGTCCCGGGTGCGCCCAGGTGTTCCCTGGGTCGGGAGTGGCCCCTGTGACTCGTGTGGCCCTTGTGGCGTCAGGCCAGCGAGGCGGAGAGCGTGATCGTCGTGCCGGTCAGCGCCTGGCTGACCGGGCAGTTCGCCTTGGCGTCCTCGGCGGCCTTGACGAAGGCCGCCTCGTCGATGCCGTGCACCTGGCCCACCACGGTGAGGTGGATGCCGGTGATGCCGGTGCCGGGCTGGAAGGTCACGTCGGCCTTGGTCTCCAGCTGGGTCGGCGGCGTACCGGCCCCGGTCAGACCGTGGGCCAGTGCCATCGAGAAGCAGCTGGAGTGGGCCGCCGCGATGAGTTCCTCGGGCGAGGTCTTGCCGTTGGCCTTCTCGGCGCGGGACGGCCAGGAGACGGGGAAGTCGCCGATGCCGGAGGAGTCGAAGGTGACGACCCCCTTGCCCTCGATCAGGTTGCCTTCCCAGACCGTGTGGGCCTGTCGGACGGTAGCCATGCGGAATCCCTTCGAACGGTGTGCGCGGTCGGTGCGGGAACACCGGGGCGTCGGTGGACGCCCCGGGCGGTACGTCCCGAACCTACTGCGCCACCAGACCCTTCGCGTCCCGTGCCAGCGCCGTCAGCCGGGAGATCGCCCGGAAGTACTTCTTCCGGTATCCGCCGTTCAGCATCTCCTCGCTGAACAGCCGGTCGAACGGCAGCCCGGAGGCGAGCACCGGGATCTCCCGGTCGTACAGCCGGTCGGCGAGGACGACGAGCCGCAGCGCGGTCGACTGGTCGGGCACGGGCTGGACCTCCGTCAGACAGACCGCCCGCACTCCGTCCGTCATCGCGCCGTAGCGGCTCGGATGGACCCGCGCGAGGTGGTCGAGCAGCCCGGGGAAGTCGTCCAGGCTGGCCCCTTCGGTGGCGTACGCGGCCCGGGTGACCTGGTCGTCGGAGTACGGCGGCGGGGCCTCGGGCAGACCGCGGTGGCGGTAGTCCTCGCCATCGATGCGCAGCGGGCGGAAGTGCGCGGACAGGCCCTGGATCTCCCGCAGGAAGTCGGCAGCGGCGAACCGGCCCTCGCCGAGCTTGCCCGGCAGCGTGTTGGAGGTGGCGGCCAGCGCGACTCCCGCCTCGACCAGCCTGCTCAGCAGCGAGGACACCAGTACGGTGTCGCCCGGGTCGTCCAGCTCGAACTCGTCGATGCACAGGAGCCGGTGCTCGCTCAGCGTCTTCACGGTCTGCTGGAAGCCCAGCGCGCCGACCAGGTTCGTCAGCTCCACGAAGGTGCCGAACGCCTTCAGCGCGGGCTCGGCGGGGGTGGCGTGCCAGAGCGAGGCCAGCAGGTGGGTCTTGCCGACGCCGTAGCCGCCGTCGAGGTACACCCCGAGCGGAGCCGAGGCGGGCGCGGGCTTCCGGCTGAACCACTTCCGCTTGCCCGAACCGCTGGCGTGCGCGCCGCCCAGCCCGGCCGCGAAGCCGCTCAGGACCCTGACCGCCTCCGTCTGGCTCGGCTGGTTGGGATCGGGCACGTAGGTGGCGAAGCGCACGGAGTCGAAGCGTGGCGGCGGCACCATCTCGGCGACCAGCCGGTCGGCCGGTACGTGGGGCTCGCGGGCGCACAGGGACAGCGGAGCTGTTTCGGATATGGGGCTCTGCCCCGGCAGGGCTGTGGAGGACGACACAACTCTCCACTCTAAGCGCCGTGGCAGGCCGTGGAAGACTGCGCAGCATGCGACGCCTGTTCCCTGTGACCGACCTGACACCCGCAGCCACCTCCACCGGCGCACCTTCCGGCACCTCCGCCCACACGTCCGCCGGTACGTCCGCCGACGACCTGGGGGAGTGGAGCCTGGACGCCCTGGCCGACGCCTACGCCTACCCCGGGCAGGACGGCCCCTGGCTCCGCGCCAACATGGTGTCGACCCTCGACGGCGCCGCCCAGCACGACGGCCGCTCACAGCCGATCTCCTGCGCGGCCGACATGCGGATCTTCGGCACCCTGCGCGGTCTGGCCGACGTGATCGTGGTGGGCGCGGAGACGGTGCGTCTGGAGGGCTACCGCCCCGCCCGCGCGCGCGAGGCCTTCGCCGCCCGCCGGGCCGCCGCCGGTCAGGGGCCCGCGCCCGCGGTCGCCGTGGTCAGCGGCAGCCTGGACCTGGACTTCTCGCTGCCGCTCTTCACCGAGCCGCTGGTGCCGACCCTGCTGCTGACCGGCGCCGGGGTTCCCGCACAGCGCGTGGAGCAGGCGCGCGCGGCGGGCGCCGAGGTGGTGATCGCCGGGGAGGGCTCCCGGGTGGATCCCGCCAGGGCCGTACAGGAACTGGCCGGTCGCGGCCTCACCCGGCTGCTCACCGAGGGCGGCCCGAGACTGCTGGGCCAGTTCGTGGCCGCCGGGGTCCTGGACGAGCTCTGCCTGACGCTCGCGCCGCTGCTGACCGCCGGGGACGCGCAGCGGATCGCGGGCGGTCCCGGGGTCGCCGTGCCGAAACGATTCGTCCTGGCATCGATGCTGGAAGAGGCCGGTTTCCTCTTCACTCGGTACCGTCGGGGCTGAAAAGAGCGGAATTAGCCGTTCCGGTTGGCTTCCGGTGGGCACAATTACTTCCGCAACCCCCGTGCGAGCACGGGGAAGGATGGTTTCAGCAGTGACCTGGGACGGTCACTGAAGCAGAAGGGCGCCCGTGGTGTTCACCAGCGTTTTGATGATCGAGAAGCCCCTCACCTCGGAGGACGTCGACTTCGTCACCACTTTGCACGGGGAGGAGCGGATCTCCTTCGTCGTGCTCCTCCAGCCGCGCGGTGACCAGGCCGATGTGCTCCTGCGGGCGATCGACGACCTGGCGATGGGTGAACTGAAGGAGGCCGCCCGGGAGAGCGAGGAGCCGGAGGGCGAGAACGCCAGACAATCCGCCGAACTCGCGCTCGAAGTGTCCCTGGAGGCGCTGCGCCAGGCCGGTTCCCAGGCGGTCGGCCAGGTCGTCGAGGACCATCCGCTCGACCTGCTGAAGTCCGTGGTCGAGGACGCGGAGGCGGACGAGGTCATCGTGCTGACCGCTCCGCACTACGTCGAGGAGTTCTTCCACCGCGACTGGGCGTCCCGGGCCCGCCACAAGGTCGGCGTCCCGGTGCTCAAGCTCTTCGCGCACAGCGAATAGGCTGGGCGGGCGGTCGAGGACGGTACCTCTCCGCGACCGAAAGCACCCGTTCAGCTCCCGGAGGACGCACATGACACCCGGTATCCCCGCCGCCATGGAACGCCCGCACTTCATCGGCATCGGCGGCGCCGGAATGTCGGGCATCGCGAAGATCCTCGCCCAGCGCGGCGCCAAGGTCGCGGGCAGCGACGCCAGGGAATCGGGTACGGCCGAGGCGCTGCGGGCGCTGGGGGCGACCGTCCACATCGGACACGCCGCCGCACATCTGGCCGACGACGCTTCGTGCGTGGTCGTCTCCAGCGCCATCCGCGACGACAACCCGGAGCTGGTGCGGGCCGCCGAGCTGTCGATCCCGGTCGTGCACCGCTCCGACGCGCTCGCCTCGCTGATGAACGGCCTGCGCGGCCTCGCGGTGGCCGGTACGCACGGCAAGACGACCACCACGTCGATGCTGGCCGTCGCCCTGACCGACCTGGACCTCGACCCCTCGTACGCCATCGGCGGCGACCTGGCCGGACCGGGCACCAACGCCACGCACGGCGAGGGGGCGGTCTTCGTCGCCGAGGCCGACGAGAGCGACCGCAGCTTCCAGAAGTACGACCCCGAGGTCGCGATCGTCCTCAACGTCGAGCTGGACCACCACGCGAACTACGCCTCCATGGACGAGATCTACGAGTCCTTCGAGGCGTTCACCGCCAAGATCGTCCCCGGCGGCACGCTGGTGGTCTCCGCCGACCAGCCCGGCGCCGTCGAGCTGACCGCGCGGGTCCGCGACCGCGAGGGGCTGAACGTCGTCACCTACGGCGAGGCCGACTCCGCCGACGTACGCGTCCACCGGATCACTCCGCGCGGTCTGACCAGCGAGGTCACGGTCCTGCTGAACGGGAAGTTCCTCACGTTCTCGGTCTCCGTGCCCGGCCGCCACTACGCGCTCAACGCCGTCGCCGCCCTTGCCGCCGGTGTCGCCCTCGGCGTCCCGGCCCACAACCTGGCCTCGGCGCTCGGCACGTACACCGGGGTCAAGCGCCGTCTCCAGCTCAAGGGCGAGGCGGCGGGCGTGCAGGTCATCGACTCGTACGCGCACCACCCCACCGAGATGACCGCCGACCTGGAGGCCATGCGCGGAGCCGCGGCCGACGCCCGCATCCTGGTGGTGTTCCAGCCGCACCTCTTCTCCCGCACCCAGGAGCTCGGTACGGAGATGGGGCAGGCCCTCGCGCTGGCCGACGCCTCCGTGGTGCTGGACGTCTACCCGGCCCGCGAGGACCCGATCCCGGGCATCACCAGCGAGCTGATCATCGACGCCGCGCGCACCGCGGGCGCCGACGTCACCGCCGTCCACGACAAGGACGCGGTCCCCGCCACGATCGCGGGAATGGCGAAGCCCGGCGACCTCGTTCTCACCATGGGCGCGGGCGACGTCACGGACCTCGGTCCGCGCATCCTGGACCACCTGTCGAGCTGAGGGAGCGCCGTGTCGTACGAGATCGAGAAGCCGGACGAGCAGTGGCGGGCCGAGCTGTCCCCTGGCGAGTACGCCGTCCTGCGCCAGGCCGGCACCGAACCCGCCTTCGTCGGTGAGTACACCGACACCAAGACCGAGGGCGTCTACTCCTGCCGTGCCTGCGGCGCGGAGCTGTTCCGCTCGGACACCAAGTTCGAGTCGCACTGCGGCTGGCCCTCCTTCTACGACCCGAAGGACACCGACGCGGTCGAGCTGATCCAGGACCGCAGCCACGGGATGGTTCGCACCGAGGTCCGCTGCGCCCGCTGCGGATCGCACCTCGGCCACGTCTTCGAGGGCGAGGGCTACCCGACCCCCACCGACCAGCGGTACTGCATCAACTCGATCTCGCTGCGGCTGACCCCCGACGCCTGACCTCCGACGCCTGACCTCCCCGGTCCGGTGGTCCGGCGACGGGCCCGTCACCCGGAGGACGCACCGGCGATTCCTCCGGGCGGACGAGGGGCACGCCGGGGCGACGGGCGGGGCTGGAGAACGGATTCACGTGTCTTCCGGCCCGGCCCGGCCGTAATCGGGGAGCAGGACGTTTGGGCCCGCCTCGCGTGCGGTTCCCGCACCGCCTCTGTCCGCCGCCCGCCAGAAGCGCGCGGAGGCGGAAGAGGGGTGGGAGCGGGGTGGAAGCGGGGCGGAGGCGTGCTGGGCAGTCTGGTCATGGCCGGGGCACCCGGCGCGGGCACCGCGTCCGCATCACGCCCTGGCCGCAGCCGGGACTTGGTAGAGGCGTCACCGGATCGAGGGCTTCACCGAGCGGGCCTCTGGCCTCGCGGCGGGCCCGGACGGTTCTGTGCGGTCAGTCCCGGACGACCTCTGCGGAAAACCGCTGGCCCGGTCCGTGGGCCGCCCGTCCGGCCGGAGTGCGGAAGACCCGCGCCATCCCCGGCGTCCGGCACCGCCGGTGAGGTACCGCGCCGCTGGGCGCCCGGTGAAGGAGCTGCCATCCGCTGAGGTTCAGAGGATCAGCACGATGGCGGCGCCGATGCCGCCGACGCACAGGGCGAAGACGGCTTCTGGCCAGCCGCCCTTCCCCCAGCGGAACGGCCTGTCGAGGGCGAGCCGGCCGGGGCCGATGGCGGCGATCGCCAGCGCCACGACCGCGATGGCCACGTTGTACTCGACGCCGCCGTCTGTCGCCCACAGCCCGTGTGCCGCGGTGACGGTCACCATGGCATTGATCATGACGCCGATCAGGGTGGCCGACGCCAGCGGGGTGAGCAGCCCCAGCGCCAGGCCGAGGCCGCCGAGGAACTCGGAGCCACCACCGATGGCGGCGTACACCGTCCCGGGGCGGTACCCCAGGCTGGCGAACCCCTTGCCTGTCGCGGTGAGACCCTCGCCACCGAAGATTCCGAAGAGCTTCTGGCATCCGTGCCCTGCCATGAGAAGGCCGAAGGTGAGCCTGAGCAGAAGCAGACCGCAGTCGGCGGCGGAAACCGGGGAGTGCGCCGCCACGCGGGCCGTCGGCTGGGGCGGGGCGCGCAGCTTCTCATTGATGAAGTTCACCGGAGGCTCCTTGCTCCGATGCCCCGGGACGGCGCCGACCGACCGCCCGGGACACGGCGGGATCAGCTGTACGGCGCCTGCCCGTGCGCCGGACACGCGGCGCCGCGACGCTGCGGGCAGGCAGCCGGTCCGCGGAGAACCCGCTGGGTTCCCGCCCCGGGCGGGCCGCCCGGCCGCTTTCGCGCGGAACCGCGTGACGTCGGCTCCTCCTTCCCAGCATTACCCCTTCCCCCGCCGCCATCGACCCTGGAGCGGGGGCGGGCGCGCGGTATCGGCGGATACGAGGAGCCGGTCCGCCGAGGCCCAGGCCCAGGCCCAGGCCCAGGGCCTCGGCCTCGGCCCCGGTCACCCCGGGCTGCCACAGACCCGATCCGGGCCACGCGGGGCACCGCCGGGGACGCCACCCCGGGGGCGCCCGCGCCGGGCGCGTCTCAGGGGTGGTGGCGATGGCGTGTCAGGAGGCCGTCCCCGGGCGTCCGCGCCGGGCGCCCGCGCCGTACGGTCTCACGACCGCCGCACCCGGGCCGCGATCCGGCTGCCCAGCCGTCTGCGCAGGCCGCTGCCCGACCTGTTCCAGGAGCGGAAGGCCTCCGCCGTACGGCTGCTGCCCGCCCGGCCCGCGGCCTCCTCCACCGCCGCCAGCTCCTCCGGCGACAGGGCCCGGACCACCGGACGCAGCACCTCTTCCAGGAGGGCAGTCCGGGTCGCGTGCCACGCCTCGCCCGCGTGCGGGTGGGCGCTCCAGACGGTGAAGCAGTCGGCGGCGTAGGCCGGTTCGGAGCGCAGCCGGGCGAGCACCGCGTCCTGCCGGGCGGCCCGGCCGTACGCCGCGATCAGCTCCGGGTCCGCGCTGTGCACGAAGGCGTACAGCTCGGCCTCCGGGCGGTCCGGCGCGAGCAGCAGCCCTGCCAGCGCCCCGTACGCCTGCTCACGCGCGCCGGTCTCCACGGGCTCCGCCCCGGCGCACAGCCGCAGGGCCGTCTCCGTCCAGCCCGGCTCCGCCGCCCCCGCGCGGACGTCCCGCGCGAACTCCAGGAGCAGCAGCGCGTGGCGCGTCCGCGCGTCGATCTCCTGCGGGAAGCCGCGCAGCAGATCGGGAGCCAGCTCCGGGGCCTCCACGTCGTCGGCGGGCGCACCGAGCGCCGCCGCGACGAGAACGGACCACGTACCGGCCGTGCGGTGCGCGTCGGAGGTGCTCGCGCCCAGCAGCTGCCGGGCCTCGCCCGCCGTGGGGGCGGCCCCCTCCCAGACCAGCCCCACCGCCGTGCGCAGCACCAGCGGTTCGGTGAAAGGTGACATACCACCGGCGCGGAGCACGGTGCTCAGCGTCTTCACCCGGTCCTCACCGCCGCGTGCCCGCGCGTCGGCCGCGGCGGCGCACATCCGCAGGTGCGGCAGTGCCTGCGCCCCGGTGAACGGCAGCGCGACGTCGGTGAGCAGCCGTTCGGTGGCCGTGGGGTGGAGCGGGGCGATCCGGTCCAGCTCGCCCAGCAGTGCGGTACGGATGTCGAACTGCTCGTCCAGCAGGTCCAGCAGCACCTGCCCGCAGGTGCCCGCGCCCTCGTCCCGCAGCGCCCGCGCCATCCGGCGTACGGCCTCGGGGAGCAGGTCCGCGCAGTCCACGTCGAGCAGCCGGGCGATGCGCAGCAGCTGCACGGTGCGCCCCACGCCGCGTCCGGGGGCGGTGCCAGGGGCGGCGAGCGGCGAGCCGGTGGCCAGTTCGGCACGCAGATCCTCGCCGACGGCCTCGACGAGCGCCGCCGCGACGGGCTCCCCGCCCGGCCCGGAGAACACCGAGCGTCCCGGGGGAACGACGGTGACATCGTCCCCGTAGACCGCCTCCGTCACCAGCAGGGCACCGAGAGAGGCCGTCACACCGGCCGGGGCCCGTCCGTCGAGCGCGGTCAACAGGCTTGCCACAGCGCCGAGTTCATGCGGCGTGCGGTCGATGTCCGGATCGGTCAGCGCGTCGGTGAGCCGGTGCGTGCGCTCCTCGTCCAGTGCGTACGGCCGCTCGGCGGCCCACTCGGCCGCCGCCGCCCGTTCGGCCGACCCGAGCGCAACGCCCGCGCAGAGCGCCGTGACGGCGAGCGGTCCGGCGGCGAAGGGCCCGCCGGGCAGCTCGGCCGCCGTCCGGAACAGTTCGGGGGACCGGTTGCGCCAGATCCGGGCGCAGGTCTCGGCCCAGGCGTCGTCCACCGCCCCGGAGGGCCGGGCACCGGCGCAGTCGTGCACCCGCAGCGCGGACGTCGCGTCGAGGCGCGCGGCATCCTCGGGGAGCACGCCGACGACCTGATGCGGCGCGTCCGACGGACGGCGGGTGTACGTCGTGAACGTCAGCCGGTGCGCGTCGTCGGGCGGCAGCACCGCCGAGGCGAGCGCCACCCACCGGGCCACATCCGCGCTGTGCCGCTCCACCAGCACCAGCCGCCCGGCGTCCGGCTCGCCGGTGCAGACCCGGCGCAGGTCGGCGAAGACCGCCGCGAGCCAGGGACTCCGGGAGACCGCGAAGTCGTTCAGCGCCTCGGCGGCCTCCGGCCCGAAGGCGGCGGAGGCGGGCAGCGAGGATATCCGCTCCGGGGCCCCGCCCCGAGGCGGCGCGGAGGCCCAACTGGGCGAGCGCCAGGCCGTGATCGGCAGCACGCCGCCCGGCAGCCGCGTCCCGGCCGGAAGGTGCACGGCATGCGCGTGAAACCCGACGGGACCGCCGCCGGACACGCCCGACCCGCCGGACACGCCCGACCCGCCCAACCCGCCGGACCCGCCCGGCCCGCCACCGGGCCCGGTGTACGCGACCGTGCGGGACAGCAGATGCCCGCCGTCCGGCAGCGCGCTGAAGCTGAACGCCTCGGGCAGGGAGCGGAGCTGGTCGGTGCTCGGCCGGTGCGGGGTGTCGGCGGGCGGCTCGTAGCCGAGGAGCTCTTCGGCCTCGGCCAGCACCGGCGTGGGCAGTCCGGCGCTGACGGCGGTGAAGCGCGCGCCGCCGCCCCCTCCGTCGTCGTCCGCGCGGACAGCGGGGGAAGAGGTGTAGTGCAGCTGCGCGAGAGTCATGCGTCGGGCCCTTTTTCGTCCTTGCCGCAGACTTCCCCGCGCCCCTCGGGGCGGACCGCGGCGCACGGCGACGACCCCGGCGGGAAGCACGAACCGCAGTCGCGGGAGCGACGCTATCAAGGCACACGACCCCTCCGCGCGCCCCGAGGAACAGCTGTGCCGCGCACCGGATCCGGTCCGGTGCGCGGCACGGGGCGCCGACGGTGTGTCAGGCGAGCGCGGCGCCGCTCGCGTAGGTCACGAAGCCGGTCCAGGCCGCGGGGGAGAGGGCCAGCTCCGGTCCCTGCTCGACCTTGGAGTCCCGGACATGGACGGTGCTGGGGCAGGCGGCGACCTCCACGCAGGAGTCGCCGGAACCGCTGCTGTAGCTGGACTTGTGCCAGGCGAGCGCGACTTCGACGCAGGAGTCGCCGGAGCCGCCGCTGTAGCTGCTCTTGAACCAGGAAAGACCGGAGGTGGTGGTGCTCATAGCGCTCCTCGCATCTGCCGCAGCAGGCCCACGGAGTCTTCGGGGGTGTGAGCCTGCGATCGCATCTTGGCATACCGCATCTGGAGCACACTGACCACAGCCGGGTCCGCATGGAGCTGGCCGGACTCCTGTCCCTCGCTGTAGCCGAGCCACTTGTGATCTGGCGTCTCCAGCAACTGGATCGGGCCGTCCAGCCCCGCATGGCTCTCGCGGACCTGCGGCATGATCTGCACCTCCACATTGCGCAGTCCGGCGAGGTCGAGGACGTGGTCGACCGTCTCCCGCAGAACCCGCGCGCCGCCCGTGCGCCGCAGGAAGAGCTGCTCTTCGAGGATGAAGCTGTAGTCGGTGGTGACCCGTTCGCGCAGCAGTTGCTGACGTTCCATCCGGGCCGTCAGCTGCCGCTGGATCTGCTCCTCGTCGAACAGCGGGAGCTGGTTGAGGAACAGCGTGCGCGCGTAGGCCTCCGACTGCAACAGTCCCGGGACCAGTCGGCACTCATAGGTGTAGAGGCTGATCGCCTCCATCTCCAGCTTCGCCCACTGGCGGAACCAGTTGGCGATGCCCGGCCGCCGGGACAGCTGGGCCGCCGCCGTCCTGATCATCCCGGACGCGTCCAGCACCGACTCGGAACGCTCGACGAAGGGCAACGGCGGGAACCTGCGGCCCTGTTCGATCGAGGCGACGGTCGGCACGGAGTAGCGCACCCTCGGCGCGAACTGTTCCTGGGTCAGCCCGGCCCGTTTGCGGAAGCCCTTGACGAGCGTTCCGAAGACCCTCAGGCTTTCCGACGGCTCCGGCTCCGAGTCCGCCCTCGTCGCCCCGCCCGCCCTTTCGACGCCGTCCGTCATGTCCGGCCACCTCCGTGCTGGTCGTACTCCGTGCCGCTACCGGCAGACAACTCGCCCATGCTCACGGACCGTTACCCCTACTGTCCACCGTCCGTACCCGTACGCTGACGGAGCGTACGAGTTTCGCTGCTGGTCCAGCGGGGTCCGGGCCGTCACGGTGGAGGCATGGAAACACTCCCCACCCCCCAACGTCCGGTTACCGTACGTGTGTTCGTGCGGCTTTTCAGCTCCACGCCGCGCGGAGCCAGGAGTGCCCGCCACCTCGCGAGGCACGTGCTGCACGACTGGGGCATCCCGTACCGCAGTCACGCCTCGGAGGCGGCGGAGCTGATCGTCTCCGAGCTGGCCGCCAACGCGGCGACGCATGGCCGGGTGGCGGGCCGGGACTTCGAACTGAGGCTCCGCCACTCGCCCGGACGCGACGGCACCCGAGGTGTCCTGCGCATCGAGGTCAGCGACACCCGGGGAGAGCGGCGCCCGCCCGGCCCGGTGCGTCTGGTCCCCCCGCCCTCCGACGCGGAGGGCGGCCGGGGCCTCGTCCTGGTCGACGCCCTGGCCGACCGCTGGGCCGTCCTGGACCGGAACCCGGGCAAGACGGTCCGCGCGGAGCTGGACGTCGCGCGCTGACGCCGCCCGGACGGCCGTGACGCCGCCCGGATGGCCGTGACGGTGCGCGGCGGGTGAGTGAAACACTGCCGCCGCGACGGAGCCGATGACCTTCCCGTACCACCTGCGGCGGGCGGGCACCCGCGTCCTGGAGCGTGTTCCGGCCGCGCTCCGGGACGGGATCTACGTCCTGGCCTTCCACGTCTGGCGCGTCGACTGTGACGACCGCCGCCCCTACGCGGACCGCGGCTACACCACGGAGAGCCGGTACGAGGAGGATGTCCGGAACAGCTCCGGTCAGCAGGAGGTCCGTTGGAACTGCGCCTTCTGCATCCTCGACGGGTTCGAGAGACTCGGCAACGTCCCCGGGGATCCGGTCGGCGGCCCGCTGTTCGAGGCGGAGGCGGGGCGCCTGGGCATCTGGTGCGACGGCGCGTTCGACCTCGGCCGGCTGCTGGACGACGCGGACCCCATCGCCCGGTCGGACCCCCTCCGGCTCCATTTCCGCGAGGCCGTCTTCGGCCTCGCCCGCCACCTCCACGCGGGCGGCGCCATCGAGAGGATCTTCGGCCGCCCGCTGCCCGTGGTGGTGTGCGACATGGACGAGCCCGGCCGGGAGGAGGAGACGACGAGGGCGGCGAACCCGCCGGAGCTGATCGTCGACTTCCTGGTGTGGCGGGGGCGGTGACGCGTGGGCTCTCGTCTTCCTGGTGTGGCAGGGGCGGTGACGCGGGTGATCGTCGCTCTGCCGCCGTGGTGCGCGTCGGCGGCGGACGGCCGCGGGCTTGTCCACGGGGCGTGGGCGCCTGATGATGTCGGCCATGCCTTCTGAGACGTCGCCCGGCGGTCCCGGGAACGACACCGCGCACAGCTTCGTCGCGTGCCCGTGCTGCCATGAGCGGACCCTTGAACGGCGGGCGGACTTCGAGATCTGCCCGGAATGCGGCTGGGAGGACGACGGACAGGACGACGCGGACGCCCACATCGTCCGGGGCGGCCCGAACGGCCGACTGAGCCTGAAGCAGGCCCGGTTGGACTACCTGGAGGCGGTGGCCGAGGACGGCGGCGATTCCACGGCCCGCGGCGGCGGGGGAATCTGGCAGGCGGAGGCGCGGCGCCAGGCTCCGGACCTGTTCGACATCTGACCCGCTCACGCGCGGGCCGGTGCGGGCTCCCTGCGGGGCAGCCGCTCGTCGGCCGCCCAGACGGCCAGCGCACAGGCCGCGAATCCGGCACCGAGAAGGCTGGAGGCCGCCCAGCCGTGGGCGGTGAAGACGGCGGTGGTCGTGGCGGCGCCGAGAGCGGAGCCGAGCGAGTAGAAGACCATGTAGCTGCCGATGACGCTGCTGATCCGGTCCGGATGCGCGGTGGTGAGCAGGTGCTGGTTGCTCACGTGCACGGCCTGGACCGCGAAGTCGAGAAGCACGATTCCGGCGACGGGCAGCCACAGGGACCACGACAACTGCCCGATCGCCGCCCACGAGGCGATGAGCAGGGCGAGCGCGAGCCCCGTGACCCGTGACGTGCGCCCCGCGTCCGCCCATCGCCCCGCCCGTGCCGCGCCGAGCGCGCCGACGAGACCCACCAGCCCGAACAGCCCGATCCGGGCTTCGTCCAGCTGCCACGGGGCACCTGCCAACGGCAGCGACAGCCCGCTCCACAGGGTGCCGAAGGAGGCGAACAGGAAGAACGCGATGAGCCCGCGCACCAGGAAGAGACGCTGCCCGAACAGTCCGCCGAGCGAGCCGAGCGCCTTCCGGTACCCCGCGGACTGGTGGGGGCGCTCCTGCGGGGGCAGGACGACGAGAACGAGGGCCGCGAGCCCCAGGGACAGGGCCGCGAGCACGGCGTAGACGTACCGCCAGCTCCAGACCTCGGCGAGCGCGCCGGTGACCACCCGTGCGCCCAGGATGCCGATCACGACGCCCGCGGTCACCGTGCCGATGGTGCGTCCGCGTTCGGCGGGCGACGAGGCCGACGCGGCGTAGGCCACCGTGGTCTGCACCACGACCGCGAACAGTCCCGAGACCGCCAGCCCTGTGAACGCCATCCACGCTTCTGGCGCCAGGGCTGTCAGGAGCAGACCCGTCGAGGTCACCGCCAGGTGCACGGCGATGAGCCGGCGCCGGTCCACCACGTCGCCGAGCGGTACCAGCAGCACCAGCCCCGCCAGATAGCCGAACTGGCCGGTCGCGACGATCCACCCGGTGAGCTCGGCCGGTACGCCCAGATCGCGCCCCATCGGCTCCAGGACCGGTTGAGCGGCGTAGACGCTCGCCACAGCAACACCGCAGACCATCGCCAGCAGCAGACGCCGCCACGTACCCATCGCGCCTCAACTCCGATCAGTAGCGAAATGCAACTGATGAGACGCTACGGCATGATGGTTTTGATCCGCAACCAAACGGGAGGTGCCATGTCACACGTCAGCTCGCGCGCCGCGAACCTGGACGCGACCGAGCCGGGCGCTACCGGCCCGGAGGGAACGGGCCGTGACGGGGAGGGCCGTGATGGGGCCGGTCGTGACGGGGCTGGCCGTGACGCGGCAGTCCGTGACGCGGCAGGGCCCGACTGGACCGACCCGGACTGTCCGGTGGCCCGCGCCCTCGACCTTGTCGGCGACCGATGGAGCCTGCTCGTCATCAGGGACGCGATGGACGGGGCCCGGTCGTTCACCGAGTTCCACCGGCGTACCGGTGTCGCGCGCAACATCCTCACCGACCGCCTCCGCAAGCTCGCCGCTCACGGCGTGCTGGTCCAGCGCACCGCACCGTCGGGGCGTCGTCAGGAGTACGTGCTCACCGACGCCGGTCGTGATCTCTTCCTCGTCATCCTCAGCCTGCGGCAGTGGGGGGAACGTCACGCGTTCGCGTCCGGTGAGACCCGTTCGGTCCTGGTCGACCAGCACGGCGCCCCGGTTCCGGAGGTCGTGGTGACCGGCACCGACGGCACCCCGCTGGACATCGACACCACACGGGTGCGCAAGGCCGGGCAGGAAGCGGCCGACGGCGGCTGAGGGCTCACGGGGACGGGCGGGACGGGCGGGACGGGGCTCTCGGAAGGGACATGACGTCCGTGCGGGGCCCCGGAGGGATGCGGCGGGTCCTGAGGGCGGTGCGGGTACGCATCTCCCCGGTGGTCAGGGAGCGTCGTCGCTCCGCGATCACCGGGGGCGTGCCTGTCGTGGCGACGCCGGATCGCGGATCAGCGGGCGCCGTATCTGACGCCATGTCCGACGTTTATCCGATGCCGTATCCGGCGCCGCGTCCGATGTCGCGAGGCGTCGGCGAGGCCGGAGCGAGGCCAGGGGCGCCGAGCGGCTCAGTCGTGGAGAGTGACGTGGGGCAGGGGGCGGCCGGTGGCGTCGAACAACGCGGTTCCGCAAGCGCAGCGCTCGTCGGCCAGGGTCTCGGTCGTCGGCACTTCCCAGACCAGCATCTCCGCGCAGTCCGGGCAGTTCAGGCTGACCAGAAGCACGTCGGGCTGCGAACCCCAGACCCGCACCGGGAGGCCCTGGTGCGTCAGCCCGGCCAGCTCGGCCGGCTCACGCTCACCGGTCAGCGCGACCAGTACCTCGTACGTGTCGGTGCCGTTGTCGTGCGTCATGAGCGTGCAGCCGAGACGGGAGAGCACCTCGGAGAGATGATCGAGCTGGCGGACCGGAAGATCACCGCGGCGCAGGGCCGGATCGGCCTCGGCCGCGTCGCGGACGGCGTCGGTGTCCACGTCCGTCGGCTCTGCCCCGAAGGCCCGTACCCGGTCGGCGACGAACGCCGCCAGCTGGCCCGGGTCGTCCTCGCCGGTCCAGTCCATGGTGAACGTCACCTGGCCGACCCGGCCCCCCTCGGCTCGTTCGTCGGGGGTCAGGACCAGCTCTTCCAGCTCTGTCATGCGTATCACGCTACCAACGGGCGGCGGCGGACCGCGCGTTGCCGTTGCCTGACCGGCACCAGCCTGCGGCGGGCCCTCTGCCGCGTGATCCGCTCGCCACGGCGCAGCTCCCCGCGTCAGCCCGACGCCCCGGTGGACAGGGGCGTCGGTCCGGCGTCCTGGGGGGCCTCGCCCGTTTGCCCCGGGCGGGCCCGCCTGTTGCCTGGCAGGCCCGCCCGACGCTGCCCCGGGGGACCTGGCCCGGCGGCCCCCTCATCGTCTAAGCAGGAGAGGCCGCACCTCCTTTGCCGGAAGAGGCTCCTTTGCGCGACTACGAGAACGCCGGGAAGACCGGAACCGAGGGCACCCGCCGGGCGGCCCGCGGCTCCGAGGCCGCGTCTCCCGCTCCACTGCCGGGGCTGCTCCCGGCGCAGGCGGAGATGGGGAACGCCGCCGTGGTGCAGATGCTCCGTCAGGCTGGTTACCACTGGGCCGAGGAGACGCACCAGCACTCCGACGGATGCGGCCAGGACCAGGCGGGGCAGCCGAGTGTCCAGCGCTCCGCCGTCCACGATGTCCTGCGTACCCTGGGCCGCCCCCTCGACAGCGGGACGCGCGTGGAGATGGAAGCCCGTCTCGGTGCGGACTTCTCCGACGTCCGCATCCACAACGACAGCGCCGCGAGGGCCTCCGCCGCCGAGGTCGGTGCACGCGCCTACACCTCCGGCAGTCATGTGGTCGTCGGCGAGGGCGGCGCCGACAAGCACACCCTGGCGCACGAGCTGACGCACGTCCTTCAGCAGCGGCAGGGTGCGGTCGCCGGTACGGACAACGGTGCGGGCCTGCGGGTGTCGGACCCTTCGGACCGTTTCGAGCGGGAGGCGGAGACCAATGCCCGGCAGGTGATGCGGGGGCCCGTGCCGCAGGGCGGACCCTCCGGCGCCGACGCGCCCCCCGCACAGGGCGGCGGGGCCGCCGCCCCGTCCCTCCCGGTGCAGCGCGTCTTCCAGGGCGAGCTGAACGGCTACGGCACCGCTGAGGTGATGAAGGCGCTGAAGGAGCGGATCCCGGGGGCGAGGCCGAAGTGGAGCGAGGTCGACGCGGCACGCAACGCCCCGACGGTCTACGGCGACCTCGGCGCCGTCGCGTCGGCGCTCGGCCTCCAGCTTCCCTCGCAGCAGGCCGGGGCCGCACAGGCTCCCGAGGCCACCGCGGCGCCCGTCGCTCCGACGCCCGCCGCCCCGGTTCCTTCCAAGCGGCCGACGCCCCCGCCCAAACCGGCCAGATTCAGCGGCGGCGGCGGACAGCAGTCGAGTTCCGCAACCGCCCCGCAGGTGATGGTCCCCTCCGTCCAGGCGCCCGCCCCGGCCCCGACCGTCCCCGCCACCGTGCCCTCCGCACCGGTCGAGGAGCGGCGGGAACAGCAGGAGCAGCAGGTACGGCAGGAACCGCAGGTACGGCAGGAGGCCGTGCCCCCGGTGCCGGCCGAGGAGCCGGTGGAACGGATGGAAGGGGTCGCCGAGGAGGTCTCACTGGAGGACTTCAAGGCGAACACCGCGCAGGCCCGCGCCGCATGGGAGAACGAGCTGCGTGAGCCCGGCAAGTACCTGCGCCGTCGGGCCGCGAGCCCGTGGAACGACGCGCTGTTCGAGCAGCTGGCGAAATCGGTGACGATCCGCAACAGGACCACACTCCCGCGGCTCCTGATCGATCAGCTCTACAGCTGCCTGGAGTGGACCGGCCGGGCACCCATCACGGTCTTCACGCATGAGGCCCAGGGCAAGGGCGACCTGATGCTCGGCGTGAAGACGGCCGACGCGCTGCGGGAGACCTTCCCCCGGACCGAGGAGAACAAGAACGACATCGCCCTGCTGACCGCCGCGGGAGCGTACAAGAAGCAGCCGGGCGTCTTCAAGGAGTCCGGCCACCCGTTCACCGTGCTGCCCGGCACCACCGCCGAGGCTCCGGAGATCGATTCCGGCAAGGCCCCCGCCCATGTGATTGTCGCCCCGCAGCTGGCGGTCACCAGGCCCTTCCAGCGGACCGTCGGGAGGTGGGACAGCAAGGTCTCCGCGATGACCGAGTACTCCAAGAAGGAGGACAACAGCCACACCACCGGCCTCGGCGACGAAGAGGTCGGCATCACGTTCGACGCCGGTCTGCGGGCCTACAAGCAGCAGCAGGACGGCATCGCGGACGAAGGAGAGAGGCGCACCGCCCGGCTGGACCACCTCCAGGTGCTGAAGTCCAAGGACCTGCTCACCGCGCTCTTTCCCCCGGAACAGGAACAGACGGCGGAGGGCTTCGCCCGATCGGCCTCCTCCCGGCTGTACTTCGCCTACTCCAACAAGAGCGCCATGCGGTTCGCGCGCACCGTGGCCGAGGTCGAGTACGACCAGGGCAACGACGTGCACGTCGTCCAGTCCTCGCCCCATGGGATGCCGGAGCTCGACGACACCGTGAAGCGGGAACTCGCGGGGCTCGGCGTGGCCGGTGTCCGGCTGGTGAAGGTGACCTCCGGGGAAGAGGCCCCGGAGATCACGTCCATTGCCACCGGGGGCACCGGCAAGACGATGCACTGGATCACGACCGACCGGATGCCGCACGACGACATGCTGACGCTGATCAAGGCGAGCGAGCCGATCGTGATGACGACCGGCAACCAGAGCACCTCCGAGGCGCTGTCGGCGGGCAAGACCCTCATGTACGAGAGCATCGGCATGCCGCAGAGCCAGGCGTTCCGGCAGTCGCTGTACAAAGGCGCCAAGGTCAGCGATCGGGACATCGAAAGCATCGCCGCCATCAGCGCGGACTACGACAAGACGGGTGATGCCCCCGGCCAGCCCCAGTTCAAGGCCGCGGCGGCGGCTCTGCGGACCATGGAGCAGGAGAACAAGATGGGGGACTTCAGCGACCGGGCCTCCGCCACCAAGGACCTCGGCCGCTGGGTCGGCGGGCAGCAGCTGCGCGAATTCCTGATGAAGTCGACCTTCGGCCCCGAGCTGCGCACCAAGGAGGACGAGATCATCAAGAAGCCCAGGGAGGCAGCTTCCTACCGGGACTTCGTCGCGTACCTCAGCGGGCTCCCGGGCAAGAAGCAGTAGTGCCGCGCCGCGCCGTCGCGGCGGCGGCCGGATCGCGGAGGTACCCCCTCCGGGCGCGCCGCTCTCGTACAGCCGCCGCAGGGGCGAGCCCCGCCCCCGTGGCAGGTCTGTCCAGGAGCCGCCGTCCCGGACCCGGGACCAGGGTCCGAGGCCCAGGGCTCACGGCCGGGGTGAGACTCTGGGCGCGTGAACCATCTCGGCGATGTACACCTGCGGACCTTGACGCTGCGCTGGATGACCCTCCTCGCGGCCGACCCCCAGGACCAGATCGCCTGGTCGGTGGAGTACGCGGGGGAGACGGAGCCGATCGCCGAAGAAGCGCGGTTCTTCTGCCGTGTCGGTGAAGGACTCGCGGAGCGCGGGGTCCTTGAGCCCGCGATTCTGCGTGATCTTGAGACCATCGGCCGTCGCCTGGACGGAATCACCGCAGCCGGCCGCACCGGCCTCTGGTCCGACGCCCTGGCCGCGGACCCGGCCTGGGACGGCATACGGCCGGTCGCCCGGCAGCTGCTCCTCGCGGCCCTCGGCGACTGGCGCCAGCCGCTGCCGCGCCCGGCGCGCCCGCACCCGGACAGGAGCTGACCGGAGCGCGGTGGTACGCGCCGGGCGGGCGATGCACCCGGCTCACCTCAATGGCGCACGTACCGGCCCCGTCCGCCGGTCGTTGATCGTCTCGGATCGTTCACCACCCCGAGGGCACCGCTCATCGGGCCCAAGGGGCCATCCGAGCAGAGGAGTTGCTCCATTGAAGCGCAATATTCTCGCCGCGGCGACCGCCGCCCTGGCACTGACCGGTCTCGCCGGGTCGCCCACGTCCGCGGGCGCGGCGCCCGGCACGGTCTCCGGCGACGGCGGCAACCGCATCGGCATCCTGCGGATCGACGGTGACGCCTACGTGAAGGGGGGCGGCCTGAGCGCCCCCTGGGTCAAGGAGTCGGGGAGCATCAAGCAGCTCACCCTCTCCGGCGACCGCATCGGCGTCGTCACCGGTGACGGGGTGGCGTGGGTGAAGGAGGGCGGCCTCAGCGCGTCCTGGGTCAAGGAGGCCACCGACGTCAAGCAGATCGCCCTCTCGGGCAACCGCATCGGCGTCCTCAAGGACAACGGCGAGGCGTACGTGAAGGAGGGCGGCCTCAGCGCGTCCTGGGTCAAGGAGTCCGTCAAGGTCAAGGAGCTCGAACTCTCCGGCGACCGCATCGGCGTCGTCACCGGTGACGGGGTGGCGTGGGTGAAGGAGGGCGGCCTCAGCGCGTCCTGGGTACGGGAGTCGGACAACGTCATCGGCATCGACCTGGCGGGCGACCGGATCGGCGTACTCGTCGGCAACGGCGTCGCCTGGGTGAAGGAGGGCGGGCTCAGCGCCTCGTGGGTGCGGGAGGCCGACGACGTCATCCAGCTCGAACTCTCCCGCGATCGCAACCGTGTCGGCGTCCTCAAGGACGACGGAACGGCGTACGTGAAGGAGGGCGGGCTCAGCGCGGCGTGGGTCCACGTGTACGACCACGCCATCCAGATCGCGCTCTCCGGCGACCGCATCGGCGTCCTCAAGGGCGACGGCGACGCCCGGGTGAAGGATGGCGGGCTCAGCGCGGCCTGGGTCCTGGAGGCGGACAACGTCACGGAGCTGGCGCTCTCCTGATCGACAACCGCCCCGCGGTGTCGGCCCATTGAGGCCCGCCGTGCCGCACGCCGGTGCCGACTTCGGTGTGCGGCACCGTGCCGCCCGGGGTACAGGCCCAGGCGTTCCAGGAAAATCGCTGGTCAGATGGGGGGACGTTTCGGTAGGAAGTGATCATGACTGCTTCCTCTTCTTCCTCTGCTTCTTCTGTCACCGAATCCGCCACCGGTCCCGTCGACCGCAAGACCTTCATCCGTACCGCGTTCGATCTGGGGGACGTGGCACTGCGCCCCTGGACCATGGCGGACGCCGATTCGGAACCCCTGCTGGCCGCCCTGGTGGACGCGGCCGCCGATCCGGCGATCGCCCTCTGGAACCCCATAGCGGCGACCGACCGGGACGCCGCCCGCACCTGGGTGCAGGCGCGTGACGGCGGGTGGGAGCGCGGAGGCGCCGCCGCCTTCGCCGTACAGGACGCCGACGGGGCGCTGCTTGGCAACGTCACCCTGCGCTGGGTCGACCGCGCGGACGGGCTCGCGATGATCAGTTACTTCCTGCTGCCCGCCGCCCGGGGGCGTGCCATCGCGACCAGGGCGGTCGCCGTGGTCACCGACTGGGGCTTCGACACCGCCGACGTCCGTCGTCTGGAGATCGCCCACGCCGTCGGCAACACGGCGTCCTGCCGGGTGGCCGACCGCTGCGGCTTTCTCCCCGAGGGCGTGCTCCGCGAGTCCTTCCGCTTCGGCGACGGCGAGTACCACGACGAGCACCTGCACGCCAGGCTCGCCAAGGACCCGCGCACAGAAGGGAAGTGACGGAGTAACAGATTCTTGCCGGGAACCAGCCGTACCCCTTCCGCACTCATAGGATCGACGCGACGTCGGGGATACGGGGGTGGTCGATCGTGGCGCGCGGCGGTCCGGTACGCACATGGCGCGGGTACGGGGTCCTGGCGGCGGTGCCGCTGTTGCTGGCGACCGCGTGCGGCGGGGGCGGCGGGGACGGGGACGGCGGGAGGCCAGCGAAACAGTCCCCGTCCACCACCGGTACTCCCGCCACCGGGAAGGGGACGCCCAGGGCCACGGACGGACCCGTCATCGACGCGGACCCGGCACGGCTGCCCACCACGCGCACGACGGCCCTCGCCCTCGTCCGGCAGGTCATCGCCGACCCCGGCGACCTGGGCCCCGGCATCGTCGCGCGCACCCCGTACGAAAGCGGCCCGGACGCCTGGCCGGTGCTCGGAGCCGACTGCGTATGGCAGCAGCGCGCCCCGGGGAACGGAGTCCTCGCCACCCTCACCCGCTCCTTCGAGATGCCCGCGGCCCGGGGCAAGGGGCCGCTGCGGCTCGCCGCGATCGTGACCGTCCACCGCACCGACGACGGCGCGCGGTGGGAGATGGCCGAATCGATAGAGGAGTCGATGCGCTGTCCCACGCAGCGGCTGCGGCAGGGCGAGACCATCAGCGGACTCGGCGCGGGCGCGCTGGCCCAGGGCGAGGCCAACCAGACCAACTCCGAGGACTCGCTGATGGAGTCCGGCGAGTACCGCAGCGACGGACTCGGCGGGCCCTACCCGTACGTCTGGGCGCAGGACCAGATCCTCCGGTTCACCTTCGCCATGACCGCCAAGGGCGCCAAGGGGTGGGCGGCCGACGAGATCGACGCCATCGTCTTCCGGACCCAGAGCGCCATGCTGATACGGCTGGGCGAAGCCATCGGGAAGAAGGGCTGAGGCGCATGGAGGAGCTGCGGGCCTCGGACCCGTCATGGATCGGCGGATACCGGCTGCTGGGACGCCTCGGCGCCGGAGGCATGGGCGCCGTCTACCTCGGCCGGACCGCCCTGGGGGCGCTGGCCGCCGTCAAGGTCATCCTCCCCGAACACGCCGGGGACGCCGAGTTCCGGCTCCGCTTCCGCCGTGAGGCCGCGGCCGCGCGCCGGGTCGACAGCCCCTGGGCGGTCCGCGTGACCGGTTCCGGCACGGAGGACGAACGGCCCTGGCTGGCCACCGAGTTCGTACCCGGTCCCACGCTCTTCGAGGTGGTCGCCCGCTGCGGCCCGCTGCCCGCCCGGAGCGTCCGGGTCCTCGGACGGCTGCTGGCCCGCGCTCTGGCGTCGGTGCACGCGGCGGGGCTCATCCACCGTGACGTCAAACCCGGCAACGTGCTGCTCGCCGCCGACGGACCGCGGCTGATCGACTTCGGTGTCGCCCGGGTCACCGACGCGACCGCGCTGACCGCGGCGGACCTGGTGGTGGGAACCCCCGGCTTCCTCGCCCCCGAACAGGCCGCCCGCGGGGCTTTCGCCGTGGGGCCCGCCGGGGACGTCTTCTCGCTGGGCTGCCTCCTCGCGTACGCCGCGACCGGGCGCCCGCCCTTCGGGAGCGGAGCCGTGGACGCCCTGCTCTACCGCACGGTCCATGAGGCACCCGATCTCGACGGGGCCGACGACCCCGAACTGCGCGCCCTGCTCACCAGCCTGCTCGACAAGGACCCGGCCGCCCGCCCCACCGCCGCCGCGCTCGACGCGCGGATCACCGAGGACGTCCCGAACGGCTCGGTCGACTGGCTGCCCGAGGACGTCGTCCGGCTGATCGCCGAGCGGTCCGCCGCGACCCTGGCACTGCCCGGCACCGACGCCACCCTCGCCGACACCCCGGAGCCCCAGACCCCCGCCCCGTCCCGTCGCGGACTGCTCCTGCTCGCGGGAGCCGGGGCGGTGGCCGTCGCGGGAGGCGGCACCTTCGCGGTGCGCGAGTGGCTGCGCGACGACGAGACCCAGGGCGCCGGATCCGCCGGCCCCCGGACCTGGGCCATCGGTGTGCACGCGGACCTGTCCGGGCCCCGGGCGGCGATCGGGCGGGCCCAGGAACGCGGGGTGCGGATCGCGGTCGACCGGTTCAACTCCCGGGCGGACAAGCCGTTCACACTGAGGGTGAAGGCGATCGACGACCGGGGCGACGCCGCCGCGGGCACCCGCGCCGCCGAGCGGTTCACCCGGGACCGCGACGTACTGGCCGTCGTCGGCCCCACCGACGACCCCGTCACCACCGCGGTGCTGGGTACCTACGACGAGGCGATGCTGCCGATCGTCACCGTGTCGTCCCAGCAGCTCGCCTTCCCCGTACGGTCCATGCGGTCCTTCTTCCAGGCCGTCCCGTCCGATGCCGCGCTCGCGTTCCCGGTCAGCGTCCGGCTGGTGCTCCGGCCCGACGTGCGGCGGCTCGGCGTGCTCGTCGACCGGGCCGGAGGCCAGGCCGCGTACCTGGCGGGCTACTTCCTGAACCGGATCGTCATCGGCAGCACCGACGGGACCACCTACCCGCGCGTGGTGCCCGCCGGAACCCGCGACCTCTCCCCGGTCGTGGACGACCTGCTCGCGCACCGCAGCGACGCCTTCTTCCACGCCGGGGATCCGGCCGGGGCCGCCCGAGCCGCCACGGCGCTCGCCGCCACCTCCTACACGGGCCCCCGCATGGCCATGCACACGACCATCGGCGCCCGTTTCCTGGCGGACGCCGGAGCCGCCGCCGAGGGGTGGGAGTTCGTCGCGCCCTGGATCGGTGCGACCGCCCCCGCCGTGAAGGAGTTCGCCGCCGCGCACCGCGAGAAGTACGGCGACGCCCCCGCCCCCTGGGCCGCCGAGGCGTACGACGCGGCCGGACTGGTTCTCACCGCCCTCCGCGCCCTCGCCCGGAAGAACCGGCCGCCCGCCCGGTCCGCCCTGGTCGCGAAGATCGCCACCGTCACCTACCGGGGTGTCTCGCGCACCTACGCCTTCGGCGAGGACTACCGGCTCAAGGGCCAGGCGGGCCATCTCCACGGGGTCCGCGACGGCGCGTTCCGCTACCTCGGCCCGGCCCCCGAGGCGAAGAGCTGACCCGGCGTGCGCCCCCTCACCCCGGACGACCCCCGGACCGTCGGCGGCCACTGCCTCCTGGCCCGCCTCGGGGCGGGCGGCATGGGCGTCGTGTACCTGGCCCGCACACCCGGCGGGCAGCTCGTGGCCGTGAAGGTGATCCGGGCCGAACATGCCGCCGACCCCGGATTCCGGGCCCGGTTCCGGCGTGAGGCGGGGGCCGCCCGCCGGGTCGAAGGCCCCTGGGTGGTGCCGGTGACGGACGCCGACACCGAGGCTCCCGAACCGTGGCTCACCACCGCGTTCGTGCCCGGCCCCTCGCTCGCCGAGGTCATCGCCGAGGGCGCCCTGCCGCCCGCGACCGTCCGGGCCCTCGGAGCCCGGCTCGCCGACGCGCTCGACGCGGTGCACGCAGCCGGACTCGTCCACCGCGACGTCAAGCCGTCCAACGTGCTCCTCACGCTCGACGGACCCCGGCTCATCGACTTCGGCGTCGCGCGCCACGAGGGCGCCACCGCCCTCACCGAGCCCGACGCGCTGATCGGCACCCCCGGCTACCTAGCCCCCGAGCAGGCCTCGGGGAAGCGGGCCGGACCCGCCTGCGACGTCTTCGCGCTGGGCTGCGTCCTCGCGTACACGGCGACCGGCCGCCGCCCGTTCGGGGACGGCGGGGCGGCGGGCGTCCTGTTCCGCACCGTGCACGAGCCGCCGGACCTGGGCGGACTGCCGCCCGCTCTGCTCCCGCTCGTCGAGGCGTGCCTCGCCAAGGACCCGGCGGACCGGCCCACCGCCCGGGACGTGGCCCGGCGTCTGGCCGCCCCACCCGGCGACGACCCCGCCGCCTGGGCGCCGCCCGGCCTGTCCGCCCTCATCGCCACCCGTTCGGCCGCCGCCCTCGACATCCCCGCACCGGCACCGCGGCCGGATCCGCCCACCGTGACCGGGGAAGCCGCCCCGCCCCGCCCCGCCCGGCGGACCGTGCTGACCGCCGGGGCCGCCGCGGTCCTGCTCGGGGGCGGCGCGGTGGCGGCCTGGACGGTGGCGGAGCGGCGGCGCCGCACCGGGGCCGGGCAGGCCCCCCGGACCGTTCCCACCCACACCATCGGCCTGCACGCGGACCTCACCGGCACGGGCCGGGCCCTCGGCCTCGCCCACCAGCGCGGCATGCGGCTCGCCGTCGACGACCACAACGCCCGCCCCGGCGCCCCCTTCCGGCTCGCCCTGCGCACCGAGGACGACGGCGGGGACGCGGCCCGCGCCCTGCGCGTCGCCGACCGGCTGGCCGCCGACCCGGACGTGCTCGCCGCTGTCGGCCCCACCGCGGACGTGCTCGCCGCCGCCGTCGTCCAGCGCTACGAACGCACCGGCCTCGCCCAGGTCGTCGTCTCGGCCCGGTCCACCACCGCCGAACTGGGGGCCGCCACGACGCTCTGCGTGATCCGCCCCTTCGACGATTCGCTGGTCTCCGCCCTCCTGGTCTACCTGGCCCGAATCCGCCCGGCGCGGCGGGTGGTGGTCGTGGAGGACCGCGCCGACCCCATGGACGCCTGGGCCATCACGAACAGCGTCCGGCGCTCCCCGCCCGAGGGCGCGAAGGTGACCGTGCACCCGGTCGAGGCGGGCACCGACGACTTCGCCCCGGCGGCCCGCGCGGTTCTCGACGCGGGCGCGGACGCCGTCGTCCTCGCCACGTCCTCGCCCGCCCGGGGCGCCCGCTGCGCCCTGGCCCTGACCGCCGCCGGGTTCACCGGCACCCGCGTGTCCACCGGGCCCGTCCTCGCGCCCGCGTTCCTCGACGGCGCCGGGAAGGCCGCCGAGGGCTGGGTGTTCTCCGAGGCGTACAGCGACCCCGCCGCGCTGCCCGCGGCCAAGGCGTTCACCGCCGCGTACCGCGAGCGCTTCGGTACCGCGCCCGGCCGCTGGGCCGCCGAGGCGTACGACGCGGTCGGACTGATCGCCGACGCCGCCCGCACCACCAGCGCCACCGGGACGGAGCGCGAGGGCATCGCACAGCGCCTCTTCCTGACCACCCACAAGGGCATCACCAGGACCCTTTCCTTCTCCCCGAACCGGTTTCTGCACTACGAGACGGGCCTCTTCCTCCACCAGGTCGAGAAAGGCCGCGCCCGCTTCCTGCGGCGCTTCAGCGAGATGTGACCGGCCGGCCGTGCGGTGGGCCGCCAGGGTGAACCGCACGGCGGCATGAAGCGGATCTTCGGGCGCGCTTAAGAAAACCTCGATGGACCTGTGGCGCGGGGTGCGGCAGATTTCTCCGTGACGGCCGAGGATGGTGCGCGGCAGCCGATCGACGCGCGCTGCCGCATGTGTCCCGTCCCCACGATCTTCCCCGGGCCGCAGGCTTCCTCTTGGCATGCCCCCGGCCCGGGGTGTTCAACGCCGCCGCAACCGCACAGGGAGTCACCGCCGTGAAGGCACTCGTCAAGCAGAAGGCCGAGCCGGGACTCTGGCTGATGGACGTGCCGGAGCCGCAGATCGGCCCCTCGGACGTACTGATCAAGGTGCTCCGCACCGGCATCTGCGGCACCGACCTGCACATCCGCAACTACGACGGCTGGGCGCAGCAGGCCGTCCGCACCCCGCTCGTCCTGGGCCACGAGTTCGTCGGTGAGGTCGCCGCGACCGGTGCCGACGTCGTCGACATCACCGTCGGCGACCTCGTCAGCGGCGAGGGCCACCTCGTCTGCGGCAAGTGCCGCAACTGCCTGGCCGGCCGCCGCCACCTGTGCCGCTCCACGCTCGGCCTCGGCGTCGGCCGGGACGGCGCGTTCGCCGAGTACGTGGCCCTGCCCGCGTCCAACGTCTGGGTGCACCGCAACCCCGTCGACCTCGACATCGCCGCGATCTTCGACCCGTTCGGCAACGCCGTGCACACCGCGCTGTCCTTCCCGCTGGTCGGCGAGGACGTACTGATCACCGGCGCCGGACCGATCGGCATCATGGCCGCCGCCGTCGCCCGGCACGCGGGCGCCCGCCACGTCGTCATCACCGATGTCAGCGAGGCCCGGCTCGAACTGGCCCGCAAGCTCGGTGTCAGCCTCGCCCTGAACGTCGCCGAGGAGACCATCGCCGACGGCCAGAAGCGCCTCGGACTGCGCGAGGGCTTCGACGTCGGCCTGGAGATGTCCGGCCGCCCCGAGGCGATGCGCGACATGATCGCGAACATGACGCACGGCGGGAAGATCGCCATGCTCGGACTGCCGTCCGAGGAGTTCGCCGTCGACTGGTCCCGCATCGTCACCTCGATGATCACCGTCAAGGGCATCTACGGGCGGGAGATGTACGAGACCTGGTACGCCATGTCCGTCATGCTGGAGGGCGGCCTCGACCTCGCTCCCGTGATCACCGGCCGGTACGGCTACCGCGACTTCGAAGCGGCCTTCGACGACGCGGCGAGCGGTCGCGGCGGCAAGGTCATCCTCGACTGGACCGCCTGACCTCCGACCGCCTCCGTACCCGGAGCACCGACCGCCTCCGCATCCAGAGCTGGGAGACCCCTCATGTTCGACTCCGTACGCGACGACCTGCGCACCACCCTCGACGAGATCCGGGCCGCCGGACTCCACAAGCCCGAGCGCGTCATCGGCACCCCGCAGTCCGCGTCGGTCGCCGTCACCGCGGGCGGACGCCCCGGCGAGGTGCTCAACTTCTGCGCCAACAACTACCTGGGCCTCGCCGACCACCCCGAGGTCATCACCGCCGCCCACGAGGCACTGGACCGCTGGGGCTACGGCATGGCCTCGGTCCGCTTCATCTGCGGCACCCAGGAGGTCCACAAGGAGCTGGAGCAGCGCCTCTCCACGTTCCTCGGCCAGGAGGACACGATCCTCTACTCCTCCTGCTTCGACGCCAACGGCGGCGTCTTCGAGACCCTGCTCGGCCCGGAGGACGCGGTCATCTCCGACGCCCTCAACCACGCCTCCATCATCGACGGCATCCGCCTCTCCAAGGCCCAGCGGCTGCGCTACGCCAACCGCGACATGGACGACCTGGAGAAGCAGCTCAAGGAGGCGTCCGGCGCCCGCCGCCGACTCGTCGTCACCGACGGCGTGTTCTCCATGGACGGATACGTCGCGCCGCTGCGCGAGATCTGCGACCTCGCCGAGCGCTACGACGCCATGGTCATGGTCGACGACTCGCACGCCGTCGGCTTCGTCGGCCCCGGCGGGCGCGGCACCCCCGAGCTGCACGGGGTGATGGACCGGATCGACATCATCACCGGCACCCTCGGCAAGGCTCTCGGCGGTGCGTCCGGCGGCTACGTCGCGGCCCGCGCCGAGATCGTCGCCCTGCTGCGCCAGCGCTCCCGCCCCTACCTCTTCTCCAACTCCCTCGCCCCGGTCATCGCGGCAGCCTCGCTGAAGGTCATCGACCTGCTGGAGAGCGCCGGGGACCTGCGCGAGCGGCTGAACGCCAACACCCGGCTGTTCCGCACCCGGATGACCGCGGAGGGCTTCGACCTCCTGCCCGGCGACCACGCCATCGCCCCGGTCATGATCGGGGACGCGGCGAAGGCCAGCCGGATGGCGGAACTGCTCCTGGAGCGCGGGGTGTACGTGATCGGCTTCTCGTACCCGGTCGTCCCGCAGGGCGCGGCCCGCATCCGCGTCCAGCTCTCCGCCGCGCACTCCACCGAGGACGTGAACCGGGCCGTCGACGCGTTCGTCGACGCGCGGGCCGCGCTGGGAGAGTAGAACCCCGCCCAGGTCGGGGCTTCCGCCGTGACCTGGGACAATGGGCACATGATCGATGCACGGCGGCTGCGTATCCTCCGTGCGGTGGCCGACCACCGCACGGTGACCGCGGCCGCCGCCGCGCTCTACCTCACCCCCTCGGCGGTCTCCCAGCAGCTCGCCGCTCTGGAGCAGGAGACCGGGCACCGGCTCGTCGAACGGGGCGCGCGCGGCGCCCGGCTCACCCCCGCCGGGGAGATCCTGCTCACCCACACCAACGCGGTGCTGGCCCAGCTGGAGCGGGCCGAGGCGGAGCTGGCCGCCTACAGCGCCGGGGACGCCGGAACGGTCACCGTCGCCGCGTTCGCCACCGGGATCGGCCTGGTCCTCGCCCCCGCCCTCGCCGAGCTGGGCCGCACCGCCCCCGGTATCCGGGTCCGGGTCCAGGACGCGGAGGGCGACGCGAGCGTTCCGATGGTCCTGGACCGGCAGGTGGACGTGGCGGTGGCGGTGGAGTACCGGGGCGCTCCCGGTGAGGACGACCTGCGGCTGACCCGGGTGCCGTTGTACTCCGAGCCGTTCGACGCGGTGCTGCCGGTCGGCCACGCGCTGGCGGGCCGGGACCAGGTGGCCATCGCCGCGCTGGAGAAGGACACCTGGATCGGCCCGTACCCCGGCAACCCCTGCCACGACGTGGTGGTCCTGTCCTGCGAGTTCGCCGGGTTCCAGCCGAGGATGGAGCACTCCTCGGACGACTTCCGCGCCGTGGTCGCGCTCGCCGGGGCGGGCGTCGGGGTGGCCCTGGTGCCGCGCTCCGCGCTGCTCGGCATGGAGCTCGCCGGGGTGGTGGTGCGGCCGGTCGAGGGCAACGCGCCGACCCGCCGGGTCTTCGCCGCGGTACGGCAGGGCGCGGAGGGGCACCCCCTGATCGCCCCGGTGCTCGACGCCCTGGCCGCCGCGGCGGTACGCGAAGGCGCCCTGCCCCTTCCCGCGTCGCTCTGAGCGCTGCCGCTGCCCGTAGCTCGCGTCCCCGTGACCGCTGCCGCTGCCCGCGTGCCCCTGGGAGCGAGCCCTGCCGCGCCGCCCGCGTCGCCGGGGCTAGGGCCTCTCGTTTGGATCATGCCGGGCTCGCGGGGGCCGGCACGCACATCTGCCGCGTTGTCGTCAGTCACCGACGCTCCGCGTCGGCT
>NZ_JBHVVM010000027.1:0-123130 GCF_042883525.1 Streptomyces sp. NPDC058195
TCGTTTGGATCATGCCGGGCTCGCGGGGGCCGGCACGCACATCTGCCGCGTTGTCGTCAGTCACCGACGCTCCGCGTCGGCTCCTTCCTCCGCCTCGCAGCTGCACGCACCAGCCCCCGCTCCCTGATCCAGCCTGATCCAAACGAAAGACCCTAGTTGCCGCCGGTGAAGTAGTTGTGCAGCCCGGGAACCGTGAGGGTGCCGCCGAACTGGCCGGCCTGCGTCACCTTCACCTTGGTGAAGACGGCGAAGGGCACGTTCAGCGGGGGCGGCGCCTGGGGACTGAACGTCACCGGGATGAGACCGAAGAGATTGCCCTTCAGCTCCTCGGTGTACATCGTCACCTCACCGTCGCGGATGGTGGACTTGGAGCCCTTCCGCGCCTCCACATGGGCCGTCGTCCCGGCCGGGCCGACGGTCTTCTGGTGGAGGTTGTCGATGTCGATGGAGCTGGCGGTGAACTTCAGCACCTTCTTCACGGTGCCGTTGTACGTCTTCACCTCGACGATGCCCTTGTAGTCGAGTCCGCTGAGGGTGAGCGCCGAACTCTCCAGGATCCACGGGTCGTCCGGGACGAGCGGGACGCCCGTGTCCAGGTCGGCCGCGGCCAGCGCCTCGGCGTCGAGGGTCGGGCAGGGGAAGGGCTGCTTGGCGCCGTCCGGGACGTCCGCGTCCTTCTTGGCGTCGGTTCCCCTGGCGCTGTCGTCGAGCTCCTCGACCGTCCTGCCCGCCTTGCCCGCGGCCTCGCGGATGGCGGCGGCGGTCTTGTCGGCCGTCTCCTTCTCGGCGTCCGCGGCCCTCCCGGCCGGCGTGCCGGCGGGCACGTCCGCGTCCGTGTCCTTGGACGCCTCGGGCTGCGGGGCCTCGGTGCTCGCCTCGGGAGACGGGCTCCCGGCCTCCGGGTCGGGGATGCCGAAGAAGTCCCGCAGCGCGTCGCCGACGCCCAGCGGGTCGAGCGGGTTCTTCGGCTTCTCCGGGGCGGGCGTGCTGCCCGGCCCGGCGGTGTCGGCCCCGGCGGACTCCGCCCCGGGCTTCACCGCGTCCCCGGCGGACTTCGCCTCGGGCTTCACGGCGTCCCCGGCGGACGGGGTCTCGGACGGCTTCGGGGCCGTCGTCGTGTCGTCCTTCTTCCCGTCGCCGGACTCGGTGGCGGACGGGGACGGCGAGGTGGTCTTCGAGGCGGACGGCGAGGGTGACTCGACCGGCTCGTCGGAGCGGGTGACACAGGGGCCGGGCGCGAACGGGATGTCCGGGTTGTCGTCGGCCAGCGCGAGCTTGGGGGTGAGTCCCATGCCCACGAAGACGGCCGTCGGCATCGCGGCGAGCGCGAAGGCCTTGCCCGCCGGGATGTGCAGCTTCGTCAGCAACGACTTCCGGGGAGCCGCGTGGCGCGGCCCGCTCCTGGCACCGAGGCGTTCCCCGGTTGAGTTCAGCTGCGTCTCGTCACCCCGCACGGTGCCTCCCGCCATCGGCCTCGACTGTCGTGTCGTACTGCTCCGGCTGCTGCGGCACCGCCGCCGCGCTGTGGAACTCGGGTCCGGGCTCCTGCGTCCCGGCGCCGGTCACCCCGGCCTTCTCCGCCGCCGCGTCCTGGGGAGCGGGCTCGCCCGGCGCCCAGGAGATGGAGAGCGCGCCGCCCAGCATGGAGAACAGGAAACCGACCAGGAAGCCGCCGATGTTGGCGACCGGAATCGAGATCAGCGCCAGCAGGATCGCGGCGACGCCCGCGAACACCCTCACGATGTGGTGGAACCACATGGTGAGCCCCAGCGTTATCAACAGGACCCCGATGATCAGGGATCCGGCACCGGCGGTCGTGGACATGGCCAGCGTGACGTTGCCGAGGTGCATGTTGGCGTACGGGAAATACGCGATGGGAAGGCCACCCACCATGGTGAACAGGCCCGCCCAGAACGGCCGATTACCCCGCCAGGTGCGGAATACGCGCTGGAAGGCGCGGAGGTAATGCTCGTTCTGCCCTGTGGACTCGGGGCTCATGAAGAACAGCTCCCTGGAACCGGTACTGCTGTGAGAAGTGAAAGGGTGGGTGGCCGAAGGCCCCTCGGGGACGCTCCGGCCACCCGGCGGGTGCTTAGTAGCACTCCTTGACGCCACTGTGCAGGCGCAGGCTCAGGTTGCTGAGCTTGAACGTACCGGCCGTGGTCGCCCACGCCGTCTGCCTCACGTTCTTCAGCGTCGCCCTCTCGGCGCGCTGCGCGAAACCGTTCGGGTTGACCTTCTTCTCGGTGCCGGACTGGATGCCGGGCTTGCCGACCTCACCGGCGGCGACACCGATGTCGATGTTCTTGAAGGTCGCGTCGGCGTCGAGCTCGGCGACATCGAGGTACAGGTTGGTCGCCCTGACCGGCTTGGCCGGGTCCGTACCCGCGTTCAGCTGCAGCGTGACGTTGCCGAGGCCGAACGGCAGGTTCGGCGTGACCACCGACTGGCACATGTTGGTGATCGTGGCCTTGCTGAAGCCGGACACGGCCACGGCGTGCGCGGCGTCCTCGCCCTTGAGGTCCTTGCCGGTAGCGACGCTGCCGTACTGGACGAAGTCCTCACCGACGAGCTTGTCCGCACGCACCTTGAAGCTCTGGCCGGACACGCTGAAGGACGCCGCGAGGGCACCCTGCGCGAGACCGACACCCACCGCCGCGGTCGCGACGACGCTCGGCACCATGACCAGAGCGAAACGCTTCCATCTGGTGCCGCCACGAACCTGGGAACTCATTATTTTCCTCCTTCTCGGACGTACATCTCCGGTCCGGGCCTCGGCCCGTCCTGGGATGGGAGAAGTGCTACGTCCTCGGCAAGGAGAGCGCCCGCGCACGGAGGCAGGAACCGCGTCCGAATCACCGGCGATCACCCCCGAGCGACAACCACCGGCCGCGCGTGCGCGCGGCCTGTTTCGGACAGGCCCTGCCGGACGACAGGAACCCCCCTGCCCGGAGCCGACATCACTGCCGTCGGCCCACTCGGTGGGGAACCAACGGGGCCGCCCGCGCCGACTGGCAGCCGGGCTGGCGTCATTGGACCGAGCGTGGCCGATCGTGGTGCATTCCCGCCCGTGGCACAAGGGGGTTCGTTACTCGCTAGTAACGGCCCGATAACCCTTGCTCGACCGCCTGATACCGCCCAGCCACACAGGGTGGCACCGGGGCGAAGGACAAAAGGGGGCAAGGGTGCGGCGACGCGGACAGATCTCCGTAGGCGATTTACTGCGAGTAACAGGCCGCGACTTTATCAAGATTTGGTAAAGCGGAGGCGTCTCTTATCGTCCGGGCGCGAAAACGGCCGCGGTTCCCGTGCGGGTTCCGCGGCCGCTTGTCACATCAGAACAAGACCCGGGCCAAAGCCGTCCGCGCGGCCATGACCCGCGGGTCGTCGGGGCCGATCACCTCGAACAGTTCCAGCAGCCGCAGCCGCGCCGCGTCCCGGTCGTCGCCGAAGGTGCGCCGCACCGTCTCGACGAGGCGGCCGAAGGCGTCCTCGACATGCCCCCCGACCAGATCCAGGTCGGCCGCGGCGAGCTGGGCCCGCACGTCGGCCGGGTCCGCGGCGGCCGACTCGCGGACCTGCTGCGCGTCCATCTCCTTGACCCGGGAGAGGAGTTCGGCCTGGGCGAGGCCGAGCTTGGCCTCCATATTGGCCGGATCGTCGGACAGGACGCTCCGGTACGCCTGGACGGCACCGGCGAAGTCGTCCGCGTCCAGCGCCTGCACGGCCGAGGCCAGCAGGTCGTCGTACGGACCGGCGGGGGCCTCGGCGGGCTCCGGGGCGTCGGCGGCGGCGTCCTGGTCGACCGCGATGCCGGTGAGGCCGAAGCGCTCCTCGCCGACCTGGATCAGCTGATCCAGCGTCTGGCGGATCTGGGCCTCGGGGGCCGCGCCCTGGAAGAGCGGGAGGGCCTGCCCGGCGACGACGGCGAAGACCGCCGGGATGCCCTGGACGCCGAACTGCTGCATCAGCATCTGGTTGGCGTCGACATCGATCTTGGCCAGCAGGAAGCGGCCGTTGTACTCGTGGGCCAGGCGCTCCAGGAGCGGGCCCAGCTGCTTGCACGGCTCGCACCACTCGGCCCAGAAGTCGATGACGACCGGGACCTCGGCGGAGCGCTGGAGGACATCGCGCTCGAAGCCCGCCTCATCGACATCGATCACCAGGGCGGAGGGCGGCACGGCACCGCCACCCCCCTGCCGGGCGGTCTCGGCGCGGGCCTGCTCCGCCTTCACCTTGGCCTCGCCGGCCGCCTTCACCGCGGCGAGGTCGACGACGCCGCTCATGGACATGTTCCTAGGCTGCATACGTACATCCTCCCCCCTCGGTGCACCGATCCGGAAAGCGATACCGGAACCAGGCCTGTCCGTTGCCCTCGCCGGCGTGCGGGGCGTGCGGACAGACACGGCCCGGGGGCCCCTGAAAGGCCCGAGCGGCACCGGATCCCCATCCGGCGCCTGTGGCTGTCAATCGGTTGCGGCGTTCACGACGGCACGGCCGTCGTCCTTACGCTACGACCCGTAGCGTAACTGCCGCATCCCGTTCACGCACAGGCGCGACCGGTGATCTGTCTCACGGCACCGGGGGCCGGTCCGTTCTCCCTACTGACCGGTATGGTCGCGGCATGCCGAGCCGCGACCATCCCAAACCCCCACGAACAGGACGCCCGCGCAGCGCCGCCGCCGATGAGGCGATCCTGGAGGCGACCCGCGCGTCCCTGGTCGATCTCGGCTGGTCGAAACTGACCATGGGGGACGTGGCGACGCGGGCCGGGGTCGCCAAGACGACCCTGTACCGGCGCTGGGCGGGCAAGAACGAGCTGGTCGTGGACGCGGTCGCGGTCCTCTTCGACGAGCTGGAACTGCCGGATCTGGGCAGCCTGTCGGCCGATGTGCAGGCGGTGGTGCTCCAGTTCGCCGCGCTGCTGGAGCGGCCGGAGACGCGGACCGCGCTGATGGCGGTGGTCGCGGAGTCGACCCGGGACGAGGCACTGCGCACCAGGATCCGTGACTCGATCGTGAACCGGCAGAAGCGGCTGGTGCTCCAGGGACGCCAACGGGCCCAGCGGCGCGGGGAGTTGCCCGTCGAGCCGGATGAGGGGGCCGCCGCGACCGCCGACCTGGTCTTCGACGTGATCGCGGGCGCGGTGGTGCACCGGGCGCTGGTGAGCGCCGAACCCGTCGACGAGGACTGGGCCCGGCGCTTCACCGTGCTGCTGCTGGCGGGGCTCCCGGCGGCCTCCTCCGCGTAACGCGCGGGCCGCCGGGAAAGGCACCGGTCAGAAGCCGGGCGGCTCGGTGTAGGTGCCCCACTCGTCGCGCAGCACCCCGCAGATCTCCCCGAGGGTGGCCTCGGCGCGCACCGCGTCGAGCATCGGGGCGATCATGTTGGAGCCGTCGCGGGCGGCGGCCAGCATGGCGTCCAGCGCGGCCCGCACCCGGGCGTCGTCACGGGCGCCCTTGCGGCCGGCGAGGACCCGGACCTGCTCGCGCTCGACCTCGTGGCTGACCCGCAGGATCTCCAGGTCGCCGGTGACCGAGCCGTGGTGGACGTTGACGCCGACGACCCGCTTGTCGCCCTTCTCCAGCGCCTGCTGGTAGCGGAAGGCGGACTCGGCGATCTCGCCGGTGAACCAGCCGTCCTCGATACCGCGCAGGATGCCGGAGGTGATGGGCCCGATCGGGTGCTGCCCGTCCGGGTGGGCCCGGGTGCCGCGCTCCTTGATCTGGTCGAAGATCTTCTCGGCGTCGGCCTCGATGCGGTCGGTGAGCTGCTCGACGTACCAGGAACCGCCCAGCGGGTCGGCCACGTTGGCGACGCCGGTCTCCTCCATGAGCACCTGCTGGGTGCGCAGGGCGATCTCGGCGGCCTGCTCGGAGGGGAGCGCGAGGGTCTCGTCGAGGGCGTTGGTGTGCAGCGAGTTGGTGCCGCCGAGGACGGCGGAGAGGGCTTCCACGGCCGTGCGCACGACGTTGTTGTACGGCTGCTGGGCGGTGAGCGAGACCCCGGCCGTCTGGGTGTGGAAGCGGAGCCACTGGGCCTTGTCGGTCTTCGCCCCGTAGGTCTCCTTCATCCAGCGGGCCCAGATCCGGCGGGCGGCGCGGAACTTGGCGATCTCCTCGAAGAAGTCGAGGTGCGCGTCGAAGAAGAAGGAGAGACCGGGCGCGAAGGTGTCGACGTCGAGCCCGCGGGAGAGGCCGAGCTCCACGTAGCCGAAGCCGTCGGCGAGGGTGTACGCGAGCTCCTGCGCGGCCGTCGCCCCGGCCTCGCGGATGTGGTAGCCGGAGACCGAGAGCGGCTTGTACGCGGGGATGCCCCGGGCGCAGTGCTCCATCAGGTCGCCGATGAGGCGCAGGTGCGGCTCGGGCTGGAAGAGCCACTCCTTCTGCGCGATGTACTCCTTGAAGATGTCGGTCTGGAGCGTGCCGTTGAGCACCGCCGGATCGACGCCCTGGCGCTCGGCCGCGACCAGGTACATGCAGAAGACCGGGACGGCCGGTCCGCTGATCGTCATGGACGTGGTGACATCGCCGAGCGGGATGTCCTTGAAGAGGACCTCCATGTCGGCGGCGGAGTCGATGGCCACACCGCAGTGGCCGACCTCGCCGAGCGAGCGGGGGTCGTCGGAGTCGCGGCCCATCAGCGTCGGCATGTCGAAGGCGACGCTGAGGCCGCCGCCGCCCGCCGCCAGGATCATCTTGTACCGCTCGTTGGTCTGCTCGGCGTTGCCGAACCCGGCGAACTGGCGGATGGTCCAGGTCCGGCCGCGGTAGCCGGTGGCGTGGAGCCCTCGCGTGAAGGGGTACTCACCGGGCCAGCCGATCCGCTCGAACCCGTCGTACGTGTCCCCGGGGCGGGGGCCGTAGACGGGCTCGACCGGATCCCCGGAGAGCGTGGTGAAGTCCGCGTCACGCTTGCGGGCCTTGTCGTAACGGGCCTGCCAGCGGAGGCGGCCTTCCTCGATCGCTTCAGCGTCCATACGATCGAATTTACTAGGACGTCCTACTAAATGTCGATGGGAAACCGCCCGGCGCTTCGCACGGGGCGGTTTCGGTGGTGCGGACGGGCGCGGGCCGGGCCCGCGCCGGTCAGGCCCTGGCGGTCGCCTGGGCCGCGTCGGTGATCAGCGGCTCGACCTCGCGGACGACCTTGCGCTCGACGAAGAACGCGGCCGTCGGGATCGTGCCGGAGATCAGCACCCAGAGCAGCTTGCCCATCGGCCACTTCGCCTTGGAACCGAGGTCGAAGGCGAAGATCAGGTAGATGATGTAGAGGACCCCGTGGATCTGGGAGACGACGAGCGTCAGGCCCTCTCCGGTCTCGAAGCCGTACTTGAAGACCATGCAGGTGCAGAGCACCAGCAACATGACGGCGGTGACGTAGGCCATCACCCGGTACCGGGTCAGCACACTGCGTTTCATGGCATCGAGCCTAACCGGACGCCCGGGGCGATCTTGCGGCGGGCCGGTCTCTCGAAACGCCGTTCTACGCCCCGTGATTCCCCGGCTACGCCGCCCCGCCGCGGCGGCTACGCCTCTTCGAAATCGCGCGCCGCCACCCGCAGCGGGCGCAGCAGCGCGAAGATCTCCGCGCACTCCTCGGCGTCGTACGCCCCGAGGCCGAACTCCATGGCGACCAGGTCCGCGGTGGCCGCCTCGACGACCTCGCGGCCCTTGTCGGTGATGGAGGCGAGCGTGCCGCGGCCGTCGTTGGGGTTGGGGCGCTTGCCGACCAGGCCGGAGCGGACCAGCCGGTCCACCGTGTTGGTGACGGAGGTGGGGTGCACCATCAGCCGCTCGCCGATCTTGGACATCGGCAGTTCACCGGCTTTGGAGAAGGTGAGCAGCACCAGCGCCTCGTAGCGGGCGAAGGTCAGTCCGTACGGCTTGACGACCGCGTCGACCTCGGCGAGCAGGATCTGCTGGGCACGCATGATCGAGGTGATCGCGCCCATCGAGGGCACCGGACCCCAGCGCTGCTGCCAGAGTTCGTCGGCGCGGGCGATGGGGTCGAAGGGGAGACTGAGCGGCTTCGGCACGGCACCGACCTTACCCACTGGTCATATGCTGGTCAGCTCTGTCTCGAACTTCGGTCCGAATGCGACGGGATCACCCCGACGGCACCGGAACGGGACCGCCGCACATGCGGACGAGCCCCGGCAAAGGGGGCTCGTCAGGGAGTTCGGACGCGGAATACCGGTCCGTGCGCGCGGGTCAGGGCGTTTCAGCCCCTGCGTCGAAGGCGTCCGGATACCGGTCCGTGCGCGCGGGGGTCAGGCGCTGACCACGCCCTCGCGGCGAGCGCGGGCCGCGATGACGCCGTCGGCCTCGTAGCGCTTGAGCTGCTTGTCGCCGTACAGCCCGCCGAACGGGACCACCGCGAGCAGGAAGAAGAACGCGACGCGCTTCAGCGGCCACTTGGTCTTCGACCAGACGTCGAGCAGCAGGACGGCGTAGATCACGAAGAGCACGCCGTGCAGGATGCCGAGCGGCATCATCAGGAAGTCGATGTCCGAGACCCGGCTGAGGACCGAGCCGAAGATGATCAGGGCCGGGAAGGAGAGCGCCTCGGGAACCGAGATGAGGCGCAGCCGGTGCAGGGCGGTAGCGGTCTTGACGTCCACGGGGGCACCTTCGGTGGGAGAACGGTGACGGCTTGCGAAGAGACGGCTTGTGAATCAAGGCACAAGCTCGCCCCATTGTGGCATCGGTGCGACGGCTTCCCGCCCCCGGGGCGGTGTGTACCGGCTCACGTGCCGCCGGAGCCGTACGTCCCGGTTGCGTACGGATCCTGTCCCGGACGCGTATCAGGGGCGGTGCGGGGCGGGTGCCGCGCCTTCGGGCCCTGTTCTGTCCGGGAGCCTGCCGCTAACGTCGGCCCGTGGCAATGTTCCGACTCCAAGGCAGCAGAACGCTCGCCGTCGACCTGACCGGGGACGCCGTCAAGGCGAAGAACGGCTCGATGGTCGCCTACGACGGCCGGATGACGTTCAAGAAGATGACCGGTGGCGGCGACGGGCTGCGCGGCGTGGTGACCCGCAGACTGACCGGCGAGCAGATGGTCGTGATGCAGGTGACCGGCCAGGGCACCTGCTATTTCGCGGACCGGGCGAGCGAGATCAACCTGGTCTCGCTGCACAACGACAAGCTGTACGTCGAGGCCAGCAACCTGCTGTGCACCGACGCCGGGCTGCGCACCGGCACCACCTTCACCGGCCTGCGCGGCGGGGCGAGCGGCAACGGCCTGTTCACCACCACCGTCGAGGGCACCGGGCAGGTGGCGATCATGTCGGACGGCGCGGCGGTGGCGCTGCGGGTCTCGGCGCAGTACCCGCTCTTCGTGGACCCGGGCGCCTACATCGCCCATCAGGGCAGCCTCCAGCAGCACCTCCAGTCCGGGGTGAACTTCCGGACCCTGATCGGCGAGGGGTCCGGGGAGGCCTTCCAGATCCGCTTCGAGGGCGAGGGCGTCGTCTACGTCCAGCCCAGCGAGCGGAACACCCTCGGAGGCGATGTCTGATGCCGTTCCGCGAGATCAACGCGAAGATGGTCGAGGCGACGGTGGTGCCCGGCCAGAAGCTGTTCAGCCAGCGGGGCGCGATGCTCGCCTACCGCGGCGAGGTGTCGTTCACCCCGAACATCCAGGGCGGCCAGGGCGGCGTGATGTCGATGATCGGCCGCCGGGTGGCGGGCGAGGCGACGCCGCTGATGACGGTCGAGGGCAGCGGCACGGTGCTGTTCGGCCACGGCGGCCACCACATCCAGGTGATCAGCCTGTCCGGCGACACCCTGTACGTGGAGGCCGACCGGCTGCTCGCCTTCGACGGGACGCTCCAGCAGTCCACGATGTTCATGGGGTCGCAGGGCGGCGTGATGGGCATGGTGCGCGGCCAGGTGACCGGCCAGGGCCTGTTCACCACCACGCTCACGGGGCACGGCGCGGTCGCGGTGATGGCCCACGGCGGGGTGATCGAGCTGCCGGTCACGCCCGGCCGCGAGGTGCACGTGGACCCGCAGGCGTACGTGGCGCACCACGGCGACGTACGGAACAAGCTGTCGACCGCGCTCGGCTGGCGCGACATGGTGGGGCGCGGCTCCGGCGAGGCGTTCCAGCTGGAGCTGAGCGGGAGCGGCGCGGTGTACGTCCAGGCCTCGGAGGAGAAGCTGTGAGCACGCCCGTGGTCTTCGACCCGATGACGCTGCCGTGCGACGACAACGTCAACGCGTACACCTTCTGCGTGGAGCTCAAGGGGAGCCAGTGGTTCCTGCAGAAGGGCAAGATGATCGCCTACTACGGGCGGATCGACTTCAACGGCATCGGCCACGGCCGCTTCGAGCGGCTGATCCGTACGAGCTTCCACTCACCGCTGCACGCGAGTGACTGGGTGGTGGCCGAGGGCAGCGGCAAGATGCTGCTGGCGGACCGGGCCTTCGACGTGAACTCCTACGACCTGGACGAGGGGAACCTGACGATCCGGTCCGGCAATCTGCTCGCCTACCAGCCGTCGCTGGCACTCAAGCAGTCGATCGTGCCGGGATTTCTGACCCTGATCGGCACGGGGAAGTTCGTGGCCGCCTCCAACGGTCCGGTGGTCTTCATGGAGCCGCCGCTGCGGGTCGATCCGCAGGCCCTGGTGGGCTGGGCGGACTGCCCCTCGCCGTGCCACCACTACGACCACGGGTACCTGACCGGGGTGCTGGGCGGGCTGCGGTCGCTGACCGGCATCGGGGGCACCTCGGGCGAGGAGCACCAGTTCGAGTTCGTCGGCGCGGGCACGGTGCTGCTCCAGTCGACGGAGATGCTGATGCCCGAGCAGCCGACGGGCGCGGTGCCGGACCAGACCGGGGTGCCGGGGCGCGGGGGTCAACCTGGCGCCAGCCCCCGGATGCCCGGTCAGCTCGGGGACCTCCAGCGCCGCTTCGGTTGGTGAACGGTAGTCTGCGGAGTGTGACGCCGCACGTCCGAGCCCCGCGTCCGCACCCGCTCCCGGACGGGTGCCGACTGTCACACTCCCACTTCGTCCAGCTTTCAACTTCTTAGGTAGAATCCATATATGGAGACCGAGACGGCCACTCGCTGGCTGAACGACGCGGAGCAGTGCGCCTGGCGCACCCATCTGGATGTCAGCAGGCTGCTGATGCACCAGCTGGAGAAGGATCTCCAGCCGTTCGGCCTGACCAACAACGACTACGAGATCCTGGTCAACCTCTCGGAGTCGGACGACCAGCGGATGCGGATGAGCGACCTCGCCGCCGCGACGCTGCAGTCCAAGAGCAGGCTCTCGCACCAGATCACCCGCATGGAGAACGCCGGGCTGGTCCGCCGGGAGAACTGCGAGTCCGACCGGCGCGGTCTGTACGCGGTCCTCACCGAGCAGGGCGCCGAGACCATGCGCCGGGTGGCGCCGCACCACGTGGCCTCGGTGCGCAAGCACTTCATGGACCTGCTGACCCCGGAGGCGCTGGAGAACCTGCACGCGGCGCTGGCCCCGGTCGCCGATCACCTCCGGGGACGGCGCGGCCGGATCTGACGGCCCGGCGCGGGCGGCCTCAGCCGGCTCCGGGCAGCCGGAGCTCGAAGCGGGCGCCGCCCTCCGGCGCGTCGCCGACCGTCAGCCCGCCGCCGTGCCGGACGGCGACGTCCCGGGCGATGGCCAGGCCCAGCCCCGCGCCGCCCTCGTCCCGGCTGCGGGCGTCGTCGAGCCGTACGAAGCGCTCGAAGATCCGCTCCCGCTGGTCCGGGGGAACCCCCGCCCCGTCGTCGCTGACGGACACGCTCACGGCGCCCCGCGGCGCCGCCCGCACCTCGACCGTCACCGCGCCGCGCGCGTGGCGCTCCGCGTTGTCCAGCAGATTGCCGAGCACCCTCGCCAGCTGCCCGCGCGAACCGGTCACTTCGAACCGCCCGCCCCGCGGTCCCTCCTCCGGCACGGACACCGTCACCGCGATCCGGTCCCCGGTACGCCGGGCCACCTCCTCCCGTGCCAGCCGCCCCAGGTCCACCCGCGTACCGCCGGGCCGCTCCCCCGCGTCCAGCCGGGCCAGCAGCAGCAGATCGGCGGCCAGCGTCTGGAGCCGTACGGTGTCGGCGACCGCGCCCGGCAGGTCCAGCAGCTCCGGATGGGCGGCGGCCACCTCCAGCTGGGTGCGCAGGGAGGCGATCGGGCTGCGCAGCTCGTGCGAGGCGTCGGCGACGAAGCGCCGCTGCCGTTCCACCGAGGACTCCAGGGCCTCCAGGGTCTCGTTGGTGGTCCGGGCCAGCCGGGCGACCTCGTCGCGCGAGTCCGGCTCGGGCACCCGCCTGCCCAGGTCCTCGGAGGCGGTGATCGCGGCCATCTCCCGCCGGATGCCCTCGACCGGGCGCAGCGCCCGCCGGGTCACCAGCCAGGTCACCCCGCCGACGACGACCAGCAGCACCGGCAGGCCCACCAGCATCGAGTCGCGCACGGTGCCCACGGCCTGCTGCTCGGCGGCGAGCGGGGCGCCCGCGTGGACGGTCAGGGTCTCCCCGGCGGGGGTGGTGGCCCGGACGGAGGCGAAGCGGTAGTCGGCGCGCTCGCCGTCGACGGTGGCGGTGCCGTTGCCGAAATCCGGTTCGTCGGAGTCGACCTCGCCCCGGCCGGGAGCGGCGGAGACGTCGTCGTCATCGCCGTCGTCGTCGCCCCGGCCCCCAGAGCCGCCCGTGCCGCCGGTCACGGGGGGCGGGAGCGGGGTGACCCGGTCCGTGCCCGTGCCGGTGATCGCCTGGAGGTCCTTGGAGACGGCGACCACCCGCCCCTCGTCGTCGGTCACCTGGACCGGGTGGTCCTCCTCGTCGCGCGTCTCCAGGCCGGCGTAGGGCACGCCGAGGGCCAGCTGCCCGGCCACCTCCCGGGCCACCACCTCGGCCTGGAGCCCCGCCTGGCCGGTGAGGTTGGCGCGCAGGACGAACAGGACGCCGAGCCCGGCGCCGATCAGCGCGAGGGCGACGACCACGGTGGCGCCGAGCGCGGCCCTGGCCCGTACCGACCTCACCGTGCCTCCAGCCGGTATCCGGCGCCGCGCACCGTGCGGATGGTCTCCGCGCCGAGCTTGCGGCGCAGGGTGCTCACGTACACCTCGACGATGTTCGGGTCGCCGTCGTAGGCGAAGTCCCAGACGTGCTCCAGGATGTCCGCCTTGCTCACCACCTCGCCGGGGCGCAGCGCGAGCTGTTCCAGTACCGCGAACTCCTTGGCGGTGAGGGTGATCTCGGCGCCGTCGAGATGGACCCGGCGGGCCGCGGTGTCCATCCGCAGGGCGCCGACGGTGAGCACCGGGGAGCCGGAGCCGCCCCCGCGGCGCCGCAGCAGCGCCCTGATCCTGGCCAGCAGCACGACGTACGAGAACGGCTTGGTCAGGTAGTCGTCGGCACCGGTGTCCAGGCCCTCGGCCTCGTCGTACTCGCCGTCCTTCGCCGTCAGCATCAGGATCGGGGTCTCGTCCCCGGCGGCACGCAGGGCGGCGCAGACCCGGTAGCCGTTCATCCCGGGCAGCATGATGTCGAGGACCACCAGGTCGTAGCCGCCCCCGGTGGCCCGGTGCAGCCCTTCGAGGCCGTCGTGGACCACGTCCACGGCGAAGCCCTCGGCGGTGAGCCCCGCGGCCAGGGCCGTCGCGAGCCGCTTCTCGTCCTCCACGATCAACAGGCGCATACCCCACAGGTTCGCAAACCGGAGCTGAAGACGGCTTCAGGCGGCTTCAGGCTGCGTTCAGCGTGGCCCCGGCAGAGTGGTTCCCGTCGAGAACCAGCGCACCCGATCAGGAGGAACCCCCATGAAGCGCAAGATCGTCATCGCCGCCGTCACGGCCGCCGTACTGGCGGGCGGCGGAGCCGCCACCGCGGTCGCCTTCGCGGACGACAACGGCCACGACCGCGAGGCCAGGAGCAGCGTGGCGGACGACGGCACCGCCCGGGTGGACGTGAAGGACGCGGTGGCGGCGGCCCTGCGGGCGGTCCCCGGCACGGCCACCGAGGCGGAGCTGGACGACGAGGACGGCGGGCTCGTCTGGGAGGTCGACGTGTACGGCTCCGACAAGGCCCGGCACGACGTGACGGTGGACGCGGGCAACGGCAAGGTGCTCGGCCAGCACACCGACGAGGACGACGGCGACGACCGCGGCCAGAAGGCGTCGGGTCCGGCCCGGGTCTCTCTGGACGCGGCCGTCGACGCCGCGCTGAAGTCGAGCCCGGGGACGGTGACCTCGGTGGACCTGGACCACGACCGCGACGGCCGGGCGCAGCACTGGGAGGTCGAGGTCAGGGCCAAGGACGGCAAGGAGCACGAGCTGAAGGTCGACGCGGCCACCGGCAAGGTGTCGGCCAGCCCCGTGGACGACGACCACGACGGCGACGACGACTGAGGCTGAGGCGGAGTCGGCGGCGGAGAACGGTTCTAGGGCGCGTTGCCCGAGAGGACCGTGCCGTCGGCGAAGCTCATGAACAGGACGTCGCCCTGGGCGATCAGCGAGACCGTGGCCGGGTCCAGCGGATCGCCCGGCGGCGCGGGCCAGCCCGTGTACTGCTTGTAGCCCGAGCTCTCCGCGCTCCCCGTGCCGGGCGCCTTCAGTCCGAGCGCCCGCGTGCCGTATCCGGCGACGAGGACGGCCCGGTCCCCGGCCAGGGCGGGGGCGCCCTCGGTCTCCAGGCCCTCGGACTCCTCCCGGGTCGCCCAGACCAGCTGGCCGTCGGAGAGCCGGAGCGCGTACACCTGTTTCCTGTCGCTGATCACGATCGTGCCGTCTCGTGAAACGGCGGGCCGGTAGGCGATGTCCACGCCGGGGGCGTACGAGCGGCGGCGGTCCGGGGCCGTCACGTCGATGACGGTCAGCCCCTTCGGGCCTGAGCAGAGCAGGTCGGCGCCCTTCAGGACGGGGGTGCGGCAGGTGACCTCACCGGCGGCGACGGTGGCCAGCGGGGTGCCGTCCGTGGCCTTCAGTACGGTGATCCCGTCGCCGACCGCGACGAGGCGGCCGTCGGCGAGGGCCAGTTCCGCCGTGTCGGCCCGGTCGTTCCACGGCTTGTCCCAGACGGCCCGGTGGCTGCCGGTGAGCCGGTGGGCCACGAGCCGGGAGGTGCCCGTGCCGGTGGCCCGGGTCGCGTAGTGGAGCACGCCGCCCGACTGCACGGAGGCGGTCACCCGGGTGCCGGAGGGCAGCGGCTCCCGCCATCGCCCGGCGCCGTCGGCGAGGCCGCGCGCCACCAGGGCGCCTTTCTCGAAGGCGTAGACGGTGGTGCCGAGGACGGCGGCCACCGACGCCGGTCCGGTGCCCGCGGCGGACTGCCAGCGCCGCTCGCCGCTCGCCGCGTCCAGCGCGGTGACACCCCGCGGGCCGCCGCAGACCAGCGAGGCCCCCGCCTGGGCGCAGGCCACCGGACCGTTCCCGATCCGGGTCTTCCAGGCCCGCCAGCCCGCCGGTTTCCGGGTGATGTCCGCGGCGGCCGTGCCGAAGTCCCCGGTGTGCCCCGCGTCGGCACCCGGGATCACGACGGGCCCGCCCTTCGTCCCTGCCGCGTCCGAGGCGGAGGCGGAGGGCCCGGCCGCCCGGTCCCCGCCGCTGCCGCCCTCGCCGGCGAAGAACCGCGGCAGCAGCACCGCCCCCAGCACCACGCACACCACCGCGGCCGCGGCGGCCAGCGCGGTCCGCGGGCCCCGGCCGCCCCGCCGCCCCGGCCGGTCCGGGACCGTCACCGGTGCCGGGACCGGCGCGGGAGCGGCTCCCCCGGGGCCCGGGGCCCCGGTCGGCGCCGGTGGTACGGCGGCGGACGGCGCCGCCGCCAGCGCGGCGGCGTGCGCCCCCGCCGCATGGGCGTCGAGCTGGGTCCGTACCGCCTGCGGCCAGGGGAACGGTCCGCCGGACGCGCCCCGCGGCAGCAGCAGCCCGGCCAGTTCCCCGGGGGTCGGCCGGGCCGCGGGATCGCCGCGCAGGCACTCCTCGATCACCGCGCGCAGCCGGGGCGGCACCCCGGAGAGTTCGGCCTCGCCCCGGGCGATCCGGAAGATCACGGCGGCCATGTCGGAGTCGTCGAACGGCCCCCGCCCGGTCGCCGCGAAGGCGAGCACCGCGCCCAGGCAGAACACGTCGGAGGCGGGGACGAGCGCCCGGGAGCCGTTGACGTGCTCGGGCGAGATGTAGCCGGGGCTGCCCACGACCACCCCGGTCCGGGTGAGCTGGGTGGCGTCGAAGGCCTGGGCGATCCCGAAGTCGATGACCTTCGGCCCGTCGGCGCCGAGCAGGACGTTGCCCGGCTTGAGGTCGCGGTGGAGCACGCGGACCGCGTGCATGGCGGCGAGCGCGCGGGCCAGACCAGCGCCCGCCGCGCGGACCACCGGCTCGGGCAGCGGTCCGCCCCGGATCACCGCCTCCGCGAGGGAGGGGCCAGGAACGTACTCGGTCGCCAGCCAGGGCAGCCGCCCGTCCGCGTCACCTCCGACGAGCGCCGCGGTGTGCGGGCTGCGCACCGCGCCCGCCGCGCTGATCTCGCGCCGGAAGCGGATCCGGAAGCCGTCGTCGAGGTCGAGGTCGGCGCGTACGGTCTTCAGCGCGACCAGCCCCGCGTACGGGTCCGGCGCACCGGCCGGGCGGGCCAGGTAGACCTCGCCCATGCCTCCGGCGCCCAGCAGCCCGAGGAGCTGGTAGGGGCCGATCAGCCGGGCTCTGCCGGGCGGGAGCGGCTCGATCACTGCGGGGTCCTCTCACGCCTTCAGCCGGGCAGCGGTACGGAGAGCGTGGTGCCGTCGTCGTACACGATCTGCACCACGCCGCCGACCGGCAGCACCTGCGGGTCGTTCAGTTCCTTGTCCAGCTGAACGCCGTCCGCCATGTCGTACCGGGGCGTGCGGCTCGGGCCCGGGGCGCCCGCGAGGCGGGTCCTCACCAGGTCGCCGAGGGTGCCGTCGGGGCGGACCGGAAGGGAGTACAGCGCCGTGCTGTCCGCCCAGAGGATGGTGTCGGCGACGATCAGGGCGTCGGAGACCGGGTTGCTCATCCCCTCGCCGGTCTTCACCGCGAGCGGGAACCTGCCGAGCGTGCGCCCCTTGTCCCGGCCGATGACGAGCATCTCGTCGGGCACGTCCGGCGTGTACGCGTAGCCCCGGCGCAGGACCATCACCCGTTCGCCGAGCGCGGTGACGGTGGCCTGTGCGACGAGTCCGGAGTCCAGCGGCACCCGCCCCTGTTCCCTGAGCGTGGCCGCGTCGAGCCGCAGCACGCTGGTGTCGGTGCCGAAGCCGGTGGCGTCCTGGTTGCCGGTGTAGACCGGGCAGTAGGCAAACGCGCCCCACAGCCGCAGTTCCCCGCAGGACGCGCTGTCGCCGCCCGCCGAGCCGAGCGGCGTGCCGTCCTTCGCGCGGAAGGCCTTCGGACCCTGCGAGCTGATCGCGTACACCGCCTCGCCATCCGTGGCGACCGGCCAGAAATTGCGCCGCGCGCCCTTGGCCACCACCTCGGGGGCCAGCGGCCGGTGCCACTTCCGGGCGCCGTCGCGCAGGTCGTACGCGGCGAGCTCGGCGCCCTCGGACGACCAGGAGGTGGCGGCGAGGACCAGGCCGCCGGCCACCATCGGGGCGCTGTCCGTGTCGTGCGCGCCGCCGCCCCGGACCTCCCAGCGGACCGTACCGGTCCGGGCGTCCAGCGCCTGGAGGCGTTCGCCCGCGGCGAGCAGCACGGTGTCGTCGTGCACCGTGGGGAGGGTGGCACCGGCCGGCATGAAGAACTGGCCGGTGGGCCCCCAGCCCGCCGAGCGCGAGGTCTCCCCCGTGTCCAGCGTCCACATCCGGTGCCCGTCCGCCGCCGACAGCGCCTCGTACGTGCCGTCCGTCTTCCGGCAGACCAGTACGTCGCGCCCGGCGGAGCAGCCGATCGGCGAGCCGCTGAACTTCCCCTTCCAGGACTTCGTCCACCCCGCGGGGCGGGCGTCGCGGCCGTACGGGACGGTGCCCGAGGCGTCCGGGCCGCCGTCCTCGCCCACGCCCGCGACGATCCTGGCGTGCCGGGCCCGCTCTCCCGCGCGGTGGTCCGCTCCGGTGCCGCCCCGGCCGTCGCGCCAGGCCAGGTAGCCCCCGGAGGCCGCGCCCGCCGCGATCAGCGCGGCCAGCGCGAGGGCCAGGGGGCGCCGGGAGCGGCGCGGAGCGGGGGCACGCGTGGTGCCCGCGGGGAGCCCGGGGCCCTGGGTGGGCGCGCCGTGCGGCCCGGCGGCCCCGGCCGGGGCGGGGCCCTGGGTGGGCAGCTGGTGGAGCGAGGGGCGGCTGTCGGGGGTCACCTCGGTCGGGGTGTAGCCGGGCAGCAGGGGGCCGGGCAGGGCGGCGACCCGGGCCAGTTCGCGCGCGTACTCGGCGATGTGGTCCGTCACCGCCCCCGGCCACCGTCCGGCCGCGCCGGGGCCTAGCAGACCGGCGAGCGCGGCGGCGTCCGGGCGGGCGGCCGGGTCGGCGGCCAGGCAGCGCTCCAGGACGGCGCGGAGCGCGTCCGGCACCCCGTCGAGGTCGGCCTCGACGTACTTGACCCGGTAGAGCACGGCGGCCACCGGCCCGTCTCCGAAGGGGTCGCGTCCGGTGACGGCGAAGCAGAGCACCGAGGCCAGGCAGAACACGTCCGAGGCGGGCACCACGCGCCCGCTGCCCGCCACGTGCTCCGGGGACATGAAGGAGGGGCTGCCGACCATGCGGCTGGTGGTGGTGAGCGGGGTGGCCCCGGATTTCCGGGCGATCCCGAAGTCGATCAGGCGCGGCCCGTCCGCCGCGAGCATCACGTTGCCGGGCTTCATGTCGCGGTGGACGATCCCGGCCGCGTGGACGGCGGCCAGGGCGCGGGCCAGGGCGGCGCCGAGCATCCGTACCCCGGCCTCGTCCATCGCCCCGGCCCGGCGCACGGCGGCGGAGAGGGTGGGCCCGGCCACGTAGCCGGTGGCGAGCCAGGGCACCTCGGCGTCGGCGTCGCCGTCGAGCAGGGGGGCGAGGTGGGGACCGGTGACGGAGCGGGCGACGGCGATCTCGCGGCGGAAGCGGGTGCGGAAGCCGGGGTCCTTGGCCACGTCGCGGCGGACGGTCTTGACCGCGACCGGCTCACCACCGCCGTCCCTCAGGCCGAGGAAGACCTCCCCCATGCCGCCCGCACCGAGCCTGGCCCGTATCGCGTACGGCCCGATCCGTCTCGGCGAGTCCTCCCGCAGCGGACCCAGCATGCGCCACTCCCCCCGTCGTACGCAGGGACCGGCGGGCACCGCGTACAGGGGTGCCGGTCCGGTCCGGCGGTCATCCTGCCACGGACACGTCATGCGGGGCGGCGCCGGAGGAGCGCGGGGCGCGAGGGCCGGGGCACGCGGGACGCACCGGGGCGGGGGCGGCCCGCACGCCGTCCCCGCCCCGGTGCCGTCCGGCCGGGTCAGGACCCGTCGGTGAGCCCCGCGACCAGTTCGTCGGCGGCGGCGTACGGGTCGAGGCCACCGGCCACGATGCGCTCGGCGAGCGCGTCGAGGTGGCGGTCGCCGTGCAGGTCGCCGATGCGCTCGCGCAGCCTCGTGACGGCGATGGTCTCGACCTCGCGTGCGGCACGGGCCCGGCGCCTCTCGGCGAGCACGCCGTGCTCCTCCATCCAGGCCCGGTGCTTCTCCAGCGCCTCGACGACCTCGTCGATGCCCTCGCCCCGGGCGGCGACCGTCCTGACGATGGGCGGCCGCCAGTCGCCGGGGCCGCGGGCCTCGCCCAGGCCCAGCATGTGGTTGAGCTCGCGGGCGGTGGCGTCCGCGCCGTCCCGGTCGGCCTTGTTGACCACGTACACGTCGCCGATCTCCAGGATTCCGGCCTTCGCCGCCTGGATGCCGTCGCCCATGCCGGGCGCCAGCAGGACGACGGAGGTGTCGGCCTGGGAGGCGATCTCCACCTCCGACTGGCCGACCCCGACCGTCTCCACCAGGATCACCTCGCAGCCCGCCGCGTCCAGCACCCGGATGGCCTGCGGTGCCGACCAGGCGAGCCCGCCCAGATGGCCGCGGGTGGCCATGGAGCGGATGTAGACGCCCGGATCGGAGGCGTGCTCCGACATCCGGACCCGGTCGCCGAGCAGCGCCCCGCCGGAGAACGGCGAGGAGGGGTCGACGGCGAGGACGCCGACCCGCTTCCCGGCCCGCCGGTACGCCGAGACGAGCGCCGACGTCGAGGTCGACTTGCCGACCCCCGGCGATCCGGTCAGGCCGACCACGTAGGCGTTGCCGGTCAGCGGCGCCAGCGCCGCCATCACCTCGCGCAGTTGGGGGGACGCCCCCTCCACCAGGGAGATGAGCCGGGCCACAGCCCGCGGCCGGCCCGCACGTGCCTGCTCCACCAGGGTGGGGACGTCCACCATCACCGCTCCGTTCACTCGTTGCGTACCGCTGCTTGTCTACTTGCCCGGGACGCGGACGATCAGCGCGTCGCCCTGGCCGCCGCCGCCGCACAGCGCCGCCGCGCCGACACCGCCGCCGCGCCGCTTCAGCTCCAGCGCCAGGTGCAGGACGACCCGGGCGCCGGACATGCCGATCGGGTGGCCGAGCGCGATGGCGCCGCCGTTGACGTTGACCTTCTCCGGGGTGACGCCCAGGTCCTTCATGGACTGGACGGCCACGGCCGCGAAGGCCTCGTTGATCTCGATCAGGTCCAGGTCGGCGACCTCCAGGCCCTCCTTCTTCAGGGCGTGCAGGATCGCGTGGGACGGCTGCGACTGGAGCGAGTTGTCCGGACCGGCCACGTTGCCGTGGGCGCCGATCTCGGCGATCCAGTCCAGGCCCAGCTCCTGGGCCTTGGCCTTGCTCATGACGACGACCGCGGCCGCGCCGTCGGAGATCTGCGAGGAGGTGCCCGCGGTGATCGTGCCGTCCTTGGCGAAGGCCGGCCGCAGCTTGCCCAGGGACTCCGCGGTGGTCTCCGGGCGGATGCCCTCGTCCTTGGAGAAGAGGACCGGGTCGCCCTTGCGCTGCGGGATCTCGACCGGGGTGATCTCGGCCTCGAAGACCCCGTTCTTCTGGGCGGCGGCGGCGCGCTGGTGGGAGAGCGCGGCGATCTCGTCCTGGTCGGCGCGGGTCAGCCCGAGGCGGGTGTTGTGCTTCTCGGTGGACTCGCCCATCGCGATGTTCTCGAAGGCGTCGGTCAGCCCGTCGTGCGCCATCGAGTCGAGCATCTCGATCGCCCCGTACTTGTGGCCCTCGCGGGACTTCGGGAGCAGGTGCGGGGCGTTGGTCATGGACTCCTGTCCGCCCGCGACGACCACCTCGAACTCGCCCGCGCGGATCAGCTGGTCGGCCAGGGCGATGGCGTCGAGCCCGGACAGGCAGACCTTGTTCACGGTGAGCGCGGGGACGTTCATCGGGATGCCCGCCTTGACCGCGGCCTGGCGGGCCGGGATCTGGCCCGCACCGGCCTGGAGCACCTGCCCCATGATCACGTACTCGACCTGGTCTCCGCCGATACCGGCCCGGTCCAGCGCGGCCTTGATGGCGATGCCGCCGAGATCGGCCCCGGAGAAGCTCTTCAGCGAGCCGAGGAGGCGGCCCATGGGCGTACGCGCGCCCGCGACGATCACAGAGGTGGTGTCGGTCGTTCCAGACATGAGGAGCGCCCCTTGGGTGAGAAGTGAACGAGGGTTTACTTGAATGTACTGAGCGGTCCCCCGCCCGTCATCCGGCAGCGGGTGTGACGGCGCGCACGTTGCGTAACCATGCGGACGGCGCTGCACTGGTTCCATGCTGACGCGCATCGATCACATCGGAATCGCCTGTTTCGACCTGGACCGGACGGTCGAGTTCTACCGCTCGACGTACGGGTTCGAGGTCTTCCACTCCGAGATCAACGAGGAGCAGGGCGTACGGGAAGCCATGCTCAAGATCAACGATACGTCCGACGGGGGCGCCTCCTACCTCCAGCTCCTGGAGCCGACCCGGGAGGACTCCGCCGTGGGCAAATGGCTGGCGAAGAACGGCGAGGGGGTCCACCACATCGCCTTCGGCACCGCCGACGTGGACGGGGATTCCGCGGCGATCCGGGACAAGGGCGTCCGGGTGCTGTACGACGAGCCCCGGACCGGTTCGATGGGCTCCAGGATCACCTTCCTGCACCCCAAGGACTGCCACGGAGTCCTCACCGAACTGGTCACGTCCGCAGCGGAGCACTGACCTCCGGATACCTGGCCCGGTAGAGTGGGCTGTTCCGGGCCGGGGCCGGGCCGGGGCCGCACCACGTCCCCAGCCGTTGATCTGTCACCATTCCCCGGGGGGCCGTTCGCCGGTGAACGGTACTCGTTGGAGAGTTGCGACCAGGGTTGGGGTCTCCCCTGCTCGAACGAAGTTGAGAGCTCGGGGAAGGATGGGACCGCGCAGTGCGGGGCTACGAACGCCAGGAGAGCCACCGAGCTGAAGACGACCATCTCTCGCGGTTCGAGGCCGAGATGGACCGGCTGAAGACCGACCGTGAGAAGGCCGTCCAGCACGCCGAGGACCTCGGTTACCAGGTCGAGGTCTTGCGCGCCAAGCTGCACGAGGCTCGGCGCAATCTCGCCAGCCGTCCTGCGTACGACAGTGCGGACCTCGGCTACCAGGCCGAGCAGATGCTCCGCAACGCGCAGGTCCAGGCGGACCAGCTGCGGACCGACGCCGAGCGGGAGCTGCGCGAGGTCCGGGCACAGACACAGCGCATCCTCCAGGAGCACGCCGAGCACCAGGCGCGGCTCCAGGCCGAGCTGCACAACGAGGCCGTGCAGCGGCGCCAGCAGCTCGACCAGGAGCTCGCGGAGCGCCGCCAGACCGTCGAGTCGCACGTCAACGAGAACGTCGCCTGGGCCGAGCAGCTGCGCGCCCGTACGGAGTCCCAGGCCCGCCGGCTGCTGGAGGAGTCCCGAGCGGAGGCCGAGCAGTCCCTGACAGCGGCCCGCACCGAGGCGGCCCGGCTCGCGGAGGAGACCCGGCAGCGGGCCGGCTCCGAGGCCCAGACGGCCCGCGCCGAAGCCGAGACGATCCTGCTGCGCGCCCGCAAGGAGGCCGAGCGGCTCCTGGACACGGCCTCCGCCCAGGCGCGCGAGGCCACCAGCCACGCGGAACAGCTGCGTACGTCGACGTCGGCCGAGACCGAGCAGACCCGGCAGCGGACCGCCGAGCTGAGCCGGGCGGCCGAGCAGCGCATGCAGGAGGCCGAGACCCAGCTGCGCGAGGCCCGGCTGGCGGCCGAGAAGGTCTCCGCCGAGGCGAAGGAGGCCGCGGTCAAGCGGCTGGCCGCCGCCGAATCGGAGAACGACCAGCGCACCCGTACCGCCAGGTCGGAGATCGCCCGGCTGGTCGGCGAGGCCACCAAGGAGGCCGAGAAGCTGAAGGCGGAGGCCGAGCAGGCGCTCGCCGACGCCCGCGGCGAGGCCGACCGGCTGAAGTCCGAGGCCGCCGAGAAGGCCCGCACCGCCGCCGCCGAGGACGCCGCGGCCCAGCTCACCAAGGCCGCCCGGAGCGCCGAGGAGGTGCTGACCAAGGCGTCCGAGGACGCGCGGTCCACCACCCGCGCGGCGGGCGAGGAGGCCGAGCGCATCCGCCGCGAGGCGGAGGCGGAGGCGGACCGGCTGCGCGGCGAGGCCGCCGAGCAGGCCGACCAGCTCAAGGGCGCCGCCAAGGACGACACCAAGGAGTACCGGGCCAAGACGGTCGAGCTCCAGGAGGAGGCGCGGCGGCTGCGCGGCGAGGCCGAGCAGCTGCGCTCCGAGGCGGTCGCCGAGGGCGAGCGCATCCGCGGCGAGGCACGCCGCGAGGCCCTCCAGCAGATCGAGGAGGGCGCGAAGACCGCCGAGGAGCTGCTGGCCAAGGCGAAGGCCGACGCGGAGGAGCTGCGCGGTACCGCGAGCACCGAGAGCGAGCGGGTCCGCACCGAGGCGGCCGAGCGCGCCGGGACGCTGCGCAGGCAGGCCGAGGAGGCCCTGGAGCGCTCCCGCGCCGAGGCCGATGAGCTGCGCACGGAGGCCGAGGAGCAGGCGTCCTCCACCACCACCGCGGCCGAGGAGGCGGCGGCCCGGCTGCGCGAGGAGACCGAACGCGCGGTCGCGGCCCGGCAGTCGGAGGCCGCCGAGGAGCTGGCCCGGCTGCGCACCGAGGCGGAGACCAAGGTCGCCACGGCCGAGCAGACGCTCACCGACACCCGCGCCGAGGCGGAGCGCCTCCGGCGCGAGACCGGCGAGGAGTCCGAGCGGCTGCGCACCGAGGCCGCCGAGCGCGCCCGTGCGCTGCGCGAGCAGGCCGAGGCGGAGGCCGAACGGCTGCGCGACGAGGCCGCTTCGGACGCCTCGCAGGCGCGGGCGGAGGGCGAGTCCGTCGCCGTACGGCTGCGCACCGAGGCCGCGACGGAGGCCGAGCGGCTCAAGTCCGAGGCCCAGGAGGCGGCGGACCGGCTGCGCGCCGAGGCTGCCGCCGCCGCGGAGCGGGTGGGCACCGAGGCGGCCGAGGCACTGGCCGCCGCGCAGGAGGAGGCGAACCGGCGCCGCCGGGAGTCCTCCGAGACCCTCGACGCGGCGCGTACCGAGGCGAACCAGGAGCGCGAGCGGGCCCGCGAGCAGAGCGAGGAGCTGCTGGCCTCGGCCCGTAAGCGGGTCGAGGAGGCGCAGGCCGAGTCGCAGCGGCTGGTCGAGGAGGCGGACACCCGGGCGACCGAGCTGGTCACCTCGGCGGAGCAGACCGCCCAGCAGGTGCGGGATTCGGTCAGCGGGCTCCAGGAGCAGGCCGAGGCCGAGATCACCGGGCTGCGTTCGGCCGCCGAGCACGCCGCGGAGCGGACGAAGTCCGAGGCGCAGGAGGAGGCGGACCGGGTCCGCGCCGACGCGCACGCCGAACGGGAGCGGGCCGGTCAGGACGCGGCCCGGGTCCGTGAGGAGGCGCGGGAGGAGGCCGAGGCCGCGAAGGCCATGGCCGAGCGGACCGTCGCCGATTCGATCGCCGAGGCGGAGCGGCTGCGGGCGGACACCGCCGAGTACAGCCAGCGGATGCGTACCGAGGCGTCCGACGCCCTGGCCTCGGCCGAGCAGGACGCCGCGCGGAGCCGTGCCGAGGCCCGCGAGGACGCCAACCGGATGCGGTCCGACGCCGCGACCCAGGCCGACCGGCTGGTCGGCGAGGCGACGAGCGAGTCCACCCGGCTCGTCGGCGAGGCGACAGGCGAGTCCACCCGGCTCGTCGAGGAGGCCACGCAGCAGGCGGCCGGACTGGTCGAGGAGGCCACCCAGCAGGCGGCCCGGCTGTCGGGCGAGGCCGCGGACGAGGCCGAGCGGCTGCGGGCGGAGGCGGCGGCCACCGTCGGCTCGGCCCAGGAGCACGCGGCCCGCACCCGCGAGGAGGCGGAGCGGGTCCGTACCGAGGCGGAGGCGGCGGCCGAGCATCTGCGCGCCGAGGCCCGCGAGGAGGCGGACCGGCTGCTCGACGAGGCGCGGGAGGCCGCGGCGAAGCGCCGTGCCGACGCGGCGGAGCAGGCGGACCAGCTCGTCGAGAAGGCCCGCGAGGAGGCGCTGCGCGCCGCCACCGAGGCCGAGAAGCAGGCCGACACCATGGTCGGCGCGGCCCGCAAGGAGGCCGTGCGGATCACGTCGGAGGCGACCGTCGAGGGCAACTCCCTGGTGGAGCGGGCCCGTACGGACGCGGACGAGCTGCTGGTCGGCGCGCGCCGGGACGCGACCGCGATCCGGGAGCGGGCCGAGGAGCTGCGGGCCCGCCTGGAGGGCGAGATCGAGGAGCTGCACGACCGGGCCCGGCGGGAGACCGCCGAGCAGATGAAGACGGCGGGCGAGCGCGTCGACAACCTGATGAAGGCGGCCACGGAGCAGCGCGAGGAGGCCGACGCCAAGGCGAAGGAGCTGCTGGCGAACGCCAATTCGGAGGCGAGCAAGGTCCGGATCGCCGCGGTGAAGCGGGCCGAGTCGCTGCTGAAGGAAGCCGAGCAGAAGAAGTCCACGCTGGTCCGCGAGGCCGAGAAGCTGCACGCCGACGCCGAGGCCGAGGCGAAGCGGACGGTCGAGGAGGGGCAGCGCGAGCTCGATCTGCTGGTGCGTCGCCGCGCGGACATCAACACCGAGATCTCCCGTGTCCAGGACGTGCTGGAGGCCCTGGAGTCCTTCGAGACGCCGGGGGGCGGCGGCAAGGGAGCGGGCAGTTCCTCCGGCGGGGTCAAGGCCGGGGCCAGCTCCGGCACTCGATCAGGTGGAAAGTCCTCGGAGAGCTAGATCCGTTCACATGTTCCGACCGGACCGCCGCGCACCCGGGTGGCAAGGGATGCGCGGGTCGGCCACTCAAAAGAGGTGTCATTCTCCAGATCAAAAAGGCATCCACTCGATGACACGCCGTTTCGGCCCCTAGGATTCCCCCTATAACACCTCACCGGTCTCATCCGACAGGAACCCCATGAGCGACCCTTCCTCCCCCTTCGGCTTCGAACTCGTGCGACGTGGATACGACCGCGGTCAGGTGGATGACCGCATTACCAAGCTCGTCGCCGACCGTGATAGTGCCCTGACCCGCATCACGTCTCTGGAAAAGCGCATCGAGGAGCTTCACCTCGAGACGCAGAACGCCCAGGCCCAGGTGAGCGACGCGGAGCCGTCGTACGCCGGTCTCGGGGCTCGCGTAGAGAAGATCCTCCGGCTGGCCGAGGAGGAGGCGAAGGACCTGCGTGAGGAGGCCCGTCGCGGCGCCGAGCAGCACCGCGAGCTCGCCGAGTCCGCCGCCCAGCAGGTGCGCAACGACGCCGAGACGTTCGCCTCCGAGCGCAAGGCGAAGGCGGAGGACGAGGGCGTACGGATCGTCGAGAAGGCCAAGGGTGAGGCCGGCTCGCTGCGTGCCGAGGCCCAGAAGGACGCCTCGCAGAAGCGCGAGGAGGCGGACGCCCTCTTCGAGGAGACCCGCGCCAAGGCCGCCCAGGCCGCCGCGGACTTCGAGACCAACCTGGCCAAGCGCCGCGACCAGTCGGAGCGCGACCTCGCGTCCCGTCAGGCCAAGGCCGAGAAGCGCCTCGCCGAGATCGAGCACCGCGCCGAGCAGCTCCGCCTGGAGGCCGAGAAGCTCCGTACGGACGCCGAGCGCCGGGCCCGTCAGACGGTGGAGACCGCGCAGCGCCAGTCCGAGGACATCGTGGCGGACGCGAACGCCAAGGCCGACCGCATCCGCAGCGAATCCGAGCGCGAGCTGGCGGCGCTCACCAACCGCCGCGACTCGATCAACGCGCAGCTGACCAACGTCCGCGAGATGCTGGCCACGCTGACCGGTGCCGCGGTCGCCGCCGCCGGTACGCCCGCCGACGACGAGCCGGTCACCCGTGGTGTCCCGGCCCAGCAGGGTCGCTGACCCCTCGGCAGGACGCCTTCCGCGCGCCCGGTTCCGCCCTTGTGGTGGCGCCGGGCGCGCGGCCGTTCTAGCGTGAACGCATGATCGAGCTCGATGGCCTCACCAAGCGCTTCGGCAACAAGGTTGCCGTCGACCGACTGTCCTTCCGGGTGAAACCCGGAATGGTGACGGGTTTTCTGGGCCCCAACGGGGCGGGCAAGTCCACGACCATGCGCATGATGCTCGACCTCGACAACCCGACCAGCGGTTCGGTGCGGATCGACGGCAAGCCCTACCACCGGCTCGACGAGCCCCTGAAGCACATCGGGGCGCTGCTGGACGCCAAGTCGATGCACGGCGGGCGCAGCGCGTACAACAATCTGCTCTGTCTCGCGCAGAGCAACCGCATCCCGGAGAGCCGGGTCGCGGAGGTCCTGGACACCGTGGGGCTGACCGCGGTGGCGAAGAAGAAGTCGAAGGGCTTCTCGCTCGGCATGGGCCAGCGGCTCGGGATCGCGGCGGCGCTGCTCGGCGACCCGCAGGTGCTGCTCTTCGACGAACCGGTCAACGGCCTGGACCCCGAGGGCATCCACTGGATCCGCAATCTGATGAAGGCGCTCGCCGCGGAAGGCCGGACGATCTTCGTCTCCAGCCATCTGATGAGCGAAATGGCCCTCACCGCCGACCACTTGATCGTGATCGGCCAGGGCAAGCTGCTCGCCGACACATCGATGGCCGACTTCATCCACCAGAACTCCCGCAGCTACGTACGGCTGCGCTCGCCGCAGCCGGAGCGGCTGCGCGACGTACTGCACGGGGAGGGCCTGATCGTGGTCGAGACGAGCGGCGGCATGCTGGAGGTCGACGGAGCCACGACCGAGGCGCTGGGCGAGCTCGCCGCGCGGCACCGGATCACGCTGCACGAGCTGAGCGGCCAGCGGGCGTCGCTGGAGGACGCGTTCATGCAGATGACGGCGGGCTCCGTGGAGTACCACGCGCACTCGGACCACGCCACGGCGCCGCCGCCCGCGGGACCGCAGTGGGGCGACCAGTGGAACGCGCGGACCGGCGACAGCCCGGCCGGCGACGGCAAGGAGGCGTGACGACGATGGCATCGGTACCCGCGGTCCTGACCTCCGAGTGGACCAAGATCCGTACGGTCTCCTCGACCGTCTGGACGCTGATCTCGGCGTTCTTCGTCACCATCGCGATGAGCGCGGCGCTCTGCGCCCTGATGAACGCCCAGTTCGGCGACCTCCCGGAGATGGAGCGCGCCACCTTCGACCCGACCCTGATCAGTTTCTCCGGCATGACCCTCGGCCAGCTCGCCATGGTCGTCTTCGGGGTGCTGGTGGTCGGTACGGAGTACAGCTCGGGCATGATCCGTACGTCACTGGCGGCCGTGCCCCGGCGCGGTGCGTTCCTGTTCAGCAAGGTCGCGGTGGCCGGGGCGCTGGCGCTGGTGGTGGGGCTCGCGACCAGCTTCGTCTCGTTCTTCCTCGGGCAGGCGCTGCTCGGCGACCACCGCACGGACATCGGCGCGGAGCACGTGCTGCGCGCGGTGATCGGCGGCGGCCTCTACATGGGCCTGATCGGGATCTTCTCCATGGGCGTGGCGACGATGCTGCGCAGCTCCATGCTGTCCCTGGGCATCCTGATGCCGTTCTTCTTCCTGGTGTCCCAGATCCTCTCGGTGGTGCCGGGGGCGAAGAAGGTCGCCCGCTACTTCCCGGACCAGGCGGGATCCAAGATCATGCAGGTGGTGCCCGACGCCATGGGCAGCGACCCGGCTCCGTACGGGCCGTGGGGCGGGTTCGCCATCCTGCTCGCCTGGGTCGTGGCCGCGCTGATCGGCGGCTACCTGGTGCTGCGGAAGCGGGACGCCTGAGTCCGTCCCGGAACGATGTGCGTCCGTAACAGCTTGGCCGGAACCGTCAGCGGCTCGATATCCTCTTAACTCTTACGGGGGCGTGCGGCCACTCGGCCCTGCCCCGACGACAGAGTTTGAGTCGATGGGGCTGAAGCATGATCGAGGCAGTCGGCCTGACGAAGCGCTATGGCGCCAAGACGGCCGTGCACAACCTTTCCTTCCAGGTGCGGCCGGGTGCCGTCACCGGATTCCTCGGTCCCAACGGGTCGGGCAAGTCCACCACGATGCGCATGATCCTCGGCCTGGACCAGCCGACGTCGGGCAGCGTGACGATCGGCGGGCACCCGTACCGCACCCTGCCGAACGCGCCGCGCCAGGTGGGCGCGCTGCTGGACGCGAAGGCGGTGCACGGCGGGCGCAGCGCCCGCAGCCATCTGCTCTCGCTCGCCCAGCTCGCCGGCATCCCGGCCGCCCGGGTCGATGAGGTGCTCGGTGTCGTCGGGCTCCAGGACGTGGCACGCAGGCGTTCCAAGGGCTTCTCGCTCGGCATGGGGCAGCGGCTCGGGATCGCGGCGGCGCTGCTCGGCGACCCGCAGGTGCTGCTCTTCGACGAACCGGTCAACGGCCTGGACCCCGAGGGCATCCTCTGGGTCCGCAACCTGATGAAGATGCTGGCGTCCGAGGGCCGTACGGTCTTCGTCTCCAGCCATCTGATGAGCGAGATGGCCCTCACCGCCGACCACCTCATCGTGATCGGCCGGGGCCAGCTCCTCGCCGACATGAACGTCACCGAGTTCATCTCCGCGAACTCCGCCGACTTCGCCCGCGTCCGGGTCGCCGACGGCCCCGCCGAGGAGCGCGAGAAGCTCACCGCCTCGCTCATCGAGGCGGGCGGGCAGGTGCTGTCCGAGCCGGACGGCGGGCTGCGGGTCACCGGGCTGCCGCTGCCGCGGATCAGCGACGTGGCGCACGAGAGCGACGTCCGGCTGTGGGAGCTCTCGCCGCACCAGGCCTCGCTGGAGGAGGCGTACATGCGGATGACCCAGGGGGCCGTCGACTACCGCTCGACGACGGACCAGAAGGCCATGCTCCAGCCGCAGCCGCAGCACGGCTACGGGCAGCCGGGGTACGGACAGCCTCCGGCCCCCGAGGCGCCGCAGCAGAACTGGTACGCCCCTCCGCCGCCCGGACAGAACCCGTACGCGGCGCCCCCGGCCGCGGCCACCGCAGACCTGACCAAGCACGACACCAGCGAGGACGCCCGATGACCACGCCGCCGACACCGCAGGCACCGTCCCCGCAGGCACCCTCCCCGCAGTACGCCGCGCAGCCCGTCTACACCTCGCCGATCCCGGTGCGCGCGGCCACCCTCGGCGACGCGATCGCCTCCGAGTGGACCAAGATCCGTTCGGTCCGCTCCACGATGTGGACACTCGGCGTGATGATCGTGCTGCTGGTCGGGATCGGGGTGCTGGCCGCCGTCGCGATCGACGCCACCGGCTCCGACGTCGGCTCGACCCCGGTGCTCAGCTTCGGCTTCTTCGGGGTGCTGCTGGGCTCGCTCTGCGTGATCACGCTCGGGGTGCTGACCATCTCGTCGGAGTACGGAACGGGCATGATCCGCACGACGCTGACCGCCTGCCCCAGCCGCGGCCGGGTGCTCACCGCGAAGGCGGTCGTCTTCTTCCTGCTGACCTTCGTGATCACGACCGTGACGACCGCGGTGGTCGCGATGCTGCAGACCGCGATTATCGGCGGCGAAGCCGCCGGCGCCGCCGCGTGGCTGCGCGCGACGGTCGGGGTCGGCCTCTACATCGCCACGCTGGGGCTGCTCTCGCTCGCGGTCGGCGCCCTCATCCGGCACTCCGCCGGGGCGATCACCATCATGATCGGCGTGGTGCTGCTGCCGCTGGTGATGGCCATGTTCATGCTCGCGCAGTCGCTCGAAGACCTGCGGATGTGGCTCTTCGAGTACTCGATCCCCAACCAGCTCAGCGTCTTCTACGAGACGTCGGCCATCGATTCCGGGCCGTCCGGCTGGGAGCCGCTCTGGATCATGCTGGGCCTCACGGTGGTGGCCCTGTTCGGTGCGTTCCTCTCCCTGGACCGCCGGGACGTGTGACCCCGGGGGTACCGGACACACGGCCGCGACGCCGCGGCCGGCACCAAAGGCCCCTCAGTACCGAGGCGCGTTCCTGGACCGCTGCACCTGTGTGGTGCGGCGGTCCTTCGCGTTCCAGCAGGCCTTGTGCCAGTGCCTGCGGTCATCGATCCCCGCGTACGCGGACCAGGCCACCAGGTGCGGCGTACCGGGCGGGATCTCCTGGTCACAGCCGGGACAGCGGTAGCGCTTCCCGGCCGCGCTCGCGCCGCTGACCGGGCGGACCGACCACTCCTCGCCCCGCCACTCCTCGGCGTGTCCGCCGCCCCCGTACCGGCCCCCCGGCTCCGCGGTGCTGTCGTGAGGACTCTCGCCGCCTCGGGGGCGGTTGCGGCGCGGGGACACGTGTACACCTCTCAGGGCAGTCCGGACGGTTCCCGTCCAGCGTAGGGCCATTCGGCGGACCCGAGGCCCGGTGCCGCACGGGCGGACCCGTCAAAGAGGGTGAGTTACCGGAAAATCGCAACAACTTGCCCCAGGCCCGTGCCCTTGGCACGTGTCGGACGTTGTTGCTCTACAGGGGAGAGCCGCGTCGGCCACAAGGAGGCAATTGGCGATGCGCGTGGGAACGTTCGTACTGGCGGCCCAGTTTCCGGGGCAGGGGGCGGCGGAGGCGCTGCACCGCGCGATCCGGTCCACCGAGGTCGCGGAGGAGTCCGGGCTGGACTCGGTCTGGCTGGCGGAGCACCACTTCGTGCCGTACGGGGCCTGCCCGTCCGCCGTCACGCTGGCCGGGCTGCTCCTCGGCCGCACCCGCAGAATCCGGGTGGGCACGGCGGTGAGCGTGCTGCCGACCCAGCATCCGGTGACGCTGGGCGAGCAGGCCGCCCTGCTCCACCTCACCAGCGGCGGCCGGTTCAGCCTCGGCGTCGGCCGGGGCGGGCCCTGGGTGGACCTGGAGGTGTTCGGCGGGGGCCTGGAGGCGTACGAGAAGGGCTTCCCGGATTCCCTGGGGCTGCTGCTCGACTGGCTGCGCGAGCCCCGGGTGGCCGGACGCGGCGAGCGGTACGCCTTCCGCGAGGTCGCCGTGGTCCCCCGCGCCGACGAGCTGCTGACGGACGACGGGGAGGGCGTCCCCGGTCCCGAGGTGGTCGTCGCGTGCACCTCGCCGGGGACGGTGCGGCTCGCCGCGGAGCAGGGGCTGCCGATGCTGCTCGGGATGCACTGCGGGGACCAGGAGAAGGCGGACATGGTGGCGCTCTGGCGCTCCACCGCGCTGGCCGCGGGCCACCCACCGGAGCGCGTCCGGGCGGCCGGACACGTCTCCGCCGGGGTGGCCCAGATCGCCGACCGCCCCGAGGACGCGGTGGAGACGCTGGTGAAGGCGATGCCGGGCTGGCTCCGCCAGGGGCTGGGGGCCCATGTGACGGTCGACGGCCGCCACCGGGTGATGCGCGACCCGGTCGCGTACACGGAGCTGTTGTGCGGCCTGCATCCGGTCGGCCCGCCGCGACGTGCCGCCGACCGGCTCGCCGCCACCGCCGAGCGCACCGGCATCACCCGCTTCGCGCTGCTGGTGGAGGGGTCGGGAGAGCTCGCGGGCACGGAGGAGAACGTGACGCGGCTGGGCACCGAGGTGCTCCCGCTGCTCACCTGACACTCCCTTGGAGGCATGGGGCGCCTCCCCCGGGACCAGGGATCCGCCGGAGGTACGGAGCTGCCGCCCCGGAACCGGTCGCGCCACCGCGGCCCGGAACGGCAGCCGCCGTCAGCAGTCCCGCAGCACCGGCGACTGGTTGAGCAACTGGCCCCGCACCGAGGTGAATCGGGCCAGCCGGTCGTCGGCCGAGGCGTCCAGCGGGAACACCGCCACGCGGTGGCAGTTCTGGAATGCCAGACGCACCCCGAAGTGCCGCTGGAGCGCACCGCGGATCGCGTCGCTCGCAAGGGCGCGCAGCAACTGGCCGCGCGCCTGCTCGTTGGGCGGCGGCGTCTGGTTGTCGGCGAACTCCCCGCCGTCCACCTTCAGCTGAGCCACCAACGAACTGATCATCTCCCATGCGTAGGGCAGGGAGGTCCGGACGCAGTCGACGAAGTCGGCTTCGTCGACCTCGCCTCGCTCGGCCTGTTCCAACAGCGCCGGTGAGACGTCGAGCGACATGGGGTTCTCCTCTCGCGGCCCCGGCGCCGGGCCGGGGCCTTACGGGCTGGGAAGGAGAGCGGCGACGCACCGTACACGCGCGACGACCTCCTGCTTCCACGGTAAGGGTGCAGTCCGGCCCGCACCAGGAGATTGGGAACACAACCGGCCAATAACGAAGGCACGCAAAGAGGGGCAAGCCCGAACCGTGCTGCGCGGCAGTGGCCGAGGAGACGGGTGTGACGGGGGAGAATCGCGTGGAGCCCCTCCCGTCGAGTAGCGTTGCCGACCATGCGTCTCGTCATCGCCCGCTGTTCCGTGGACTACGCCGGCCGGCTCACGGCCCACCTGCCCTCCGCTCCTCGCCTGATCCTCGTGAAGGCCGACGGGAGTGTGTCGATCCACGCCGACGACAGGGCGTACAAACCACTCAACTGGATGTCACCTCCCTGCACCCTCAAGGAAGGCACCGGCGACAGCACGGGTGTCTGGACCGTGGTGAACAAGGCGGGCGAGAAACTGATCATCACGATGGAGGAGATCCTCCACGACTCGTCCCACGAGCTGGGAGTGGACCCGGGCCTCATCAAGGACGGCGTCGAGGCACACCTCCAGGAACTGCTCGCCGACCGGATCGAGACCCTCGGCGAGGGCTACACCCTGATCCGCCGGGAGTACTTCACCGCCATCGGCCCGGTCGACATCCTGTGCCGGGACTCCGACGGCCAGACCGTCGCGGTGGAGCTGAAGCGGCGTGGCGACATCGACGGCGTGGAGCAGCTGACCCGCTATCTGGAGCTGCTCAACCGCGATCCCCATCTCGCCCCGGTGCGCGGCATCTTCGCGGCACAGGAGATCAAGCCCCAGGCGCGGGTGCTGGCGACGGACCGCGGGATCGGCTGCGTCGTACTCGACTACGACGCACTGCGCGGCATCGAGGACGACAAGCTGCGCCTGTTCTGAGTCCCTGAGACCTCCGGCATGATCCACGCCCGCTCCCGTCGAGGGGCGGGCGTGGTTCATGATGCCCGGATGGACTCTCGATTCCTCGGCATACCCGAGCTGGACCACACCCCGTCCGTGGCGGTCGTCGTCGATGTCATGCGCGCGTACACGGTGGCCGCCTGGGCCTTCGCCCGGGGGGCCGAGAAGATCGTGCTCGCCGGGTCGCTGGAGGACGCACGGGCGCTCAAGGCCCGCCATCCGCAGTGGGCGGCGCTCAAGGACGGCCCGCCCGCGCCCGGGTTCGACCTGGTCAACTCACCGGGGCTGCTGCGCTCTGCCGACCTCGACGGGCGCACCGTCGTGCAGAAGACCACGGCGGGGACGGTCGGCGCCCTCGCGGTGCGGGACGCGTCGCTGGTGCTGTGCGCCGGTTTCGTGGTGGCGGAGGCCACGGCCCGGGTGCTGCGGGAGCGCGGCGGCGACAGCGTCACGTACGTGGTCACGGGCGAGGACGGGCGGGCCGACGAAGACCTGGCCTGCGCCCAGTACATCGCCCGCAGGGCCGCCGGGGCCGCGACGGACCCGGCCGGATACCTCCGACGCGGCGCCACGTCGCGCGCCGCCGCCGAGCTGACGGGGGGCGTACGCCGGGGCGCCCACCCCGACGACGTCGCCCTCTGCCTCGAACTCGACCGGTTCTCCTTCGCGATGGTGGCGACCGCGGAGGACGCGCTGATGGTCCTCCGCCCGTACGCCGTGCCGGAGGCGGCCCCGGAGGCTTCCTAGGCGATCTCCGGTTCCCCGTCCGCGTCGGCCGGTGCCGATGCCGAGGAGGGGCCGCTCGCCGCGTCGGAGATGTCCGGCGAGGACGGGTCCGGCTCGGTGGCCGTGTCCGTGGGGGTCGGGGACTCCGACTCCGTCTCCGTGGGGGTCGGGCTGGGCGGCTTCGGCGACGAGGGCGACGTCGTCGTGCTCTGCGGCCCGGACGGCTTGTGCGAGGACGGCGGGGTGCTGGAGGGGGTGTCCGACGACGGGGAGCCGCTCGGTCCGGTGGGGCTGGTGGACGGGTCGGCGCTGCCGCTGGGCGTGGTGCCGCTGCCGGACGGGCCGGGGGTGACGCTGCCGTCGGAGGCCGGGCCGCCGGACGTGGAGCCGTCCGCCGGGCTGTCGTCCGGGGCCTCCTCCTCGCCGTCCTCCTGGCTCTGCGTCTGCTCGGTCGTGACGTCCTGGTTGCCCTGGCCATCGTCACCGGAGGTCAGCCCGAGGGCCACCACGGTGCCGAGCACCCCGGTCAGCAGGATGCCCGCGACGGTGGCGACCAGATTGCGGCGGGCCCCGGCGAGCAGCGCGAAGCGGCCCTTCCCCGGTCCGGCCGGGGCCTTGGGGGCGTTCCGCCGCGGCATGGCCCCGCCGGTCCCGTACGGCCGGGCCGGGGTCTGCCCCACGACGGGCGTCACACGGGTGGCCGGCTCCCCGGCGTGGGACGCCACGGCGGGCAGCGGGGCCGTGACGGCGGCCGGGAGCTCCCCTTCCGGCGGGGTGAGGATCACCGGCAGCGGGCCGCCGGCGCGGTCCGCGACCAGGGCGAGGGCCCGCCGCCCGGCGACCGCGCCGGACTTGTCGGCGAGCGCCCCGCGCATGCCGATCGAGGTCTCCAGCTCGGCCCTGGCCCGGTCGGGGTTCCCGGTGAGGAGCGCGAGCACGCCCAGCTCGTGGTGGAAGTACGCCTCCTCGGCGACCTCCCCGGCGATCCTGGCCGCCTCCTGGCCGATCCGCAGCGCCCGCTCCCAGGTTCCCCAGTGCAGCCCCGCCGCGAAGGCCGGGGCGGCGCTGCGGGCCAGCAGCACGGCCACGCTGGTCTGTCCGGCCCCGTCCCCGGGCACCAGCTGGGCCATCGCCGCGAGGACCGCGTCCGCCTCGGCCGTCACCCGCTCGGGGGTGACCGAGGGGTGCCCGGCCCACCAGGCGTAGTGCTGGGCCACGGTCCGCGCGCGCTCGGCAGCGCCGTCGCCGTACCCGGCGGCCTCCAGCTGGGTCACCACTCCGGCGGCCAGCCGGTAGCGGGGCCCGGCCGGGGAGAGCAGCCCGCAGCCGGCCAGCTCGCCGAGCGCGGCGTCCGCGTGGGTGTCCCCGGTCAGGGCCGGAAGGTGGGCCTGGTGCGGCACCTCGCCGCCGAGCGCCACCGCGAAGCGCAGGGTGTCGCGGGCGGTCCCGCTGAGCCGGGAGGCGAGCAGGGCGGCCGGTGCCGCACCCTCCCCGAGGCTGGGCAGCGGTATGTGGACGCCGTCGACGTCCGGGTCGTGCCCGAACGGGACGTCCTGCGGCGGGCCGTCCTGGCCGCACGGCTCGGGGTCGGCGCGCAGCAGGTCGCGCTGGCGCAGCAGGGCCCCGGCCTGGACGAAGCGCAGCGGCAGGCCCTCGGACTCGAACCAGAGGTCGCCCGCCCAGTTCCGCTCGTCCTCGGTGAGCGGGCGCTCGACGGCCCGCTCCAGCAGCTCGACGGCGGCTCCGCGGCCGAGGCCCGCCAGGAAGACCTCTTCGAGCTGGGAGTCCGTGGTGGGCGCGGCGACATCGGGCACCGTCGCGAACAGGAAGGCGCACTCCGGGGTGGCGTCGAGGAGCTCTTCCAGCGCGGTGCCGCCGAACTCCAGGTCGTCCAGGAGCACGACGGCGCCGATGCGGCGGACCGCGTCCAGCAGCTGGGCCCGGTCGGGGCGGTGATCCGGTGCGTCGTGGACCGCGTCGTAGAGGGCGTACAGGAGGTCGGTGGCGGTGCGCTTGCAGCCGCTGAGGCGTACGACGCCGTCGGGGGCCAGGTCGGCGCAGTCGGCGGCGACGGCGTCCAGCAGCGCCGTACGGCCGGAGCCCCCCGGTCCGGTGAGCCGCACCGAGCGGCCCTGGGTGAGCAGGCGCACCAGCCGCTCGCGCTCCCCCGCACGCTCCAGGAGGGGCAGCTGCGGGGAGGGCGGGCCCGGGGGCACGGGCGGTGCGGCGGCGCGTTCACGGCCGGTGCGCCCGGCCTCGGTGCGCCGGGCGGGCGGGCCGGGGCGCTCCCCGGGCGGGCAGGCTTCGATCTCGCTGCCGTCGACCGGGTTGACGGTGAGGAGGCAGTCACCCGATATGAGCCGGACGACACGGGCCTGCGGCGGAGTCGGCCGTCCGGGGTCCGGGCTCAGCTGGCCGCGTACCGGTCTCCTGGGCCCGGGGCCCGTCCCGGCGCCTTCGTTGTCCCGGCCGTACTGTTCCGGTCCCCGGTGTGTCGGGTCCATCGACAAAGCCCCCAGACGCGTCGCGCACGATTGCCCCTCCCGGCCTCGCACGCCCCGCAGTCGCTTCTGGTCCGGTGCCCGCCCGGTGGGTTCCCGTCAATCGGCGGACGGCCGAACCCTAGACCGTCGCACGGTGTCCCCGCACAGTCGGGGGGCCGCGCCGCCCGAAGCGCGCTGTCTCGTACGGATTGCGCGGGTGTGTCCGTGGCGCGTCGGCAAGGGCTTCGGCTGGCTGGAACCGCTCAGACCCGGGGCAGCGAGTCGGCGGCGATTCCGCCCTCGATGGCCAGAATACGATGCAGCCGGGTCGCCACCAGGAGGCGCTGCATCTGCGGCGGCACTCCGCGGAGCACCAGCCGCCGCCCCGCCCGCCCGGCCCGGCGGTGGGCACCCATGATGACGCCGAGTCCGGTGGCGTCCCAGGAGTCCAGCTCGGTCAGGTCGAGCACCAGATCGCCGGCGCCGTCATCGAGGGCGGAGTGCAGGGCCGTACGGGCGTCCGCCGCGCTTCGGACGTCGAGGCGGCCCCCGACGACCAGTTCGGCGTGGTCGCCCCTGATGTGCATATGCGCTCCCCTGGAATGCTCCGTAGCAAGGTTCGTCTGTCTGTTCTGTCTCTGCCACAACTGACTCCGGCAGAGACAGGGAAGTTTCCGTCTGTAAGCGAACCGATACCGAATTCACCCCGTGGAGTGACCGAGGTGCGGCGAAAGCCGGATCGGGTCCACCGTTCCCGGGGCTTCTTCCCCGGCCCTGAGGGGGCTGGCCGACGGCGGGTCAGCCCCCTCAGGACCGGAAACGATCAGTACGTGTAGAAGCCCTGCCCGCTCTTGCGGCCGATGTCACCTGCGTCCACCATCCGGCGCATCAGCTCCGGAGCGGCGAACTTCTCGTCCTGCGACTCGGTGTAGATGTTGCCCGTGGCGTGCAGCAGGATGTCGACACCGGTCAGGTCCGCGGTGGCGAGCGGGCCCATGGCGTGGCCGAAACCGAGCTTGCAGGCGATGTCGATGTCCTCGGCCGAGGCGACGCCCGACTCGTACAGCTTGGCCGCCTCGACGACCAGCGCCGAGATCAGCCGGGTGGTGACGAAACCGGCCACGTCGCGGTTGACGACGATGCAGGTCTTGCCGACGGACTCGGCGAACTCCCGTGCGGTGGCGAGGGTTTCGTCGCTGGTCTTGTAGCCGCGTACCAGCTCGCAGAGCTGCATCATCGGGACCGGCGAGAAGAAGTGCACGCCGACGACGCGCTCGGGACGCTCCGTCACGGCCGCGATCTTGGTGATCGGGATGGCGGAGGTGTTGGAGGCGAGGACGGTGTCGTCCCGGACGATCTTGTCGAGGGAGCGGAAGATCTCGTGCTTGACCTCCAGCTTCTCGAAGACGGCCTCGACGACGATGTCCGCGTCAGCGACCGCGTCGAGGTCGGTGGTGGCCGTGATGCGGGCCAGCGCGGCCTCGGCGTCGGCGGCGTCCAGCTTGCCCTTGGAGACGAACTTGTCGTACGACGCCTTGATGCCGTCGCGGCCGCGGGCCAGGGCCTCGTCCGTGACATCGCGCAGCACCACGTCCCAGCCTGCCTGGGCGGAGACCTGCGCGATGCCCGACCCCATGAGTCCGGCTCCGATGACGGCGAGCTTCCTGGCCACGTCTGCACCCCTTGGTTTCGTGTCCGCCTCTGCAGCTGGTCTCTGCACGGCGCGTCCTCACGCTTTTTCACATACTCTCCGGCGGAGATTAGTACCCGTGAGGGACACTGGGGCCCTGAAGAGATGCGCGTCACGTCTCACATGACGGACATCACACCGGCAGGGGTCATCCGGCGGCGCACCGGGCGTAGTTACGCTGACGGCATGGTCAATCTGACACGTATCTACACCCGCACCGGCGACCAGGGCACCACCGCGCTGGGCGACATGAGCCGCACCGCCAAGACCGATCTGCGGATCTCCGCGTACGCCGACACCAACGAGGCCAATGCCGTCATCGGGACCGCGATCGCGCTCGGGCAGCTCCCCGGGGATGTGGTGCAGGTCCTCGTCCGCGTGCAGAACGACCTGTTCGACGTGGGCGCCGACCTGTCGACCCCGGTCGTCGAGGACCCGAAGTACCCGCCGCTGCGGGTGGAACAGAGCTATGTCGACAAACTGGAGGAGGACTGCGACCTCTTCCTGGCGGAGCTGGAGAAGCTGCGCAGCTTCATCCTGCCGGGCGGTACGCCCGGGGCGGCGCTGCTGCACCAGGCGTGCACGGTGGTCCGGCGCGCGGAGCGCTCCACGTGGGCGGCGCTGGAGGTGCACGGTGACGTGATGAACGCGCTGACCGCCACGTACCTCAACCGCCTCTCCGACCTGCTGTTCATCCTCGCGAGGACGGCGAACAAGGAGGTCGGGGACGTGCTGTGGGTGCCGGGCGGTGAGCGGTAGCGGGAGCGGCGGCCGGACGGGCCCGTACCCCCGCGACGGGCCCGTCCGATGTCAGGGGGCGGCCTTCGGCTCCTGCTTCGGGAACACCGTGTAGCCCACGGCGATGACCAGATTGATCCCGATGAGCCACAGCATCTTCTCCTGCCACATCCGCAGCGAGGACACGTCCCCGTCCCCGCCCACGTACCAGACGGCCGCCTGGAGCAGCGCCAGCGCGGTCACCGCCGCGGCCGTCCAGCGCCCGGCGACCCGCCACTCGTGCACCGCGCGCGCCATGCCGTACTTCGGCGGCTTCACCGGTGGCGGACCGCCCGCGTAGCGGTGGGCGACCCGGGCGTCGGCCCAGCGGATCGTGGAGTGGCCGAGTCCCACCGTGAAGCCGATGTAGACCGCGGCGAGACCGTGCTTCCAGTCGGGCTGCGCCCCGTTCTTCAGGTCGATGGCGGTCACCACCAGCAGGACGATCTCCAGCAGCGGCTCGCACAGCAGTACGGCCGCCCCGAGCCTCGGCCGCTTCGCCCAGTACCGCAGGGCCAGCCCGGCCACCAGCAGCACCCAGAAGGCGACCTCGCAGAGCACGATCAGCGTGACGATCACAGTGCCTCTCCTTTCTTCCCCTGGCCCCCAGCTTTCCGGCTGTCCGGGGCGGGTTCGTCGTCGGCGATGACGAACCCGCACTGCATCCTTCGATGTACTGACACCTCCCCCCGGGACACGAGGCCGGGGCCGCGGTCACCGTGTTGGATGGAAGGGTGTTCACCCTTTCGCGCCCGCACCGCCACGATGTGCTCCTGGCCGTACTCGGCCTGGCCGGCGGTGTGCTCCTGTGGCTCCTCGGCCTGCACCTCCAGAGCGACCGCGCCTTCATGGCCCCCTGGGTCTGCCTGGTGCCGCTCGCCGTGGTCTCCGGGCTCGAACTGCTCCGCAGGACCGCCCCGCAGACGGCCTTGGTCATCGGTACGTTCGCCCTGGTCGCGGACCAGTTCACGGTCGGGAACCTGGCGACGGTCCTGATGTTCACGGACCTGGTCTACGCGGCCGTGCTGTACGGAACGCCGTCCGCCGCCCGCCGCATCCCGGTGACCACGTTCCTGATCATGGTCGCGGTCACGGTCGGCTTCCTGGCCTGGTTCCGCAATCCGCAGGCACTGCTCATCGGCGTCGTCACCGGCATGATCTCGTTCGGCCCCGCCCTCACCGCGGTGAGCGTCCGCAACCACCGGGACGCCGCCACGACGGCCCGGCTGCACGCCGAGCAGACCGCGCTGCTCGCGGAGATGGACCGGACCCAGGCGGTGACCGCGGAGCGCACCCGGATGGCCCGTGAACTCCACGACATGGTGGCCAACCACCTCTCCGCGATCGCCATCCACTCCACCGCCGCCCTCTCCATCGACGACCCGGAGACCTCGCGCCAGGCGCTCGGGGTCATCCGGGAGAACAGCGTCGACGGCCTCGCGGAGATGCGCCGGCTCATCGGGCTGCTGCGCACCGGGGACACCGCCGCGCAGCCCGCCCCCTCCCCCACCCTCGCCTCGCTGGACGCGCTGGTCGAGCAGGCCCGTACCAACGCCGCGTCCAGCGGCCTGAGCTGCGCCTTCGAGGACACCCGGGAGGAGCGGGGCCCGCTGGCGGCCCCGGTCGAGCTGGCCGCGTACCGGATCGTCCAGGAGTCCCTGACGAACGCGCTCAAGCACGCCGCGCCGGGCCCGGTCACGGTGCGGCTCGGGCAGAGCGGGCAGTCGCTCACGGTGGAGGTGAGCAGTGCGCTCGGGGAGCGCCGCGGGCCGCGGGCGCCGGGTTCGGGGGCCGGTCTGGTGGGGATGCGGGAGCGGGTGGCACTGCTGGGCGGCACGATCGACGCGGGCCCGTCGACGGCCGTCGGCGGCAGGGGGATCTGGCGGGTACGGGCGGAACTGCCCGTGGAGGAAGGAGTGTCCGGACGATGACGATCCGGGTTGTGGTCGCCGAGGACCAGTCGGCCGTGCGGGCGGGGCTGGTGCTCATCCTGCGCAGCGCGCCCGACATCGAGGTGGCGGGCGAGGCCGGGGACGGCGAGGAGGCGGTGCGGCTGGCCCGTGAACTCCGGCCGGATCTGGTGCTGATGGACGTACAGATGCCGCGGCTCGACGGAGTGTCGGCGACCGCGCGGGTGGTGGCCGAGCGGCTCGCGGACGTCCTGGTGCTCACCACGTTCGATCTGGACGAGTACGTCTTCGGGGCGCTGCGGGCGGGGGCCGCGGGTTTCCTGCTGAAGAACACCAACGCGCACGATCTGCTCGACGCCGTCCGCACCGTGGCGAGGGGCGAGGGGCTGATCGCCCCGGCCGTGACGCGTCGGCTGATCGCCGAGTTCGCCGGGACGGCTCCGGTGCCCCCGCCGAACGCCCCCGATCCAGGAATGCTCGACGCCCTCACGCGGCGGGAGCGGGAAGTGCTGGGATGCCTCGGTGAGGGGCTGTCGAACGCGGAAATCGCGGTCCGGCTCTCGATGGCGGAAGCCACCGTGAAAACCCATGTGAGCAGGCTGTTGGGGAAGCTGGGGCTGCGCAGCCGGGTTCAGGCGGCGGTCCTGGCACAGGAGTTGGGCATCTGAGGCGATGAACTGATCTTTGGTCCAGACCTCTTGACGATTGGTCCAGACCTTCCTAATCTCACCGAACACACTGCGGTGAGCACGCCATGACAAGGCGCGCTCTGGGCGGCGCAGGGTTGCAGTCCACGGACCACCCCCGATTGTCCGGACCTCACCCGAGGAGCACCGTTGAGCACTCAAAACCCCCTACGCCGGACCCGATTCAGACTCGGGACCGGCAGAGCCACCAGAAGCAAGGCGGTCGCGGGCCTCACCGCGCTGCTGCTTCCACTCGCCGCGATGGTCGGCCTGGCCGCCCCGGCCGAGGCCGCCGGTTCGGCGACCGCCTCCTTCGTCAAGAAGTCCGACTGGGGCAGCGGCTTCGAAGGCCAGTGGACGGTGAAGAACACCGGCACCACCGCGCTGTCCTCCTGGACCATCGAGTGGGACTTCCCCTCCGGCACCGCGGTCGGCTCCGCCTGGGACGCCACCGTCACCAGCTCCGGCACCCACTGGACCGCGAAGAACCTCGGCTGGAACGGTACGGTCGCCCCCGGCGCCTCCGTCAGCTTCGGCTTCAACGGCACCGGCACCGGCGCCCCCGCCGGGTGCAAGCTGAACGGCGCCTCCTGCGACGGCGGCAGTGTCCCGGGCGACAACGCCCCCTCCGCCCCCGGCGCCCCCACCGCGAGCGGCATCACCGACACCTCGGTCAAGCTGAGCTGGACCGCCGCCACCGATGACAACGGCATCAAGAACTACGACGTCCTGCGGGACGGCGCGGTCGTGTCGACGGTCACCGGTACGACGTACACCGACTCCGGCCTCAAGGCCGGTACGGACTACTCGTACACCGTGCAGGCCCGTGACACCGCCAACCAGACCGGCCCGGTCAGCGGCGCGGTCAAGGTGCACACCACCGGCGGCGGCGGCAACCCCGACCCGGGCACCGGCGGCAAGGTCAACCTCGGCTACTTCACCGACTGGGGCGTCTACGGGCGCAACTACCACGTCAAGAACCTGGACACCTCCGGTTCCGCCGCGAAGATCACGCACATCAACTACGCCTTCGGCAACGTCCAGGGCGGCAAGTGCACGATCGGCGACTCGTACGCCGACTACGACATGGCGTACACCGCCGACAAGTCGGTCGACGGCGTCGCCGACACCTGGGACCAGCCGCTGCGAGGCAGCTTCAACCAGCTGCGCAAGCTCAAGGCGAAGTACCCGCACATCAAGGTCCTGTGGTCGTTCGGCGGCTGGACCTGGTCCGGCGGCTTCGGTGAGGCCGCCAAGAACCCGGCCGCGTTCGCCGATTCCTGCTACAAGCTGGTGGAGGACCCCCGCTGGGCCGATGTCTTCGACGGCATCGACATCGACTGGGAGTACCCCAACGCCTGCGGCCTGACCTGCGACACCAGCGGCCCAGCCGCCCTGAAGGGCCTCACCACGGCACTGCGCACCAAGTTCGGCGGCAACAACCTGGTCACCGCCGCCATCACCGCCGACGGCTCCGACGGCGGCAAGATCGACCTCACCGACTACGCCGGCGCCGCCCAGTCCCTGGACTGGTACAACGTGATGACGTACGACTTCTTCGGCGCCTGGGACGCCAAGGGCCCCACCGCCCCGCACTCCCCGCTCACCTCGTACAACGGCATCCCGCAGGCCGGCTTCAGCTCCGCCGACGCCATCGCCAAGCTGAAGACCCAGGGCGTCCCCGCCTCCAAGCTGCTCCTCGGCATCGGCTTCTACGGCCGCGGCTGGACCGGCGTCACCCAGGACGCCCCCGGCGGCACCGCCACCGGAGCCGCCCCCGGCACCTACGAGGCCGGCATCGAGGACTACAAGGTCCTCAAGAACAGCTGCCCCTCCACCGGCACCGTCGCCGGAACCGCCTACGCCCACTGCGGAACGAACTGGTGGAGCTACGACACCCCCGCCACCATCACCTCCAAGATGACCTGGGCCAAGAGCCAGGGCCTCGGCGGCGCGTTCTTCTGGGAATTCAGCGGTGACACCACCAACGGCGAACTCGTCAGCGCCATCAACAGCGGCCTGAAGTAGCCCCCCGCGCGGTCCGAGCAACCCCCCACCGGCACCGCACAGCACCACCCCGCAAAGCAGCCGGGGAGACAGGTCCGCCCCCTGTCTCCCCGGCTTTTCGTCTTGTCACGGCCGGGCCCCGGGCCCCGCCGGCGGCACTCAGGCCACGTTCACCCGCTGGCCGGGCGGCGCCGCCTCCAGCCAGGCGAGGAAACCGGTCAGCGCGTCCTCGCTCATGGCCAGCTCCAGGCGGGTCTCCTCATGGAGACAGCCGAGCACCACCGCGTCGGACAGGAGCGCCAGCTCCTCCTCGCCCTCGGGCAGCCGCCGGGCGACCACCTCGATCGAGGCGCGCTCCAGGACACGGCGCGGACGGGGCGCGTACGAGAAGACCCGGAACCAGTCGATCCGATCCTCGCTGTACCGGGCGACGCCGTACACCCAGCCCTTGCCGGAGAGATCGGGCTCCTCCGGAACATCCCACCGCAGGCTGCAGTCGAAGGTCCCGCCGGAACGCTGGATCAGCCGTCGGCGCAGGCCGAAGACGAAGAGCCCCACCAGAACCAGGGCGACGACCAGGCCGCCCACCCACAGCGCGAGGAACATCTCCACCGACCTCCTCGCGTCGTCGAGTAACGAATACCACCCGGACCTGCCCACCCGCACCTGCATCGCCTCAGCCGCGGCCCGGTCTGGAGGGGTACTCCAGCTCAGGCCGCGGCTGAGGGTAAAGCTACGTGGTCGCGGTGCGCTAGCGCACCGCCACCGCGCGCAGTCGCACTTCGGCGCGCCGCTCGGAAGCAGCGTCCGTGTCCGACTTCGCACGCTCCAGCGCACGCTCGGCGCGCTGGACATCGATCTCGTCCGCAAGCTCGGCAATCTCCGCGAGCAGCGAGAGCTTGTCGTCAGCGAACGAGATGAATCCGCCGTGCACAGCGGCGACCACGGTGCCGCCGTCGCTCGTACGGATGGTCACCGGGCCCGATTCCAGCACACCCAGAAGCGGCTGGTGACCGGGCATGACGCCGATGTCGCCGGACGTGGTGCGCGCGACGACCAGGGTGGCCTCGCCGGACCAGACACTGCGGTCCGCGGCGACCAGCTCGACGTGCAGCTCAGCAGCCAAGGGTGGCTCCTCGGGTCACCACCCGGCCGTTCCGCCGGGTGTTGGGTCAATTCTAAGGGGCGTGGTGAGGGGGACGGGACACACCCGTCCCCCTCGGTGAGCCATGGGCTCAGGAGACGCCGAGCTCCTTGGCGTTGGCCTTCAGGTCCTCGATGCCACCGCACATGAAGAACGCCTGCTCGGGGAAGTGGTCGTACTCACCGTCGCAGATCGCGTTGAACGCGGCGATCGACTCGTCCAGCGGCACGTCCGAACCGTCCACGCCGGTGAACTGCTTGGCGACGTGGGTGTTCTGCGACAGGAAGCGCTCGACACGGCGGGCACGCTGGACGACCAGCTTGTCCTCCTCGCCCAGCTCGTCCATACCGAGGATGGCGATGATGTCCTGGAGGTCCTTGTACTTCTGGAGGATCCCCTTGACGCGCATGGCGGCGTCGTAGTGGTCCTGCGCGATGTAACGCGGGTCCAGGATGCGGGACGTGGAGTCCAGCGGGTCCACGGCCGGGTAGATGCCCTTCTCGGAGATCGGACGGGAGAGAACCGTCGTCGCGTCGAGGTGGGCGAACGTGGTGGCCGGGGCCGGGTCGGTCAGGTCGTCCGCGGGGACGTAGATCGCCTGCATCGAGGTGATCGAGTGACCACGGGTCGACGTGATGCGCTCCTGCAGCAGACCCATCTCGTCGGCCAGGTTCGGCTGGTAACCCACCGCGGACGGCATACGGCCGAGCAGGGTGGACACCTCGGAACCGGCCTGGGTGTACCGGAAGATGTTGTCGATGAAGAAGAGCACGTCCTGCTTCTGCACATCGCGGAAGTACTCCGCCATGGTCAGACCGGCCAGCGCCACACGCAGACGCGTGCCCGGCGGCTCGTCCATCTGGCCGAAGACGAGCGCCGTCTTGTCGATGACGCCCGAGTCGGCCATTTCCTCGATGAGGTCGTTGCCCTCACGGGTGCGCTCACCGACACCGGCGAACACCGACACACCGTCGTGGTTGTTGGCCACGCGGTAGATCATTTCCTGGATCAGCACGGTCTTGCCGACACCGGCACCACCGAACAGACCGATCTTTCCACCCTTGACGTACGGGGTGAGAAGGTCGATGACCTTGACGCCGGTCTCGAACATCTCGGTCTTGGACTCGAGCTGGTCGAAGTTGGGCGCCTTGCGGTGGATCGACCAGCGCTCGGTGACCTCCGCGTTGGCCTCGGGCTTGTTCAGGATCTCGCCGAGGGTGTTGAACACCTTGCCCTTGGTGATGTCACCGACGGGGACCATGATGCCCTCGCCCGTGTCGGTCACCGGGGCCTGGCGGACCAGGCCGTCGGTGGGCTGCATCGAGATCGCGCGGACCACACCGTCGCCGAGGTGCTGGGCGACTTCCAGGGTCAGCGTCTTGAGCTTGCCGTCCTCGGCCGGGTCGGCCACCTGGACGGTCAGCGCGTTGTAGATGTCCGGCATCGCGTCGACGGGGAACTCCACGTCGACGACCGGGCCGATGACCCGGGCGACGCGGCCCGTGGCAACGGCCGTCTCAACTGTCGTCGTCATTACTTGTCACTCCCCGCGGTCGCGTCGGCCAGCGCACTGGCACCACCGACGATCTCGCTGATTTCCTGGGTGATTTCGGCCTGGCGGGCCGCGTTGGCAAGCCGGGAGAGCGTCTTGATGAGCTCACCGGCATTGTCGGTGGCGGACTTCATCGCGCGGCGGCGGGCGGCGTGCTCGGAAGCAGCGGCCTGCAGCAGCGCGTTGTAGATCCGGCTCTCGACGTACCGCGGAAGCAGGGCGTCGAGGACGTCCTCCGCCGACGGCTCGAACTCGAACAGCGGCAGGATCTCGCCCTTGCCGTCCTCGTCCTTCGTCGCATCGAGACTGAGCGGCAGCATCCGGTCGTCGATGGCGTTCTGCGTCATCATCGACACGAACTCCGTGAAGACGATGTGCAGCTCGTCGACACCGCCGTCGGCGGTCTCCTGGGTGACCGCCTCGATCAGCGGCGCCGCGGCCCGCTTGGCGTCCGCGTACGTCGGGGCATCGGTGAAGCCGGTCCACGAGTCCGCGATCTTGCGCTCACGGAAGCCGTAGTAGGCGACGCCCTTGCGGCCGATCACGTAGGTGACGACCTCCTTGCCCTCGCCCCGAAGCCGCTCGGTCAGTCGGTCCGCGGCCTTGATGGCGTTGGAGGAGTAACCGCCGGCCAGACCGCGGTCGCTCGTGATGAGCAGGATCGCGGCCCGGACCGGAGTGTCGGCCTCGGTCGTCAGCGGGTGCTTGGTGGTGGAGCCGGTCGCCACCGCGGTCACCGCACGGGTGAGCTCGGTCGCGTACGGCGTAGATGCCGCCACCTGGCGCTGCGCCTTGACGATGCGCGAGGCGGCGATCATCTCCATCGCCTTGGTGATCTTCTTCGTGGCGGAGACGGAGCGGATGCGGCGCTTGTAAACGCGAAGCTGAGCGCCCATCGATCAGCCCTCGCCCAGCAGCTTGCCGTCCGAGGTCTCGAACTGCTGCTTGAAGGAGGCAACGGCGTCGGCCAGGGCCTGCAGCGTGTCGTCGGACATCTTCGCGCCCTCGCGGATGCTGGTCAGGAGGTCCTTGCGCTCGCGGCGCAGGTGCTCCAGCAGCTCCGACTCGAAGCGGCGGATGTCCTGGACCGGGACGTCGTCCATCTTGCCGTTGGTGCCGGCCCAGATGGAGACGACCTGCTCCTCGACCGGGAACGGGGCGTACTGCGGCTGCTTCAGCAGCTCGACCATGCGCTTACCGCGCTCCAGCGACGCCTTCGAGGCCGCGTCCAGGTCGGAACCGAAGGCGGCGAACGCCTCCAGCTCACGGTACTGGGCGAGGTCGACACGGAGGCGGCCGGAGACCTGGCGCATCGCCTTGTGCTGGGCGGAGCCACCGACGCGGGAGACCGAGATACCGACGTTCAGGGCCGGACGCTGACCGGCGTTGAACAGGTCGGACTCCAGGAAGCACTGGCCGTCGGTGATGGAGATGACGTTGGTCGGGATGAACGCCGACACGTCGTTCGCCTTCGTCTCGACGATCGGGAGACCCGTCATCGAACCGGCGCCCATGTCGTCGGAGAGCTTGGCGCAGCGCTCCAGCAGACGCGAGTGGAGGTAGAAGACGTCGCCCGGGTAGGCCTCGCGGCCCGGCGGACGGCGCAGCAGAAGCGACACGGCGCGGTAGGCGTCGGCCTGCTTCGAGAGGTCATCGAAGATGATCAGGACGTGCTTGCCCTGGTACATCCAGTGCTGGCCGATGGCCGAACCGGTGTACGGCGCCAGGTACTTGAAGCCGGCCGGGTCGGACGCGGGGGCGGCGACGATGGTCGTGTACTCCAGCGCACCGGCCTCTTCGAGGGCACCGCGCACGGAGGCGATGGTGGAGCCCTTCTGACCGATGGCGACGTAGATGCAGCGGACCTGCTTGTTCACGTCGCCCGAGCGCCAGTTGTCGCGCTGGTTGATGATCGTGTCGACGGCCAGAGCGGTCTTACCCGTCTGACGGTCACCAATGATCAGCTGACGCTGGCCGCGGCCGATCGGCACCATCGCGTCGACGGCCTTGTAGCCGGTCTGCATCGGCTCGTGCACCGACTTGCGGACCATGACGCCAGGGGCCTGCAGCTCAAGGGCGCGGCGGCTGTCGGTCGCGATCTCGCCGAGACCGTCGATCGGGTTGCCGAGCGGGTCGACGACGCGGCCGAGGTAACCCTCGCCGACGCCGACGGAGAGCACCTCACCGGTGCGCTGCACCGGCTGGCCCTCCTCGATACCGCTGAACTCGCCGAGGACGATCGCACCGATCTCGCGCTCCTCAAGGTTGAGGGCGAGACCGAGGGTGCCGTCCTCGAACTTCAGCAGCTCGTTCGCCATGGCCGAGGGAAGACCCTCGACCTTCGCGATGCCGTCGCCGGCAACGCTGACCGTACCGACCTCCTCGCGCGAGGCCGCGTCCGGCTTGTACGACTGGACAAAGTTCTCCAGCGCGTCCCGGATCTCCTCCGGCCGGATCGTGAGCTCCGCCATCTGGGTTCCCTGCTCTCCTTGTTGGGCCCGAAGTTTCTTAAGGGGGTCTGGGGGCCGACCCCCAGGAATCTTCTGCAATTTCTGCACGGCCCAACCGGGCCGCTGGTCTTGCTCTGTTCTGTTGCTGCGCGGTGTCGGTCAGCCGGCCATGCGACGGGACGCCTCGTCGAGGCGGTCCGCGATGGTGCCGTTGATGACCTCGTCGCCGACCCGCACCGCGATCCCGCCGAGGACCGTGGGGTCCACGTCGAGGTTCAGGTGCATCGGGCGTCCGTAGATCTTCGCCAGCGCGGCGCCGAGGCGCTGCTTCTGCTGATCGCTCAGCGGGACTGCCGAGGTCACGACCGCGACCATGCGCTCCCGGCGCTCCGCGGCGAGCTTGGAAAGGGACTCCAGTCCCTCTTCCAGGCTACGTCCGCGCGGCTGGGTGACAAGCCGCGTGATGACGCTCTCGGTGGCGGTCCTGGCCTTGCCGCCGAGCAGGCTGTGCAGCAGCTGCCCCTTGGCGGAGGCGGACGCCGACCGGTCGGTCAGCGCGGCACGCAGCGGCTTGTCGGCGGCGACGATCCGGCCGAACCGGAACAGCTCGTCCTCGACGTCGTCGAGGTCTCCGCTGCGCTGGGCGGCGGTGAGGTCGGCGGTGTTCGCCAGTTCCTCGACCACGTCGACCAGGTCGCGCGACTGGGACCAGCGGGAGCGGACCATGCCGGAGATCAGATCGACGGTCTCGCCGCCCACCTGACCGCGCAGCAGCCGTCCGGCCAGCTCCGCCCTGGCCTCGCCGGGCTGCGACGGGTCGGTCAGGACCCGTCGCAGTGAGACCTCGCGGTGGAGCAGCGCCGTCACGGCCGCCAGCTCCTCGGCGAGCTTCGCCGCGTCGACCGACGTGTTGTCGGTCAGCGCGTCGAGGGACTCACGTGCGGCAGCCAGTGCCTCGCGGCTCGCTCCGTTCATCGGACAGCCTCGGCCTTCGCCTCGAGCTCGTCGAGGAAACGGTCGACGGTGCCGCTCTGCCGGGCGTAGTCCTCCAGGGACTCACCGACGAGCTTGCCGGCCAGGTCGGTGGCGAGCTTGCCCACGTCCTGACGCAGCGCGGAGGCCGCGGTCTTGCGGTCGGCCTCGATCTGGGCGTGACCGGCAGCGATGATCTCCTCACGCTGCCGCTGGCCCTCGGCCCGCATCTCCTGCAGGATCACGGCACCCTGCTCCTGCGCCTCCTGGCGCAGGCGCGCGGCCTCGTGACGGGCCTCGGCGAGCTGAGCCTTGTACTGCTCAAGGACGCTCTGGGCCTCGGTCTGGGCCGCATCGGCCTTTTCGATACCGCCTTCGATGGCCTCGCGGCGCTCTTCCAGAACCTTGTTGATGTTCGGGAGGAGCTTCTTGGCAAGGAAGCCGAAGACGATGAGGAAGGCGATGAGGCCGATGACGAGTTCGGGGACCGGCGGAACGAGAGGGTTCTCCATCTCGGCCTCGGCCGCGATCGTAAGCAACTGGCTCACGTCATTGCCTTTCGTCTAGTGGGCTGGTCTGTGATCCGTGGATCAGGAGCCGTAGACGAACGGCATGACCAGACCGATGAGGGCGAGCGCCTCACAGAAGGCGAAGCCGAGGATCTGGTTGGCACGGATGAGACCGGCAGCCTCGGGCTGACGGGCGAGCGCCTGGGTGCCGTTACCGAAGATGATGCCGACGCCGACGCCGGGGCCGATGGCGGCGAGGCCGTAACCGATGGAGCCGAGAGCCTTCAGGTCGCCGGTGACAGCGGCAAGGGTCTGGGACATGCCAGTTCTTCCTTCTCTTTCAAGAACCGGTGGGGGTTGGCCACCGGACGTTTAAGGACCGAGCGCGGGGGCGCTCAGTGGTGCTCGGCGAGCGCGCCCTGGATGTAGGTGCAGGTCAGGAGCACGAAGACGTAGGCCTGAAGCGCCTGGACGAAGAGCTCGAAGGCGGTCATCACGATCGTCATCACGAAGGAGACGCCCGCGTAGGCGATGCCGACGCCGTTGAGCAGATACCAGCTGGCGATGGTGAAGAGCAGCAGCAGGGTGTGACCGGCGAACATGTTCGCGAAGAGTCGCACCGCGTGGGTGAAGGGCCGCACCAGCAGGTTCGAGAAGAGCTCGATGACCGCGGCGAGATAGGCCACCGGGCCGAGCGACTTGTCGTAGCCGGTGAAGTTCTTGAAGGCGCCGACGAAGCCGTGACGCTTGAACGTCAGGCTGACCCACACGATGTAGACGATCAGCGCCAGCACGATGGGGTAGGCGATGATCGACGTCACCGGGAACTGGGCGACCGGGACGATCGACCAGAGGTTCATCATCCAGACGAAGAAGAACAGCGAGACCACGAGCGGAACGTACTTCTCGCCCTCGCGCTTGCCGATCGTCTCGTAGACGATGCCGCGACGGATGAAGTCGTAGCCGGCCTCGGCGACCATCTGCAGCTTGCCGGGAACGACCTTGGGCTTACGGAAAGCCGCCCAGAAGAAGCCGACGACGATGATCGAACCGAGCAGGGCCAGCAGCATCGGCTTGTTGAAGTACAGGTTGCTGTCCGCGTCGCCCCAGAGGGGCTCGAACAGGAACGAGTGCAGGCCGGGTGCCGGGAAACCACAACCGGAGAAGATGTGGCAATCGGTCTCGAAGGCGAGCACCTGTGTCGGGTCAGCACTCACCGCGGGCTCCTTCAGCGTGGCGCATAGGTACGGCAACCTCGTTGTGTCGGCGCGGCGCGCAGCCGCGGTTCGGCACTGGACTGGTGTAACGGATGTGTGAGCGGCAGTCAGGCATTGAGCCTCGCGATCGAGCAGGCGGCAGCTCACATGCCCGCGCCCGCAATGCCGCAGTTGGAACCGGACGATAGCAGGGTCTTGAACCCGCTCTTATCCCGCCCCTACCCTTCACGACTTCGAGCCCGTGTTCTTGGGCTTTTCCGCCTTGTCGGACTCGGGCTCGACGTAAAGGATCTTGGCCTTCATGTGTGCACGCGCCTGCGCGCCGATCCACACGAGGGTCGTCGCCACCAGTGTGATCGCGAAGGCCTTCGGGTTGAACAGCGTTGTGTTCTTGAATGCGGCGACGAAGATGAACAACAGGAGGAGCTGAGCCGTATAAAGCATCAGCCCCATCGCCTGGAAAAGGTGGGGCAGGGACCTCGCGGTCCGCTGCAGGACGAGCAGCCCGATCCCCATGAAGAGGATCACCACGACCGTCGCCACGAGAGCGCCCAGGGCTCCCTTGCCGCCCGCGACACCAGCGCTGACCGCGACGGCGACAGCGCCGGCGGCAGCGGTGGGTACGGCGGCTTGGAGGAGAGTCCGGGCGTCGTTGGACGGCATGGCGGCAGCTCCGCTTGCAGGGGGTGGGCAGTGTGTCGTCATGGACGAGCGTAGGGCCCGGGGAGGGTCGATGGCCTCGGGCTGATGAACCGTTTCTACTTCAGTTCTTCGGCCCCGTCACCGGGCTTCGTGAACGGTATCACAAACTATTTGATGAGGTCTTTACTCGGAAAGTGTGCTTACAGTCACACGTGAGAGTGAAGGTGCGCATGTGAGCAAGACAACTCAGATCACTGTCTGCTATGGCCCATGATGCCCTGATTCTCAGCGTGTGCTTTCAGCCTTGTTTCTGTCCGAAAGACGCGAACGAGGGCCAATGGCGGTCGCTCCGTTGACTCCCGACACCCCCACGACGACCGGGGTGCGCTCCTGCTCCTCGGGGGCCGTGCGCCCCTCGTGACCCGTCCGCCCCTCGGGCCCCTCAGGACTCTCACCGGCGGCCGACGGCGGTTCCGTACCGGACGTCCCTCCCCCGGCGCGACGGTGGCGGTAGCGGGGCGGTACGAAGCGTTCCGCCCAGTACGGCGCCTGGGGGGTGAACCGCGGCATCAGCAGCAGGACGAGCCCGATCGTGCTCATCCCCATGATGACCAGCACGATCCAGAGCGACGTCGAGTGCACCGAGTAGCCGACCGCTCCGAAGGCGATCAGGGCCGACCAGAAGTACATGATCAGCACGGACCGGCTGTGCGAGTGGCCGATCTCCAGCAGCCGGTGGTGCAGATGACCGCGGTCCGCCGCGAACGGCGACTGCCCGTTCCACGTACGGCGCACGATCGCCAGCACCAGGTCCGCGGCCGGGATCGCGATGATCGTCAGCGGCAGCAGCAGCGGGATGAAGACCGGCAGCATCGCGTGGGTGGCCTCGCGCTCACTGCCTGCGAAGAGCTTCATCGTGTCCGGGTCGACCCGGCCGGTGACGGAGATCGCACCGGCCGCCAGCACCAGGCCGATCAGCATCGAGCCCGAGTCGCCCATGAAGATCCGGGCGGGGTGCATGTTGTGCGGCAGGAAGCCCAGGCACATGCCCATCAGGATCACCGAGAAGAGCGTCGCCGGGGCCGCCGCCTCGATCATGTGGCCGTACCAGAGCCGGTACGTGTACAGGAAGAACGCCCCGGCGGCGATGCACACCATGCCCGCCGCGAGTCCGTCGAGACCGTCGACGAAGTTGACCGCGTTGATGGTGATGACCACCAGCGCGACCGTGAGCAGCGTGCCCTGCCACTGGGTGAGCGCGACGGTGCCGACGCCCGGGATCGGCAGCCACAGGATCGTCAGTCCCTGGAGGACCATGACCGCGGCGGCGATCATCTGTCCGCCGAGCTTGATCAGGGCGTCGATCTCGAACTTGTCGTCGAGCACGCCGATCAGCCAGATCAGCGCGGCCCCGGAGAGCAGTGCCCGCGGTTCGGTGGAGAGCTGGAAGACCCAGTCGAGGTTGTGGAGGTGGGCCGCGACGATGAGTCCGGCGCAGAGCCCGCCGAACATCGCGATCCCGCCGAGCCGGGGAGTCGGCTCCCGGTGGACGTCACGCGCACGGATCGCGGGCATCGCCCCGATCGCGATGGCGAACTTACGCACCGGACCGGTCAGCAGATACGTCACCGCGGCCGTGACGCAGAGCGTCAGCAGGTAATCACGCACGGGCTGCCCCACAGATTTCGCCGGCCATCTCAGCCCACACCCTAAACCGTCCGGAGCACCCGGACGGCCGCGCTGCACGGGCCTCATGGCGGAGGACACCGCAGCCGGACCGGACGGTTCCCGGCCGTGACGGTACCGGGCGTGGCCTCCGTGTCACCCCGGGTAGGGCGGGTGCTCCACGGCCAGTTCCCGGATCTCGGCGCGGACGTCGCCCTCCTCACGCACCACCTTCCCCAGCAGCACCGCCAGCCGGGCCATGTCGGTGTCGTCCATGCCCTGGGTGGTGACGGCCGCCGTGCCGAGTCTGATGCCCCGGGTGTCCCCGTACGGCAGGGCGCAGGTGTCCAGCACGACACCGGCCGCCGCCAGCCGGGCCCGTGCGGTGGGCCCGTCGACGCCGAGCGGGGCCGGGTCCGCGACGATCAGATGGGTGTCGGTTCCGCCCGTGGTGACCTCGAAGCCCTCCGCCTCCAGCCCGGCCGCCAGCACCCGGGCGTACGCGACCACCTGATGGGCGTACGCGGCGAACGACGGGGTCGCCGCCTCCCCGAACGCGACGGCCTTCGCCGCGACGGTGTGCATCTGGGCGCCGCCCTGGGTGAACGGGAAGACCGCCCGGTCGATCCGCTCGGCCAGCTCCGCGCCGCACAGCAGCATCCCGCCGCGCGGCCCGCGCAGCACCTTGTGGGTGGTCGCGCAGACCACATCGGCGTACGGCACCGGGCTGGGGGCCGCTCCCCCGGCGATCAGCCCCATCGGATGCGCGGAATCGGCGATGAAGTAGGCGCCCACCTCGTCGGCGATCTCGCGGAACCGCTCGTAGTCGGGGTGGCGGGGGTAGGAGATGGAGCCGCTCACGATCGCCTTGGGGCGGTGGGTGCGTGCCAGGGCGCGCACCTGCTCGTAGTCGATCAGGCCGCTCTCGGAGTCCACCCCGTAGCCGACGAACTCGAACCAGCGGCCGGAGAAGTTGGCGGGCGAGCCATGGGTGAGGTGTCCCCCGTACGGGAGTCCCATGGCGAGCACCGTGTCGCCGGGGCGCAGCAGCGCGGCGTACGCGGCGAGGACCGCGGAGGAGCCGGAGTGCGGCTGGACGTTGGCGTGCTCGGCGCCGAAGAGGGCGGTGGCCCGGCGGCGGGCGGCGCGTTCGGCGGCGTCCGCCTGCTCGCAGCCGCCGTGGTGGCGGGCGCCGGGGTATCCCTCGGCGTACTTGTTGGCGAGCGGGGAGCCCAGGGCGGCGAGGACGGCCGGCGAGGTGAAGTTCTCGGCCGCGGTCAGCTGCAGGGTGCTGGACTGGCGGCGCAGCTCCGCCAGGAGCACGGCGGCGATCTCCGGATCGTCCCGGAGCAGGGCGGCGGGGTCCTGGGGCAGGGCCTGGCCGGAGAGGGGTGCGGCGGGAGTGGTGACCGGCATCGAGGTGCTCCGGGCCTGGAGGGGGTGCGCTGGCGTCAGCTCTCAATGTAGGCCCGGGGCGGCTCTCCTGCCCGCTGTGCGGCGCCGGGGCGCACCCGGTCGGCCCTGTGGGCCCGCCGCGGTTCCTCCGCCTGTCGGGGCGGCGCGGGCGACGGCGCGCTCAGTGCGGCGCGGAGACTCCGGTCAGGGCGGTGAGGACCGGGTCGAGGGCCTGGTTGATCTCGTCGCCGATGGACCGGAAGAAGGTGATCGGGGCGCCGTACGGGTCGTGCACCTCGTCGGCCTCGACGGTGGGGGCCAGCAGCCAGCCGCGCAGCGCGGCGGCGGCGCGGACCAGCGCGCGGGCGCGCTCGACGACGCCTTCGTCGAGCGGATCGGGCAGGGTGGCGGGGTCTATCGCCCGGACCAGCCGGGTGAATTCCTTGAGGGTGAAGGTCCGCAGGCCGGCCGAGTGACCCATCGAGATCACCTGCGCGCGGTGGTCGCGGGTCGCGGTGAGCACGAGGTCGGCGCGGATCACGTGCTCGTCGAGGAGTTCCCGGCCGACGAAGCCGGTGGTGTCGGCTCCGAAGTCGGCGAGGACGATCTCGGCGTTCGCCTCCATGGGGGCGCCCTCGTGGCCCCAGGTTCCCGCGCTCTCCACGATCAGCCCGCCACCCAGCGGATCGCCGAGGCGGTCCACCAGGGCATGGCGGGTCAGCCGCTCGGTGATCGGCGAGCGGCAGACGTTGCCGGTGCTGACGTGGAGGATGCGGAAAGAGTCGGGCCGCCCCGCTATGCCACGCCCCTCAGGGGCGGTCAATTGGCCACCTCAAGGTCGGGTACCACCTTGCGGAGCTCCTCGGCCGAGAGCGCCCCGGCCCGCAGCAGGACGGGGACCTTGCCGGTGACGTCGACGATCGACGAGGGCACGATGCCGGGCGTCGGCCCGCCGTCCAGGTAGATGGAGACGGAGTCGCCGAGCATCTCCTGGGCGGCGTCACAGTTCTCGGGGGCCGGGTGGCCGGTGAGGTTGGCGCTGGAGACGGCCATCGGGCCGACCTCCGTGAGCAGCTCGATGGCGACCGGGTGCAGCGGCATCCGGATGGCGACGGTGCCGCGGGTGTCACCGAGGTCCCACTGGAGCGAGGGCTGGTGCTTGGCGACGAGGGTGAGGGCGCCGGGCCAGAAGGCGTCGACCAGCTCCCAGGCCTGCTCGGAGAAGTCGGTGACCAGTCCGTGCAGGGTGTTCGGGGAGCCGATCAGTACGGGGGTCGGCATGTTCCGGCCGCGTCCCTTGGCCGCCAGCAGGTCGGCGACGCCCTCGGAGCTGAAGGCGTCCGCGCCGAGTCCGTACACGGTGTCGGTGGGCAGCACGACCAGTTCGCCGCGGCGGACGGCCGACGCGGCCTCACGCAGGCCCGTCGTGCGGTCGGTCGCGTCGTTGCAGTCGTATCGCCGAGCCATCAGCCGGCCTCCTCAAGCGTGTACGGGTATGACGGGTGGGGCGGGTACAGGTGCGGGGGACGGCCGCCGGTCACGGCAGGGCCTTGCGGGCCGTGGCGAACCGCGGCCGGTTGTTCAGGTCGGGGTGGTCGGCCGCGTCGGCCCAGCCGCGTTCCTCGGCGAAGATCCACGGCACCTGACCGCCCTGGGTGTCGGCGTGCTCGATGACGACGAGGCCGCCGGGACGCAGCAGGCGGTGCGCGGTGCGCTCGATGCCGCGGATGGTGTCGAGGCCGTCCTCGCCGGAGAACAGGGCCATCTGCGGGTCGTGGTCGCGGGCCTCGGGGGCCACGTACTCCCACTCGGTCAGCGGGATGTACGGGGGGTTGGAGATGACCAGGTCGACCTGGCCGTCCAGCTCGGGCAGGGCGGTCAGCGCGTCGCCCTGGTGGACGGTGACGCGGGAGCCGTCGGCGTTCTTCCGGGTCCAGACGAGGGCGTCGTCGGAGAGCTCGACGGCGTGCACCCGCGAGCGGGGCACTTCCTGGGCGATGGCCAGGGCGATGGCGCCGGAGCCGCTGCACAGGTCGACGACGACGGGCTCGACCACGTCCATCGCGCGTACCGCGTCTATCGCCCAGCCGACGACCGACTCGGTCTCCGGGCGGGGGACGAAGACGCCGGGTCCGACCTGGAGCTCCAGGTAGCGGAAGAAGGCGCGGCCGGTGATGTGCTGGAGGGGTTCGCGGGCCTCGCGGCGGGCGATGGCCTCCCAGTAGCGGGCATCGAAGTCCGCGTCCGGCACCCGGTGCAGTTCGCCCCGCTTCACGCCGTGCACGAACGCGGCGAGTTCCTCCGCGTCGAATCGCGGCGAGGGCACACCGGCGTCGGCCAGCCGCTGGGTGGCCTGGGCCACCTCGGCGAGCAGCAGGTTCATCGCGGTTCTCCGTACGTCTACGGGCGGGCGGGGCGGGCTCGGCTCACGCGGCGGCGAGCTTGGCGGCGGAGTCGGCGTCGACGCACGCCTGGATCACTGCGTCCAGGTCGCCGTCGAGCACCTGGTCCAAGTTGTACGCCTTGAAGCCGACGCGGTGGTCCGAGATCCGGTTCTCCGGGAAGTTGTACGTGCGGATCTTCTCGGACCGGTCGACCGTGCGCACCTGACTGCGGCGTACGTCGGAGGCCTCCTGCTCGGCGGCTTCCTGGGCGGCGGCGAGCAGACGCGACCGCAGGATGCGCATGGCCTGCTCCTTGTTCTGGAGCTGGCTCTTCTCGTTCTGGCAGGAGGCGACGACGCCGGTCGGCAGGTGGGTGATGCGGACGGCGGAGTCCGTGGTGTTGACGGACTGGCCGCCGGGGCCGGAGGAGCGGTAGACGTCGATGCGCAGGTCGTTGGCGTGGATCTCCACGTCGACCTCCTCGGCCTCGGGCGTGACGAGCACACCGGCGGCGGAGGTGTGGATACGGCCCTGGGACTCGGTGGAGGGCACCCGCTGGACGCGGTGCACACCGCCCTCGTACTTCATCCGGGCCCACACGCCCTGGCCGGGCTCGGTGGCGCCGTTGCCGCCCTTGGTCTTCACCGCGACCTGGACGTCCTTGTAGCCGCCCAGCTCGGACTCGGTGGAGTCGATGATCTCGGTCTTCCAGCCGACCCGCTCGGCGTAGCGCAGGTACATGCGCAGCAGGTCACCGGCGAACAGGGCGGACTCGTCGCCGCCCGCGCCCGCCTTGATCTCCAGGAGCACGTCCTTGTCGTCGCTGGGGTCGCGCGGGACCAGCAGCAGCCGGAGCTTCTCGGTGAGCTCCTCGCGCAGCTTCTCCAGCTCCTTGACCTCGGCGGCGAAGTCGGGGTCGTCGGCGGCGAACTCGCGGGCCGTCTCGATGTCGTCGCCGGACTGCTTCCAGGAGCGGTACGTCGCGACGATCGGGGTCAGCTCGGCGTAGCGCTTGTTGAGCCTGCGCGCGTTGGCCTGGTCGGCGTGGACCGCCGGGTCCGCGAGCTGCTTCTCCAGATCGGCCTGTTCGCCGATCAGTTCCTCGACCGCCTCGAACATCTTCGGGCTCCTGTTTTCTTCACTCGGGCGTGCCTGCTGGGCTGCGTGATGCCGGCCGGGCGGGGGTGCGGGGACGGGCCCGTGTACCCCCGGCCGGAAAAAACGCCGGTCCCGACGCCCCCGGAAGAGGGCGCCAGGAACCGGCGCAGTGGCTCGCTACTTGCTGGCGGAGCCGGAAGCAGCCTTGCCGAAGCGGGCCTCGAAGCGGGCCACACGGCCACCGGTGTCGAGGATCTTCTGCTTGCCCGTGTAGAACGGGTGGCACTCGGAGCAGACGTCGGCGCGGATGGTGCCGCCGTCGATGGTGCTCCGGGTGGTGAACGACGCGCCACAGGTGCAGCTGACCTGCGTCTCGGCGTACTCGGGGTGGATGTCGCGCTTCAAGGGTTTCTCCTAGGTTCGGGAGGGCACCGGGTCGCACGCGCGGATTGCGCGTCCGTGAACCGGGGCCGACGTACCAGTCTGCCAGGACCGGCCGTATCTCCCAAAACCGGGGGCGGTCCGGAACTATTCCCCCGCCCGGGGGGCGGGGTTCCGGTCAGCGGACGACGCCGCCCGCGACGCCCTTGTCGCCCGCCGAGTGCTCGGTGGCGGAGGCGGGGATGGTCCGGTCCCCCGCGAGCGCGTCCCAGACCTGTCCGGCGCCGGGCTCCAGCGGTACGACGCGGTTCGGGTCGGCGGGGTCGTACCGCACGGGCAGGGTGACCATGTGGACGTTCTTGGAGCCGAGACTCTTGAGGCCGTTGGCGAAGGTGGTGAGTTCCTTCACCGAGCCGAGGTCGGAGTCGGTGGTGACGGTCCTGGTCGCGGTGTCCGCGAGGTCGAACAGGGTTTTCGGGTTGGAGAACACCCCGACGCTCTTGACCTGCTCCATCAGCGCCTTGATGAACGCCTGCTGAAGCTGGATGCGGCCGAGGTCGCTGCCGTCGCCGACGCTCTTGCGGGTGCGGACCAGGCCGAGCGACTGCTCGCCGTCCAGGGTGTGGGTGCCGGGGGCGAGCTTGAGGTGGCTCTTGGGGTCGTCGATCGGGGCGGTGGTGGTGATCTCCACGCCGCCGAGCTGGTCGATGAGCTTCTTGAAGCCGGTGAAGTCGACTTCGAGGTAGTGGTCCATGCGGATGCCGGACATCGCCTCGACGGTCTTGACCGCGCAGGCCGGTCCGCCGACCTCGTACGCCGTGTTGAACATCGCGCGCTGCTGTCCGGCGACGGCCTGTCCGGTGGTGTCGCTGACGCAGTCGGGGCGGGTGACGAGGGTGTCGCGCGGGATGGAGACGACGGAGGCCGTCCGGTGCCCCTTGTTGACGTGCAGGACCATCGCGGTGTCGGAGCGGGCGGTGCCCTCGTCCGCGCCGTACGCGGCGTTCGCGCCGGACCGGGAGTCCGAGCCGAGTACGAGGATGTCCTGGGAGCCGTTGTCGACGTCGCCGGGGCGGTTCTTGCCCAGGGCCGCGTTGATGTCGACGGACTTCAGATTGCCGTCGAGCCTGAGGTACGCGAATCCCAGCCCGGCGCCGCCGACGACCACGGCCCCGGCCAGGGTCCAGGCGGCTGCCACCGTCGCCCTGCGGCGGCGGGAGGGCTTCTTCCGGCGCTTGCCGGTGGGGCGTATTCGGCCGCCGCTCCCGTTCTGCTCGGTCATGGGTCTCCTTCGGTCCTCGGCCTTCCCCGGCTACCCCCAAGCAGCGGTGTGCGGGTCCGGAGACGTCGGGCGCCGGTCACGCCGACGGCACACACATCACCGACAACACCGACTTGTCGGTACTTCATGCGACGTCTCCCTAGGAAAAAGGGTTGCACAGCCACCCGTTGTGTCCGCGTGAGGACAGAACGGACTTCCGGCCCGCGCGGACACCCCGTGATCCGCCGCTCACCTGCGGTTTCTTGACCCATACAGCCATTTCGGCGCCCCTGGGCGACCGCCCGGGATGTGGCAAAGGTCTCGGAGCGGACACGGCGAACGGCACAGGGCCGCCCCCGTCACCGAAGTGGCGGGGGCGGCCCTGTGAAGCGGTCGGTCCGGTACGACGTCAGTCGTTGCCGTTGCCCGGAGCCGGCGTCGTCTTCTGGATCTGGAGCAGGAACTCCGCGTTGGACTGCGTCTTCTTCATCCGGTCCAGGAGGAGCTCGATCGCCTGCTGCTGGTCGAGCGCGTGGAGCACCCGGCGCAGCTTCCAGACAATCGCCAACTCATCGCTGCCCAGGAGGATTTCCTCCTTGCGGGTGCTGGACGCGTCGACGTCCACCGCCGGGAAGATGCGCTTGTCCGAGAGCTTCCGGTCGAGCTTGAGCTCCATGTTGCCGGTGCCCTTGAACTCCTCGAAGATCACCTCGTCCATGCGCGAGCCGGTCTCGACGAGCGCGGTGGCCAGGATGGTCAGCGAGCCGCCGTCCTCGATGTTGCGCGCGGCACCGAAGAAGCGCTTCGGCGGGTACAGCGCGGTCGAGTCGACACCACCGGACAGGATGCGGCCGGAGGCGGGGGCCGCGAGGTTGTACGCACGGCCGAGGCGGGTGATGGAGTCCAGCAGGACGACCACGTCGTGACCCAGCTCCACGAGACGCTTGGCGCGCTCGATGGCCAGCTCGGCGACGGTGGTGTGGTCCTCGGCGGGGCGGTCGAAGGTCGAGGAGATGACCTCGCCCTTCACCGACCGCTGCATGTCGGTGACCTCTTCCGGACGCTCGTCGACCAGGACGACCATCAGGTGGCACTCGGGGCTGTTGACCGTGATCGCGTTGGCGATGGCCTGGAGGATCATGGTCTTGCCGGTCTTCGGCGGGGCCACGATCAGACCGCGCTGGCCCTTGCCGATGGGGGCGACCAGGTCGATGATCCGCGTCGTCAGGACGTTGGAGTCGGTCTCCAGGCGGAGCCGGTCCTGCGGGTAGAGCGGCGTCAGCTTCTGGAACTCCGGGCGGCCACGGCCGGTTTCGGGCGCCATGCCGTTCACCGAGTCGAGACGGACCAGGGCGTTGAACTTCTCCCGGCGCTCGCCGTCCTTGGGCTGGCGCACCGCACCCGTGACGTGGTCACCCTTGCGCAGGCCGTTCTTGCGGACCTGGGCGAGCGAGACGTACACGTCGTTCGGGCCGGGCAGGTAGCCGGAGGTCCGGATGAACGCGTAGTTGTCCAGGATGTCCAGGATGCCCGCGACGGGGATCAGGACGTCGTCGTCGGAGACCGGGACCTCGCCCGCGAAGTCCTCGCGGCCACGGCGGCCACGGCGGTCGCGGTAGCGGCCACGGCGGCCACGGCGGCCACCGGCCTCGTCGTCGTAGCCGTCGTCCTGGGGGCCGCTCTGCTGGCTCTGGCCCTGGCTCTGGCTCTGGCGCTGCTGACGCTGGCCGCTCTGCTGGCCCTGCTCGTCGCTCTTGCCCCGGCGGTCGCGCTGGCGGTCGCGGCGGTCGCCACGCTCGCCACGGTCACCGCGCTCACCACGGTCACCGCGCTGGCGGTCACCACGACGGCCCTCGGCCGTGTCGGCGGCGGCCTCGGCGCGCTCCTCGCCCCTGGGCTCGGCCGGAGCCTCCGCCTTGGCCTCGGCGGGCTTGCTCTCCGCCTTGGTCTCCGCGGGGCTGCCCGCCTGCGCGGTCGCCCTGCGGCGACGGCGCTCGACCACGGGCTGGTCCTCGCTGGCCGGCTGGCCGGGGATGTCGATCTGCTGCTGGCTCGCGGCCTTCTCGGCGGGCTCGGCGGCGGACTCGTCCCCGGTGCGCGCCTTGGAGGTGGCGCGGCGCTTCGGCTTGGTCTCGGCCGTCGCGGCGGGCGCGGCGGCCTTGGGCGCGGCGTTGCCCGCCTGCGCCTCCTTGATGACCTCGATCAGCTGGCCCTTGCGCATCCGCGCGGTGCCCTTGATGCCGAGGCCGGACGCGACCTGCTGCAGCTCGGCCAGGACCATGCCCTCAAGGCCGGTGCCGGAGCGGCGGCGCCGTGCGGTGGTGCCAGTGGCAGCACCTTCGGCGGGCGCGGCGCTGTCGACGGTCTTGTCGGCAGTCACGCCCATCAGATCGGTGGTGTCGCTCACGAAGGGTCCTTCCCTGGAGCGGACGTCGGCCTTCTGGCTCGGCGACCGGTTGTGCTGTCCGACTGCGGTCTTCTTTGCTGACCGTGCCGGGGCGGTGGTCCGCCGGGGTACGGCGGAGAGATGAAAGTGTGCGTGGGGTCCGGCGCGAGCATCCCCCTGCTCGGCCCACTCCTGGACAAGCGAGGGGTGTCGTGCCGGTTCCGGAGCGTGCACGAAACTGCTCAGGCAGGCTGCTCAGGCAGTTGGGGAGGCTCCCGGAAGAATTGGTGGTCCCTGAAGGGGACACGAAGCAACGCGCCACTTAGACGTCGGTTGCAGACTTGAGGTTAACACTACCGGCTCCAACAAACATTCCCCCTCTCACTCACCGGCAATCTTCTCCGCTACGGAGCGAGCGGCAGCACACTCGCGCCCTGGGCGTCGAGGGCGAGGCGATTGGCCGCCCAGCCCTCGCCCGCCAGCCGTGCGGCCTTGTCGGCCGCACCGTCCTCGGTCAGTGCGAGCACGGTCGGCCCGGCACCGGAGATGACCGCGGGGACACCGTCCGCGCGCAGTCGGTTGACGAGTTCCACGCTCTCGGGCATCGCCGGGGCGCGGTACTCCTGGTGCAGCCGGTCCTCGGTGGCGGTGAGGAGCAGCTCGGGATTCCTGGTCAGCGCCTCGACGAGCAGGGCGGCCCGGCCCGCGTTGAAAGCGGCGTCGACATGCGGGACCGTACGGGGGAGCAGGCCCCGGGCGGTCTCGGTGAGCACCGGCTTGCCGGGGACGAAAACCACCGGAACGATGGATGGTGCGGGATCCATCCTGAGGGCGCGCGCCGCCCCGCCGTCCATCCACGCCAGTGTGAAGCCGCCGAGCAGACAGGCCGCGACGTTGTCGGGGTGGCCCTCGATGTCGGTGGCCAGTTCCAGCAGGGCCGCGTCGTCGAGCCGGGCCTCGCCGCCGGTGGTCACGGCGCGGGCGGCCACGATGCCCGCGCAGATGGCGGCGGAGGAGGAACCGAGGCCGCGGCCGTGCGGGATGCGGTTGGCGCAGACGATCTCCAGACCGCGGGGCTGGCCGCCCAGCAGGTCGAAGGCGGTGCGCAGGGAGCGCACGAGGAGGTGTTTCTCGTCGCGCGGCAGCGTCTCGGCGCCTTCGCCCGCGATGTCGATGTGCAGCCCGGAGTCGGCTACGCGGACCACGACGTCGTCGTACAGCCCCAGCGAGAGGCCGAAGGCGTCGAACCCCGGGCCCAGGTTGGCGCTGGTCGCGGGGACGCGCACCCGGACGGCGGCGGCTCGGAAGGCGGGACCGGCCATCGGTTGAACGACTCTCCTTGGGTGGCGGCGGGGGCGGTGAAGCGTTTTCTCCGTGTGGCGGGAAGTCGTGGTGACGGGGAGTGGATTTCCGGGAAACCCGACGGCCACAACGGCCCAGGCACCGCGGCAGACGCGGCGGGGCGGGTTGGGGACAGCTTATCGAAGGAAGGTTCTGTGGCGACATAGGGCGCACAGGAGGCGCACGATGCGTGTCGCACGCGGCGGGTGCGCTCTCGTCCCGAAAAGGGGTGATTGAGCTGGGTTCTTACGTCCGGGGCCGCACCCCGGGCGCGTGCCGGACCCCCCGGGCCCGGCACGCGCGGGGACTCTCAGACGAGACCCAGCTTCTCGGCGGCGGCGGCCGCGTCGACCGGGACCGTGACCGGCTGCGGTGCACCCGCGACGGCCCAGTCGGGGTCCTTGAGGCCGTTGCCGGTGACCGTGCAGACGATCTTCTGGCCGGGATCGACCTTGCCCTCCTCGGCGGCCTTCAGCAGGCCCGCGACGGAGGCGGCCGAGGCCGGCTCCACGAAGACGCCCTCCTGGGAGGCCAGCAGCCGGTACGCGGCCAGGATCTGGCGGTCCGTCACCTCGTCGATGAAACCGCCCGATTCGTCCCGGGCGTCCAGCGCGAACTGCCAGGAGGCCGGGTTCCCGATCCGGATCGCGGTGGCGATCGTCGACGGGTCCTTGACGACCTCGCCGCGCACGATGGGCGCGGAGCCGGAGGCCTGGAAGCCCCACATGCGCGGGGTGTGCGTGGCCAGGCCGTCCGCCGCGTATTCGCGGTAACCCCGCCAGTACGCCGTGATGTTGCCCGCGTTGCCGACCGGCAGGACGTGGATGTCCGGGGCGTCGCCGAGCGCGTCGACGATCTCGAACGACGCGGTCTTCTGGCCCTCGATGCGAGCCGGGTTGACCGAATTGACCAGCGCGACCGGATAGTTGTCCGAGAGCGAGCGGGCCAGCGTCAGGCAGTCGTCGAAGTTGCCGTCCACCTGGAGGATCCTGGCACCGTGCACCAGTGCCTGGCCCATCTTGCCGAGCGCGATCTTGCCCTGCGGGACCAGCACGGCGCAGACCATCTGGGCCCGTACCGCGTACGCGGCGGCGGAGGCCGAGGTGTTGCCGGTGGAGGCGCAGATGACCGCCTTGGCACCCTCTTCCTTGGCCCGGGTGATGGCCATCGTCATGCCGCGGTCCTTGAAGGAACCGGTGGGGTTGGCGCCCTCGACCTTGAGGTGCACCTCGCAGCCCGTGCGCTCGGAGAGGACCTGAGCGGGAACGAGCGGCGTACCGCCCTCACGGAGCGTGACGACGGGCGTCGTGCTCGTGACCGGAAGGCGGTCCCGGTACTCCTCGATGATGCCGCGCCACTGGTGGGTGCCCTTGCTGGTCATGGGTCCTTACTCCCCTTCAACACGCATGATGCTGGCGACACCGCGCACGGTGTCGAGCTGCCGCAGCGCCCCGACGGTTGCCGAGAGTGCGGCGTCGGACGCACGGTGGGTGACGACGACGAGTGACGCCTCGCCCCCCTTGCCCTGCTGACGGACCGTATCGATCGATACGCCCTTCTCGGCGAAGACCGTCGCGACCTGGGCGAGCACGCCCGGCTTGTCGGCCACGTCGAGACTGATGTGGTAGCGCGTGACCACGTCGCCCATGGGGCTGACCGGCAGGCGCGTATAGGCGGACTCGCCGGGGCCGGTGGCCTCGTTGAGCTTGTTGCGGCAGACCGCGACCAGGTCGCCGAGGACCGCGGAGGCGGTCGGCGAGCCACCGGCGCCGGGGCCGTAGAACATCAGCTGCCCGGCCGCCTCGGCCTCGACGAAGACCGCGTTGTACGCCTCGCGGACGGAGGCCAGCGGGTGGCTCAGCGGAATCATCGCCGGGTGCACCCGGGCCGTGACCGACTGCCCGTCCGCGGCGCGCTCGCAGATGGCGAGGAGCTTGACGGTGCAGCCCATGCGGCGGGCGGAGGCGATGTCGGCGGCGGTGACCTCGGTGATGCCCTCGCGGTACACGTCACCGGTCCGCACCCGGGTGTGGAAGGCGATGCCCGCGAGGATGGCGGCCTTGGCCGCGGCGTCGAAACCCTCGACGTCGGCGGTCGGGTCGGCCTCGGCGTATCCGAGGGCGGTGGCCTCGTCGAGCGCCTCGGAGTACCCGGCGCCGCTGGTGTCCATCTTGTCGAGGATGAAGTTGGTGGTGCCGTTCACGATGCCGAGGACCCGGTTGACCTTGTCACCGGCCAGGGACTCGCGCAGCGGGCGCACCAGCGGGATCGCTCCGGCGACGGCGGCCTCGTAGTAGAGGTCCCGGCCGTGCTGCTCGGCGGCGGCGTGCAGCACGGCGCCGTCCTCGGCGAGCAGGGCCTTGTTCGCGGAGACCACGCTCGCACCGTGCTCGAAGGCGGCGGTGATGAGCGTGCGGGCGGGCTCGATGCCGCCGATCACCTCGATGACGACGTCGATGTCGCCCCGTTTGACCAGGGCGGTCGCGTCGGTGGTGATCAGCGCGGGGTCGATGCCCTCGCGCACCTTGGAGGGACGGCGCACGGCGACACCGGCGAGCTCGACCGGCGCGCCGATGCGCGCGGCGAGGTCGTCGGCGTGCGTCGTCATGATGCGCGCCACCTCTGAGCCGACCACTCCGCAGCCCAGCAGCGCCACCTTCAGCGGACGCGTACGCATCATCCGACCTCGATTCCTTTACTTCTGATGTGTGGACCAGTCTCACTCACCGGACGGGCGATTCTGCCACCCGTCCGGATCCTGAGACATGTATTTCATCAGCCGACATCGAGACGCAGGAGATCTTCCTCCGTCTCGCGCCTGACGATGACACGCGCCTGCCCGTCGCGCACGGCGACGACCGGCGGACGCAGGGCGTGGTTGTAGTTGCTCGCCATGGAACGGCAGTACGCGCCGGTCGCGGGCACGGCGATCAGGTCGCCGGGGGCGAGGTCGGACGGCAGGAACGCGTCCTTGACCACGATGTCGCCGCTCTCGCAGTGCTTGCCGACGACCCGGACGAGCATCGGCTCGGCGTCGGAGGCGCGCGAGGCGAGCGTGACGGTGTACTCGGCGTCGTACAGCGCGGTGCGGATGTTGTCCGACATGCCGCCGTCGACGCTGACGTACGTACGCAGCCCCTCCAGGGGCTTGACCGTGCCGACCTCGTAGAGCGTGAAGGCGGTCGGGCCGACGATGGCGCGGCCCGGCTCGACGGAGATCCTCGGGGTGGCCAGCCCGGCGGCCTCGCACTCGCGGGTCACGATATCGCCGAGCGCCCTGGCGATCTCGTGCGGCTCGCGGGGATCGTCCTCGGAGGTGTACGCGATGCCGAGGCCACCGCCGAGGTCGATCTCGGGCAGCTCCACCCCGTGCTCGTCGCGCACCTCGGCGAGCAGCTGGACCACGCGCCGGGCGGAGACCTCGAAGCCGGCCATGTCGAAGATCTGCGAGCCGATGTGCGAGTGGATGCCGACGAGGTCGAGCCCGTCGAGGGTGAGCGCCCGGCGCACCGCCTCGGCGGCCTGCCCCCCGGCCAGCGCGATCCCGAACTTCTGGTCCTCGTGCGCGGTGGCGATGAACTCGTGGGTGTGCGCCTCGACGCCGACGGTCACCCGGATCTGCACGCGCTGGCGCTTGCCGAGCCGCTGCGCGACGTGCGCGACCCGGGCGATCTCCTGGAAGGAGTCGAGCACGATGCGGCCGACCCCGGCGGTGACCGCCCGCTCGATCTCCTCGACGGTCTTGTTGTTGCCGTGGAAGGCGATGCGCCCGGCGGGCATCCCGGCGTCCAGCGCGGTCGTCAGCTCACCGCCGGAGCAGACGTCGAGGTTGAGCCCCTCCTCCTGGAGCCAGCGCACGACGGCGCGGGAGAGGAAGGCCTTCCCGGCGTAGAAGACGTCGGCGTCCGGGCCGAAGGCATCGGCCCAGGCGCGGCAGCGGGCCCGGAAGTCGCTCTCGTCGAGGAAGTAGGAGGGGGTGGCGAACTCCTCGGCCAGCCGGGTCACTTGGATGCCGCCGACGGTGATCACGCCGTCCTCGTCACGGCTGACGGTGCGGGCCCAGACCTTCGCGTCCAGGGCGTTGAGGTCGGCGGGCGGGGCGCTGTAGTGCCCCTCCGTCATGACGTCGGCGTGGCGGGGCCCGGCGGGGTGTGCGGATCGGCTCATGGTGTGGTTCTGCTCTTTCGGGTCTCTCAGAGGACTTCGGGCGCGCTGATACCGAGCAGGGACAGGCCGCCGGCCAGCACCGTCCCGGCGGCTTCGGCGAGGGCGAGCCGGGAACGGTGGGCGGCCGAGGGTTTCTCGTCACCGACGGGGAGCGGGGCGGTGGTGTCGTGGAAGTCGAAGAAGGCCGCGGCGACGGCCTCCAGGTGACGGGCGAGCCGGTCGGGCTCGCGGTACCGGGCGGCGGCGGCGAGCACCGAGGGGTGGTCGGCGAGCAGCGCGCCGAGCGCCGGGGCGTCCACGGCGCACACGTAGGCGGCGCGGAAGCCGAGCTGCCCGGCGTTCCGGCTCAGGGCGCGGGTCCGGGCGTGGGCGTAGCGCACCCGGAAGAGCGGGTTGGTCTCCCGCTGGACGAGCAGTTCGCCGTTCCCGGTGGACCGCGGACGGTCGTGCGGGGCGGCCCGCAGCAGGGCCCAGCGCGCGGCGTCCTCACCGAGCCGGCCGAAGAGGTCGTGGTCGGCGGCGGGCACCGGGTGCACGTGGAGCGTCTCGCCGTCCGCCGTGCGGTCGCCAGTCCCGGCGTCCTGGGCCCTGAGCAGGCGCTCGACGGCGGCGGTGACGACCCGGGCGCGCAGCTCCGTGACGGGGGCGAAGGAGACGGTGGTGCCGGTGAGGGCGTCCCCGTGGCCGTACGCCGTGCCCCGCGCCCCGATGTCGCGCACCAGCGCGCCGAGGTCGCGGGCGGCGGGCAGCGTGAAGTTGAGGAATCCGGGACCGGTGACCTCGACGTCGGCGATGCCCGGCGCCTGGAGCACCCGTCGCCGCAGGATCTCGGCGACGTCCCTGGCGGGCAGCGCGGCGGGTCCGGACAGCTGGAGGGCGACGGCGCAGGCGAAGTCCCCCCGGCCGCCGGGCCTGGTCCGCTCCACCCGTACGCGCGCGGGCACGGCCACGCGCAGGGCGCCCTCGTCGACCGCGCGGCGCACGGCGTGCAGCACGGCCCTGGAGAGATCGGCGGGGGTCACAGCACAAGCGTAGGGGAGGAGGGGTGGCTCACCGCGACCCGGTTTCACCATGCGGTCACCCCGCGGCGCGCTCCGCGGTCCCGGCCCCCTGTCGTCCGGTCGGCGACGGCGGCTCCTCGCGTACCATCAGCCGCTGCACGAGCCGGACCAGCTCGGTCGGCTCGAAGGGCTTCGCGAGGAAGGCGTCGACCCCGGCGGCCACCCCGCTGTCCATCTCGTAGGACGTACAGGCACTGATGATCGCGACGGGCAGATGTCTGGTCCGTGGATCGGAACGCAGTCTGGCGGCGGTCTGCGGACCGTCCAGCCGGGGCATGACGACGTCGAGCGTGACCACGTCGGGCAGGACCCGATGCACCAGATCAAGACACTCGACACCATCGGCCGCGGTCACGACCTCGAAGCCCTCAAGCTCCAGGTTGACCCTGATCAACTGCCGGATGACCTTGTTGTCGTCGACAACAAGCACGCGGCCACACGCCCCTGACACACTCCGAGAGTAGGGGCGGATCCGGGGCTGCGTCCGGGTTTTACCCACTTCCGCCCCCGGACGGGTGGCGCGAAGGGTGGCCGGAAGCGTCCGGAACGCACCGCACGCCCCCCGCTTCTGGCCTGCGGCCACCCCGTTCGGCGCCGCGGAAATACCTGTTCACGGGCACCCCTCGGAAGCTGGTAGTGTTTCACCCGTCGCCGAGCAGGACAGCGACTCGCCCTCGTAGCTCAGGGGATAGAGCATCGGCCTCCGGAGCCGTGTGCGCAGGTTCGAATCCTGCCGAGGGCACCTCGAAGAGGTGTCAGGGGAAAGACCCTTCGATCAGGCTTGAAGCCGGATCGAAGGGTCTTTCTCGTTTCCTCCGCACCCGTGGACTCAGGCGATGCCCGATCCGCTGTCCGGGCCGTCCGGGCCCTCGGTGCCGATCTGTTCCGCGCGCAGGGCCAGGTCCTGGAGCACGTCGGCGGAGGTCACGTCGGTCTGCCCGGAATCGTGCACCTGGGCCAGCATCGCGAAGGCCAGGGTGAACGCGCCGACCAGCTGCTCCACCGCGCCGCCGACCTCCCGGGCGATCAGGGCCGCCACTTCCTGGACCGAGGCGTCCTCGGGTACGGAGATGCGGGGCATCGTCTCGTTCAGCAGCACGGTGACCACGCCGCTGTCGGGGTCCAGGTCGTCGCGGTCGACGTTCTCCTCCAGCAGCCGGCGGATCTCGCCCGCCTCCGTGAGGATGCCCACCACCCGCTTCACCACTTCGCTCTGCTCCATCCGGCGAGCATAGGCGGGCGGCCGCACGGACGGGTCCTGCCGTGCGGAAGAGGCGTGCGGCACGGCGCCGTCCGCACCCTTCCGCCGTCCGGCAGAACCGGCCATGGCCCGCGAAGACCTCGCGAACCACCTGGTGAACCCCCTGGTGAACCCCCTGGCGAACCCCCTGCGGACCAGGGCACTTGGACGATTCCTGGTCTGCTCGCGCCCCTCCCTCCGGGGCGACGACGGGGACAGCACCGGGCCGACCGGCACGCGACAGACCGACGTGCCGTCCCACTCCGCCTGGGTGACCTCCGTCGGCTGCACCGCGCTGGCGGCCGGCCAGCGCGGCACGTACCGGTGGGAGACCGGCTGGGGCACGCTCAGGGCGAGCCTGTCCGGGGACGGGAAGCCTCGCCCCCCTTCCGGGGCGGCCGTCTTGCGGGGCGGCCGTCGTAGGGGGCTGTCGTCGTACGGGGCTGTCGTCGTACGGGGCTGTCGTCGTACGGGGCTGTCGTCGTACGGGGGCGGGGCGGTTCAGGCGGAGGCGCGTTTGCGGGGGGCCGCCTTCTTCGCGGTCGTCTTCGCGGCGGTCTTCTTCCCCGACGCCTTTCCCGCGGCCTTCTTCTCCGCCGTCCGCCCGGTGGACTTCTTCCCCGTCTTCTTCGCCGTTCCACGCGCGGGCGCCGTCTTCTTCGCCGTGCGCTTCGTCGTTGCGCGGGCGGACGACGCCTTCTTCTTCGCTCCGGTGCCGCCGGACTTCCTGCGGCCGGCGAGCGAGGTCACCCCGGCGACCGGTGCACCCTCCTCCGGCTCCTCGCCGCGGGCCTCCTTCGCCTCCCGGACACTGTTCTCCAGGGCCGCGATCAGGTCGATGACCTTGCCGCCGCCGGTGCCCTGCGCCTCGGCCGGTTCGGGCGTCCGGCCCTCGGCCTTGGCGGCGATCAGCTGCTCGACCGCCTCGCGGTAGTCGTCGTGCAGCGCGTCCAGGTCGACCTCGCCGAGGGTGTCCATCAGCGCGTCCGCCAGGTCGAGTTCGGCTTCCCGGACCGTGACGCCGGACTGCGGGGCGACGCCCTCGGGGCTGCGGATCTCGTCGGGCCAGAGCAGTCCGTGCATGGCGATCACGTCGTCGACCACCCGCAGCATGCCCAGCCGCTCCCGGCCGCGCAGCGCGTACTTCGCGACGGCGACCTTCCGGCTCCGCTTCAGCGCCTCACGGAGCAGGGTGTACGGCTTGGCCGCGGTGACCCCGTCGGCGGAGAGGTAGTACGCCGCGTCCATCTGGAGCGGGTCGATCGAGGCGGCGGGCACGAAGGCCACGATCTCGATCGTCCGGGCCGTGGGCAGCGGGAGCGCGCCGAGGTCCTCGTCGGTGATCGGGATCATCGAGCCGTCGGCCTCTTCGTACGCCTTGCCGATCTCGGCGGCGGCGAGCTCCTGGCCGTCGAGTTCACAGACCTTGCGGTAGCGGACCCGGCCGCCGTCGGCGAGGTGGATCTGGCGGAAGGAGACCGAGTGGTTCTCGGTGGCGTTGAGCAGCTTGATGGGGATGCTGACCAGCCCGAAGGAGATGGCGCCGTTCCATATGGACCTCACCGTTCACCCCTTGTGTCCGGATGGATACCTGTAGATGGTGAATCATGTGATTCTTATCGTATGACGCCGATCACAGAGGTGGCGGGGCGGCGGCTGGCGCTCAGCAATCTCGACAAGGTGCTGTATCCGGCCACCGGGACCACCAAGGGCGAGGTGCTGCACTATTACGCGGCCACCGTGGCGGAACCGCTGCTCACCCACCTGCGTGACCGGCCCGTGTCGTTCCTGCGCTATCCGGACGGCGTGGACGGCCCGCGGTTCTTCAGCAAGAACCCGCCACCGGGCACACCGTCCTGGGTGCGGACCGCTCCGGTGCCCCGCCGCCGGGACGAGGCGGCCGGCCAGGTGCTCGTCCAGGATCTGGCCTCGCTGGTGTGGGCGGCCAATCTGGTGGTGGAGTTCCACACCCCGCAGTGGCGGGCGGCGGCGCCGGGGCTCGCGGACCGGATGGTCTTCGACCTGGACCCGGGCGGGCCCGCGACCGTCGTGGAGTGCTGCGCGGTGGCGCGCTGGCTGCGCGGGCGGCTGGCTGCGGACGGGCTGCGCGGCCACCCGAAAACGTCCGGTTCCAAGGGGCTGCACCTGCTCGTACCACTGGAGCCGACCCCCGCCGAACGGGTGTCGGCATACGCGCGGGAGCTGGCCGTACGGGCCGAGCGGGAGCTTCCGGAGCTGGTGGTGCACCGGATGAAACGGGCACTGCGCCCGGGGAAGGTCTTCGTCGACTTCAGCCAGAACTCCGCGTCGAAGACCACCGCCGCCCCCTACACCCTGCGCGCCCGCCCCGAACCGTCCGTCTCCGCGCCCGTCACCTGGGCGGAGGTCGAGGGCTGCCGCACCCCCGGGGAGCTGGTGTTCCTGGCGGACGGGATGGCGGCGCGGCTGGCACGGTACGGGGACCTGCTCGCGCCGCTGGCCGATCCGGCCGCGGCCGGGCCCCTGCCGGACGCTCCGGAGCGCTGACGGACCCGGTGCGCCGGAGCGCGGGTCTGCGCAGTGCGCCGGAGCGCGGGGATACGCGGTGCGCCGGAGCGCGGCTGACGCAGAAGCGCTGGAGCACGAGTGTCCGATTCACGCCGGTCCGATAGCGCATACCCAGCCGTTTGTCATGCCCGCCAGGAAAAGACCGCATGTGGAGCGCGGATCACCTGAGCCGTGGTGCACACTCCTGGCAGACACTGCTTCGTTGTCATACGTGGGGAGGCGATGGGGTGTTCGCGGGGATCGACGAGGTCGACTGGGTCTCGATGGAGCATGCCTACGGACCGGCCGGTGACGTGCCCGCGATGCTGTGGGGGCTCGCGTCCGCCGACCCCGAACGGCGCGAGGCGGCGCTCGACGGGATGTACGGCGCGGTGCACCACCAGGGCGACGTGTACGCCTGCACGCTGGCCAGCATTCCCTTTCTCTTCGAGCTGGTCGCGGATCCGGGCATCCAGGACCGGGGCAGCATCGTCGAGCTGCTCACCAGCATCGGCGGCATCGATCTGGACGAGGACGACGAGATCGACGAGGACGAGATCGAGGGCGCGGCCAACTACGCGATGGCGGCCACCGCGGTCACCGCGGGCGCCGGGGTGTTCTTCGAGCTGATGTCCGACGAGGACCCGGGCGTGCGTCTCAACGCGCCCCTGGCGCTGGCCGCGTTGCACGACCACCCGGACCGGGTGCTCGCGCTGCTGCGGGAGCGGCTGCCGGTCGAGCCGGACGAGGAGGTGCGGCTCGCCCTGGTCGAGGCGGCCGGGCGGGTCGCGCTGCGGCACCGGTCGCTGGCCGGGCAGGCGGCGACGTGGCTGACCCGGCTGGCGGGCGAGGGCTTCCCGGCCGGGCTGCGGCTGGCCGCGCTCGCCCAGCTGGCCCGGTGCGCCCCGGACGCGCTGCCCGGAGACGTGGTGCGTGTGGTGACGGGAGTGCTGCGGCAGCTGCGCGCGGTGCCGGTGCGCCGGCACGGGGCGGGACCGGCGGTGGGCGGACAGCCCGGTGTGGCCGAGGCGCACCCGGACACGGCCGGGGAGCCGCCCGCCGAGGAGCGCCTCGCCCCGGCGGCCCGGCTGCGGGCGCTGCCCGACGCGCCGGTGCCGCGCCCCGCCGCTCCGTGGACGGCGGACCTGCTGCGCACCCTGCACGCCGGACTCGACGACCGGGTGGCCGAGCGGACGGCGCTGCTGACCGACCAGCTGCGCAGCCCGGACCGCCAGCAGCGGATAGACGCGCTCCGGATGTGCGGCGGGCTGATCCGCACCTGGCGGGGCGAGTACGACGAGCTGGTCCGGCTGGCCGGTGAGCAGCTCGCCACCCCCGACCCACGGCTCGCCGAGGCCGCCTCGCACCTGCTGGAGGAGCTGTTCGGCCTCGCCGCGCCCGCGGCGGACGCGCTGGCGGCCCGGGTGGCGGCGGACCCGGAGTCCTGGGTGCGGGACTGGCCGAGCGGGCCGCCCGCGCTGGGCAGCGCCGTGAAGGCGCTGGCCCGGCTGGGCGACGTACGGGCCCTGCCCGCGCTGGCCGCCGCGCTGGAGCGGCCCGAGGTGCCGCACGACGCGGGCCTGGCCGTCGGCTGCCTCGGGGCGGCGGCGGACCCGCTGACCGGAGTGCTGCGCCGCGGGCTCGCCGCGCTGCCCCTCGACGAGCGGGCGCACGACCGGGCGGGCCCGCTGCTGACCGCCGTGGCCGCGCTGCGGGCGGACGAGGCGCTGCCGGAGGTGCTGCGGGTGCTGCGCGGCGCGCCGGAGTACCGGGGCGAGTGGGTGCGTACGGCGGCGCTGCGGGCGATCGGCTCGTTCGGGCCCGTGGCGCGCGCGGCCGTCCCCGAGCTGCGGACGCTGCTGCGGAGCCCGGGGGCCGCTTCGGCGACCGAGGTCGCGCGGGCGCTGTGGGCGGTCGAGGGGGATGCCGGGGCGGTGCTGCCGGTGCTGGTCGAGGGCTTGCGGGCGGAGCGCGTCCATGAGGTCAGGGGCGCGGTGCGGGCGCTGGGCGGGCTCGGTGAGCGGGCCTTCGTGGTCGCGCCGCGGCTGCGCGCCCTGCTGGGGCACGAGGAGCCGTGGCTGCGGGTGGACGCGGCGATCGCCCTGTGGGAGGTGTCCGGGCGGGCCGGGGAGTCCGTCGCGGCGCTGCTGGCGGCCTGGGAGCAGAATCGTCATGTTCGCGTCCGGGTGGCGGAGGGCCTGGCGCGGATGGGGGCGGCTGGTGCAGGGTCGGACGCGGCAGGGGTGCTGCGCGCCGAACTCGCCTCCGTACGCCGTCACCACGCGATGGACGGCGGGTACGGCAGCCAGGACATCCATGAGGACGAAAGGCTGCTGGCGTTCTGCCGGCAGGCGCTTTCGGGTACGACGGGGAAGGAACCCGCTACATGATCATTTTTGGTACGCGCGGCTATCTGTACCAGCTGGCCATCCTGACGCTGGTCTGCGGCTGGTGCGGGAACCCGGCCGCGCACACCCTGCGCAAGCGGGTCACGAAGTTCACGCTGTTCTTCGTGCCGCTCTTCCCCTTCTCGACGAAGTACGCCACGCAGTGCACGTTCTGCGGCGGCGAGCAGCAGATCGCGAAGGAGCAGGCCGATCAGCTGCTGGCCCAGCACGCGGCCGCGCAGCAGGGCAATCCGTACGGGCAGCCGCAGGGACAGCAGGGCTACGCCCCCAACGGCCAGGGCTCGAACCCGTATCAGGGCTGAGTCCGGCGGGTTCCGCCGAAACAGCCGTCCCCGCATGTACTAAATACACATAACCGACTTCCTTCCGCATACAGTCGTGGAAACCGGCCCCGGAAGGGAGGGAGTCATGCGTCGGCTGCGTTGCCGCGCGGCGGCGGTGGCCCTCGGGGCCGTCGCCGGTGCGGCGCTGCTGGCCGGGTGCGGTGACGACGGCGGGCTGCGCAGCGCCGGTACGGTCCCGGCCGCCATCGGGCCGGTACGGCTCTGGCCCGGACTGCCGGTCGCCTCCGCCGCCCCGAAGGACTACGGCGAGGGCGAGACCGCGCGCATCCCGGGGATCGTGGTGCCGGACGACGACGTGCGCCGACTGGACCCGGTGGCGGTGGTACGGGCCGGTCTGGCGGCCCGGCCCGCCCGGTCCAGCGGCACGGCCGCGCTGCCCGCCGACACCGTACGGCGGATCAACGCCTGCGGCAGCGAGCCCGCTTCCTGCCCGGTGCTCCGGCCGTACTACCGCGATCTGACCGGCGACGGCAAGGACGACCTGGTGCTCGGCATCCGGCTGACCGGCGGTCAGCTCTCGGTGCGGGCCTACACCGCCCGGCAGGGCGCGCTGACCCGCGTCCTGTCCACCTCCGACGCGGTGATCAGTGTCGAGCTGGCGGGCCGGGACCTGATCGTGCGGGCGCCTTCGGCGATCCCGGGCTACGAGTACCGCACGTCCTGGACCTGGGACGGCGGACAGCGGGCGATGCTGCCCGCGCGGGAGGAGATCCAGCGGATGCCGTCGCCCCCGGCACCGGTCCCCCGGCCCACCCCCGCGGCCTCCACCCCCGCCCCGCTCGCCGAATCCCCCGCGGGGCGGCGATGAGCAGACCGCGCCCGCCCGCGTGGACCGCGTCGCTCGCCTGGAAGGCGGGCCTCTTCATCACGGTGATGTGCTGCGCGCTGGCCGCACTGCTGGGCGCCCTGGTGCACACCGAGGTGACGCGCCGGACCGTGGGCCAGGAGCGGGACAAGGCGCTGTCCCGGCTGGCCGACGTCACCTCCGCGTACGAGACCGGCGAGGCGCTGCCGCCGGGCTCCGGGCTCGATCCCCCGGGCCTGCCCGCCGCGCTGCGCGCCCTGGCGGCGGGCGGCGGGCGCGGCACGCTGGTCGGCGACCGGGACGGACGGCCGGTCATGTGGGCGGCGGCCCCGGCCGACGGGCGGGCGCTGGCGACGCAGGTGGACTACGGGCAGAGCGCCCGCACCATCGAGAGTCTCGACGGGGCGATCGCCGGCTCCTCGGTGCTGGCCATCACCGCGACCCTGATGGCCGGGGCGTTCGCGGTCACCCGGGTCACCCGGCGGCTGCACCAGACGGCGCGGGTGGCCCGCCGGATCAGCGCGGGCGACCTCGACGCCCGGGTCGGCGACCCGCGGACGGCGGACGCCTCACGCCCGCAGGACGAGGTCGCGACCGTCGCCGCGGCGCTGGACACCATGGCCGCCACGCTCCAGCGCAAACTGCTGGCCGAACAGCGCTTCACCGCCGATGTGGCGCACGAGCTGCGCACCCCGCTGACCGGTCTCTCGGCCGCCGCCGAGCTGCTGCCGCCGGGGCGCCCCTCCGAGCTGGTGCGGGACCGGGTACGCACCATGCGGGCGCTGACCGAGGACCTGCTGGAGATCTCCCGGCTGGACGCCGGAACGGAACACGTCGACCTCGGGGTCTACGAGCTGGTTCCGCTGGTCGAGCGGGCGGTGCGCGCCTGCGGGACGGCGGTCACCGTCCGGGTCGAGGGGGCGGAGGACGGCGTGCCGGTGCGCGTCGAGACCGATCTGCGGCGGCTGGAACGGGTGCTGGGCAATCTGATCGCCAACGCGCACCGGCACGGCGGGCCTCCGGTGCTGGCGACGGTCGACGGGCCGGTGGTGACCGTGCGCGATCACGGCCCCGGCTTCCCGGACTATCTGCTGGCCGACGGGCCGCGCCGCTTCCGTACCGGGGGCGGCGGCAGGGGGCACGGCCTCGGACTGACCATCGCCGCCGGGCAGGCCGCGGTGATCGGCGCCCGGCTGGAGTTCCGCAACGCCCCGGACGGCGGGGCGGTGGCCCTCCTGACGCTGCCCGTGCACCAGCCGCCGGACCCTCCGCAGGACACCCCGCGCGACACCCCGCCGGGTGCGTGACAGCGCGCCACGCACCCGGCGCTCTTCGGACATACCCGCTACGACATAAGGGAAATACACACCAGGTCTTGCTACGTTTCCCGGCATGACCGCAACGACGGCGGACGCGCCTCCGCCCGAGCTACGCCTGCCCAAGCGGCGCGGGGTCGAGCTGCTGCTGCTCGTCGGGGCCGTCCTGATCGCGGTCTACGGGTACGCCTCCGTCGGCCTGGCGAAGAACGGAGCGGTCCCGCCCGATGTGGCCGGTTACGGGGCGGGGCTGGGGCTGCTGGCCCTGCTCGCCCATCTCGCGGTCCGTATCCGTGCCCCGTACGCCGATCCGCTGCTGCTGCCCATCGCCGTCCTGCTCAACGGGCTCGGCCTGGTGCTGATCTACCGGCTCGACCTGGAGACGCCGAAGGACCAGGCGGCGCCCGCCCAGCTGATCTGGTCCACGCTCGGGGTGGCCCTGTTCATCGCGGTGGTCCTCGTGCTCCGCGACCACCGGGTGCTCCAGCGCTACGCGTACCTCTCGGTGGCCACCGCGCTGGTCCTGATGATCGTGCCGATCTTCTTCCCCGCGGTGAACGGCGCCAAGATCTGGATCCGGGTGGGCGGATTCTCCTTCCAGCCCGGCGAGTTCGCGAAGATCCTGCTCGCCGTGTTCTTCGCCGCGTACCTCGCCGCGAACAGCAACGCGCTCGCCTACGCAGGCCGCCGCGTCTGGCGGCTCCAGCTGCCCACCGGCCGGGTGCTCGGCCCGATCGTGGCGATCTGGCTGCTCAGCGTCGGCGTCCTGGTCCTGGAGCGCGATCTGGGGACCTCGCTGCTCTTCTTCGGCCTCTTCGTGATCATGCTGTACGTGGCGACCGGCCGGACCGGGTGGATCGCGGTGGGGCTGCTGCTCGCCGCGGTCGGCGCGTTCGTCGTCGGCTCCTTCGAACCGCACGTGCACAGCCGGGTGCAGGACTGGCTCGCCCCGTTCGCGTCCATCGACGCGGGCCAGGGCCCCGGCCAGCTGGCCCAGTCGCTGTTCGCCTTCGCGGCGGGCGGGCTGCTCGGCACGGGGCTGGGACTCGGCCACTCGATCCTGATCGGCTTCGCCGCCAAGTCCGACTTCATCCTGGCGACGGCGGGCGAGGAGCTGGGACTGACCGGGCTGACCGCGATCTTCCTGCTGTACGCGCTGCTGGTGGCCCGCGGCTACCGGGCCGGGCTCGCCCTGCGCGACCCGTTCGGGCGGCTGCTGGCGATCGGCCTGGCCTCGATCCTGGCGCTCCAGGTCTTCGTCATCGCGGGCGGAGTGATGGGGCTGATCCCGCTGACCGGCATGGCGATGCCGTTCCTCGCCCAGGGCGGTTCCTCGGTGGTCACCAACTGGATCATCGTGGCGCTGCTGATCCGGGTCAGCGACCAGGCCCGCAGACCGCGGCCGGACACCGTGGAGGCCGGGATCGTCGCGGCGGACGTGGAGGACGGACGGTGATCCGCTACATCCGGCGGGCCGCCGCGCTGTTGCTGCTGCTGCTGGTGGCGCTGCTGCTGAACGCCGCCCGCATCCAGGTCCTGGACGCCGAAGAACTCGACAACAACCCCGCCAACCGCCGCCTCACGATCGCCCGTTACGACCAGCCGCGCGGCGACATCGTGGTGAGCGGCAGATCCGTCACCGGCTCGAAGGACACCGGGGAGCAGCTCGCGTACGAGCGCACCTACCGCGACGGTCCGCTGTACGCGCCGGTGACCGGCTACGCCTCGCAGACGTACGGCACGACCCTGCTGGAGAACGCCGAGGACTCCCTGCTCTCCGGCACCGATCCGATGCTCGCCCCGCTGCCGTTCTGGAACGAGATCACCCGCGGACGGCAGCCCGGCGGCCGGGTCGTCACCACGGTCGTGGACGCGGTGCAGCGGGCCGCGTACGAGGGCCTCGGCGGGCGGCGGGGCGCGGTCGCCGCCCTGGAACCGGCCACCGGGAAGATCCTGGCGCTGGTCTCGACGCCCTCGTACGACCCCGGACTGCTCTCGGGCACCGGAGCGCCGGTCACCGGGGCCTGGGCCCGGCTGAACGCGTCGACGAGCCGGCCGATGCTCAACCGGGCGATCCGGCAGACCTATCCGCCGGGCTCCACCTTCAAGATCGTGACGGCGGCCGCGGCGCTGGACGCCCAGGTCGTCACCGATCCCGACGCGGACACCGCCACCCCGTCCCCGTACGTGCTGCCGGGCACCACGACCACGCTGCCCAACGAGGCGCGCGGCTGCGAGGGGGCCTCGCTGGCCGAGGCGATCCGGATCTCCTGCAACACCGTGATGGCGGACCTGGGGGTGCGGGTGGGGCTCGACGGCATGGTGGACGCGGCGCGCGGCTTCGGTTTCGACGACACCGGGCTGCGGATCCCCTCGGGGGTGGCGAAGAGCAATTTCGACACCGAGATGAGCAAGGACCAGCTGGCGCTGTCCTCGATCGGGCAGTTCGACACCACGGCCACCCCGCTCCAGATGGCGATGGTGGCGTCCGCCGTGGCCAACGGCGGCGAGCTGATGCGCCCGTACCTGGTGGACCGTACGACCACCCACGAGGGCTCGCCCGTCCGCCGCGACGGCCCCCGCTCCTACCACCGGGCGATGAACCCGGGCACGGCGGTACAGCTGCGGCGGATGATGGTCGACGTGGTGCGGACCGGCACCGGGACCAACGCCGCGATCGACGGGGTGACGGTAGGCGGCAAGACCGGCACCGCGCAGCACGGTGTGGACAACTCGGGTCTGCCGTACGCCTGGTTCATCTCCTGGGCCCAGGCGTCCGACGCGGCGCGTCCGGCGGTGGCGGTCGCCGTGGTGGTCGAGGACGCGGCGGCGAACCGGGCGGACATCAGCGGGGGCGGCAGCGCGGCCCCGATCGCCCGTTCCGTGATGGCGGCGGCGCTGAAAGAGTGACCGGATGACGGAGCGGACGGACGCGGCGGTGCGGGCCCTGGAGCGGATCGGCCGGGAGGACCCCCGGCTGTGCGCCTTCCTTGAGGTGTGGCCCGAGCGGGTGCGCGCCGAAGCGGCAGGGGGCGGTGGGCTGCCCCTGGCCGGGATGCCGTTCGCGGTCAAGGGGCGCGCGGGCATCCGCGCGTACGCGGCGGGGCGGCTGATCGGGGCCGGGGCGGTGCCGGTCGGTTCCACCTCGGTGCCCGGTCCCGGCACGCCCTGGCAGACCTGGGGGCAGGGCGCCCTGGGCCGTACGGTCAACCCGTGGCGCGCCGACCGCACCCCGGGCGGTTCGTCGGCGGGCGCGGCGGTCGCGGTGGCGGCGGGTCTGGTGGACCTCGCGACCGGCGGCGACGGGGCCGGGTCGGTGCGGATCCCGGCGGCGTGGTGCGGGGTGTTCGGGCTGAAGACGACGAACGGTCTGCTGCCGTCGCCGGATCGCACGGGGCTGGCCTCCGCCGGAGTGCTGGCCCGCTCGGCGGCTGAGGCCGGGGCCTTCGTGCGCCATGTGCTGGACGTGGAGGTGCCGGTGGGACCGGTGGGACCGGTGGAGGCCGTGTACAGCGTGGATCTGGGGTTCGCGGAGGTCGATCCGGAGGTCGCGGAGGTGACCGGGCGGGCGGTGCGGCGGCTGGCGGCGGCCGGGGTGGTACGGCTGGCGGACGGAGGGTGCCCGCTGCTCGACCCCCGGGAGGCGTGGCAGACGGTCCGGGGCGGGACGGTGTCACCGCGCGGCGCGGAGATCCGGCGGGCGAACGACGCGGTGCTCGACGCGCTGTTCGCCCGTACCCCGCTGCTCCTCACCCCGACCACGCCGAACCGCCCGCACGGCCACGACGGCCCGGGGGAGACCTACTCGACCGCGCTGACCTGGGCGTTCAACCTGAGCGGGCATCCCGCCGCCAGTGTCCCGGCCGGGTTCACGGCGGACGGCTGCCCGGTGGGGCTCCAGTTGGCCGCACCGCGCGGGGCGGACGCGGCACTGCTCGCGGCGGCCGTCGCGGTGGAGCGCGCCCTGCCCTCCGTACGCCTGTGACGCCGGGCGCTAGGCTTCCGCGCCCTGGGCTATCGCCTCCTCGACCTCGGCGACCCGGGCCTGTTCCTCCGCGGCGAAGCGGTCCCGGTCGAGCTGTTCGGCTATCTCCTCGTCCTGGGCCATCAGCAGGTCCAGGTTGGAGTCGCCGAGTTCGAGGACGCCCATGTCGACGTAGGCCTTCTGGAGCCGTTCGCCCCACAGGCCGATGTCCTTGACGCACGGCACTATCCGGCTGAACAGCAGCTTCCGGAAGAGCTGGAGGAACTCCGAGTGCTCGGACAGTTCCCTGGCCTCCTGCTTGCCGATGCCGAAGTTCTCCAGCACCTCGACACCGCTGAGCCGGTCCCGCATCAGGTAGCAGCCCTCGATGACGAACTCCTCGCGCTCGCGCCGCTCGGCGTCGCTCAGCTGCCTGTAGTAGTCGCGCAGCGCCATCCGCCCGAACGCGACGTGCCGGGCCTCGTCCTGCATGACGTACGCCAGTATCTGCTTGGGCAGCGGCTTGGTCGTGGTGTCGCGGATCATGCCGAACGCGGCCAGTGCGAGGCCCTCGATGAGGACCTGCATGCCGAGGTAGGGCATGTCCCAGCGGGAGTCGCGCAGGGTGTCGCCGAGCAGGGACTGGAGGCTGTCGTTGACCGGGTAGAGCATCCCGGTCTTCTCGTGCAGGAACCGGCTGTACACCTCCGCGTGCCGGGCCTCGTCCATGGCCTGGGTCGCGGAGTAGAACTTGGCGTCCAGGTCGGGGACGGACTCGACGATCCGGGCGGCGCAGACCATGGCGCCCTGCTCACCGTGGAGGAACTGGCTGAACTGCCAGGAGGTGTAGTGCCTGCGCAGCCGGCCGCGGTCCTTCTCGGTCATCTTCGCCCAGTGCGGGGTGCCGTACAGGGTGAGGGCCTCGTCGGGGGTGCCCAGCGGGTCCTCGGGGTCGACCTCCAGGGACCAGTCGATGCGCTTGTTGCCGTCCCACTGCTTGTCCTTGCCCTTCTGGTAGAGGGCGAGGAGGCGTTCGCGGCCGTCGTCGTAGTCCCAGCTGAAGCGGGCCGCGCCGGAGGCGGGCACCTCCCACAGCGGTGCCCCGGGGGCAGTGGTGTAGAGGTCGTGTGTCGACACGGACGGCTCCTTCGCCTCGCTTGTCGCGGCAATTCCCCTGGCGATTACCTCAGTTGGCAGGTTCACACGTTGGTAGACGCCGGGTCAACAAGTCGTGCGGAAGGGATTGACGGCCTTGCTGACTGGGAGTCTCATAAGGAGTGACCGCCGGTAACCCCATGTGCGAGGTGCCCTCAGCATGACCCCCGTGACCGAAGCCGATGTCCAGCTGCTCCGCGACGCCCTCGGGCCGCTCCGGGACCGCGAGCAGGTCGCCGCGCGGCTCCTCGAATCCTCGGCCAAGCACTCCTTCGACCCGGACAAGGAGCTGGACTGGGACGCCCCGCCCGAGGAGGGCAAGTGGTTCTGGCCCCCCGAGCTGGTCTCCCTCTACGACACCCCGCTGTGGCGGCGGATGTCCCAGGAGCAGCGGATCGACCTCTCCCGGCACGAAGCGGCCTCGCTCGCCTCGCTGGGCATCTGGTTCGAGATCATCCTGATGCAGCTGCTCGTCCGGCACATCTACGACCGGCCGGTGACCAGCAATCACGTCCGGTACGCGCTCACCGAGATAGCCGACGAGTGCCGCCACTCGATGATGTTCGGCCGCATGATCACCTGGGGCGGCTCGCCCGACTACCCCGTGCCGCGCGTCTACCACAACCTCGCCCGGGTGCTGAAGACGATCTCCACCACCCCGGGCTCGTTCGCCGCGACCCTGCTGGGCGAGGAGATCCTGGACTGGATGCAGCGGCTGACCTTCCCCGACGAGCGCGTCCAGACGCTCGTGCGGGGCGTGACCCGCATCCATGTGGTCGAGGAGGCGCGGCACGTCCGCTACGCCCGCGAGGAGCTGCGCCGCCAGATGGTGACCGCCCCGGCCTGGGAACGGCGCCTGACCCGGCTGAGCTGCGGAGAGGCCGCCCGAGTCTTCTCCGTCTGCTTCGTCAACCCGCAGGTGTACGAGCAGGTCGGCCTGGACCGCCGCGAGGCCGTCGCCCAGGTGCGGGCGAGCGGCCATCGCGCCGAGGTCATGCAGTCGGGGGCGAAACGGCTGACCGACTTCTTCGAGGACATCGGCGTGCTGAACGGAGTGGGGCGCAGGCTGTGGAAGCGTTCCGGCCTGCTGGCCTGAACGGGTCGGGGCGTGGCCGGGCCCAGGCCCTAGGCTTCGGTTCATGACCCCTGTCGCCGCCGCGTCACCGGCCCGTGCGTACCGAAGGCTCAGTGTCGAGGAGCGCCGCGCCCAGCTGCTCGGCGCGGCGCTCACCCTCTTCGCCCACCGGGCACCCGACGAGGTCTCGCTCGACGAGGTCGCGAGCGTCGCCGGGGTGTCCCGGCCGCTCGTCTACCGCTACTTCCCGGGCGGGCGCCAGCAGTTGTACGAGGCGGCGCTGCGCTCGTCCGCCGAGGAGCTGGTCCTGTGCTTCGCCGAGCCTCCGGCGGGGCCGCCCACCGAGCGGGTGACGCGGGTCCTGGACCGCTACCTCGCCTTCGTGGACGAGCACGACACGGGGTTCAGCGCGCTGCTGCGCGGCGGCAGCGTCGTGGAGACCTCACGCACGTCGGCGATCGTCGACGAGGTGCGGCGGGCGGCGGCCGAGGAGATCCTGCGCCATCTGGGCGAGCGGTCCGAGCCGGGCCCCCGGCTGCGGATGATGGTGCGGACCTGGATCGCCGCGGTCGAGGCGGCCTCGCTGATCTGGCTGGACGAGGGGAAGCGGCCCGCCCCGGACGAGCTGCGGGACTGGCTGGTCGACCAGCTGATGGTGCTGCTGGCCGCGACCGCGGCGACGGACGCGCGGACCGCGGAGGTGGTGGCGGCGCTGCTGCCGCTGGAGAGGGCCGAGGGACCGGCGGGCCGCCTGGCCGGGCGGCTGGCCCCGGTGCTCGGCGGGGCGGGCCACCTGCTGCCCGGGACCGGGTGATCGGTCAGACTGAGGGGGTGCGAAGCGAGAACACCGCCTTCCGTGGCGGCCCCCTGGACGGCCGGGTGCTGCCCGTGCTGGTCGGCCCGACCGGCCATCCGCCCAAGTGGTACGAGGTCCCCGTGCCGTCCTCCGACGGCGGGCCCGCCACGGTGTACGCGTATCGCAGGACCCCGGCCGGGCACACGAAACGGCTGGGCATCCAGCGCGGCTGGGTGTACGAGTACGCCCCCGAAGGCCGGACGCGGCACACCCCCAAGTGGCCCTGGTCCACACGGAACTGACGGTGCGTCGTGGGGGCAGGCGCGGCCGGGCGTACGACACCGCCTAGGATCGACGCTCTGGTGCCCAGGGACGGTCAGCGAGGGGGTGCGCCATGGAGGCGCTGCGTCAGGACGATCCACGCCGCTTCGGCCCGTACACCGTGCTCGCGCGGTTGCGCGCGACCGCGGGCAGCGTGCTGTACCTCGCGCGCGGGGCGGCCCCGGACGAGGCGGTGGTGATCACCGCGGCCCGTACCGAACTGGCCCCGCAGCCCGCCTTCCGGCGCCGCTTCCAGGCGGAGGCCCGCACCGCGGAAGCCCTGGCCGGCCCCTGGGTCCAGCCCTCGCCGGACGGTCCGGGCGGCGCGGACGACGAGTTGCAGTGGACCGCCGCCGCGTATCTGCCCGCGCTGACCCTGGCGGAGGCGATCCGGACGGCCGGGCCGCTGCCCGAGTCCGCCGTACGGGTCCTGGGCGCGGGCCTCGCCGAGACCCTGGCACGGGTGCACGCCACCGGGGAGGTGCTCCAGGGGCTCGCTCCGCACACGGTGCTGCTGGCCGAGGACGGGCCCCGGCTCGTCGCGTTCGGACCGCTGGGCGCGGCGGCCGACGCGGAGGCGCGGCCCGGCGGCCAGTTGTCGGTGCGGCTCGGCTACCTGACGCCGGAGCAGGTGGCGGGCGAGGTGCCCGGACCGGCCTCGGACCTCTTCGTGCTGGGCCTGCTGCTCGCGTACGCGGCGACCGGGACGACCCCGCTCGCCGAGGGCCCGGCCGCCGAGGGCGCGGAGCGGATCGCCCGCACGGCTCCCGAACTGGGCGCGGTTCCCGAGGAGTTGCGTGGTCTGATCGGCCGTTGCCTGGAGAAGGACCCAGCGGACCGGCCCAGCGCCGACGAGGTGGCGGCGGAGCTGGCCCCTCGGGGCGCGGCACAGGCCGCGGAGGGCGGCTGGCTGCCGGAGGCGTCGGCGGCCGCGGTGACGGAGCAGGGAATCCGCGTGCGCAAGGCGGTCGCGTCCGGTGCGCCGGTCGAGGCGGCTGAGACGCCGGAGGCACCCGTGCCCGCCGCGACGCCGCCCGCGGACACCCGGACCGCCCAGTTCGGCGGCATCGCGCACCGGGCCCCGGCGGCGGACCGGCCCACGACACAACTGGCCGTCCCGCACGAGCTGACCGGCCGCACCGCGCTGCCGCCGCCCCCGGCACTGCCCGCGGCCCCGGCCCCGGGGCCCGTACCGGCGCTGCCCGCCGGGCTGTCCGCCGTACCAGCCGCCGGAGCGCTGCCCTCCGCTCCGCCCGCCGCCGCGCTGCCGGCCGTGCCCGCTCCGCCCGCCGTGGCGGACCCCCGGCCGCTGCCGCTCCCGCCGGGCCGCCGGGCCGCCCCGTCCTCCTCCGCCGCGCCGTCCGCCCTGGGGCGGCGCGGCCTGTTCACCGGGCTCGCCGCCGGGGCCGCCGGGCTGCTCGTCGGCGGGGGCGGCGCGCTGGCGCTGGCGGGCGGTGACGCGGATGCCGAGGACGGTGCCGGTCCCGCGCCGAGCCACGGCGGCCCGGTCGTCGCGGGCCTGCCGCCGCGGCCCCGCTGGGTGTACACGCACCCGTCCGCGGACGCGGAGACGCTCGCCGCCACCGTCTGGAACGAGCGGCTGCTGCTGACCGGCCGAACCGGCGCGTCCGCCGTCGACCTGCGGACCGGGCGCCGGATCTGGGAGAACAAGGACGCCGCCGGCGGCCGGGTCATACCGGACGCCGGGCAGGACTTCTGCTTCGTGGCGACCCCGTCCGCGTTTCTCTGGCTGTCGCCGAAGGACGGCAGGACCGTCCACCGGGCGACTCTCGCGGAGCTCTCCCCCGGGACGCCGAAGCTCGCCGGTCCCTCGGTCGTCGGCGCTTTCGGCACGGAGCTCTGGTTCACCGCCACCGAGACCGTCACCGTCAAGGCCCCGCCGCCGAAGAAGGGCAAGAAGCGCGGCAAGGACCAGCAGGTCGTCAAGGCCTATCTGTTCGGCTACGACCTCGCGCGCCGCACCCAGCTGTGGCGGACCCCCGTGCCCGCCGGACGCGGCGCCGCCGCCCCCGTCCACCAGCTCGTCGCGGTCCGCAAGGACGGCGTGGTGCTGCGCCAGACCCCGGCGACGCTCGACCCCGCCCAGGTCAGGGCCGCCAAGGGCAAGGCGGTCTTCCGCAGCTTCGACCGGCGGACCGGGAAGCCGCAGTGGAACCGGGCGTTCGGCGCGGTCGTGCCGGGCGCGGCGGCCGTGGGCGACGACCGGGGGCTGCTGTACGCGGCGGTGGGCGACACCCTCCAGGCGTTCGAGACCCCGGGCGGCAGGCCCAAGTGGACGCTGAACGGCACCGCCGGTGCGCCCTTCGGCATCCCCGTCGTGTCCGGGACGATGCTGCACACCACCAGCCGCAACCAGGAGGTCGGCGCCGTCGAGCGGGAGACCGGGCGGCTGCGCTGGCGGCGTTCGACGGAGGCGGCGATCGGCACCGCAGCCCCCGTGGTCACCCTCAGCGCCGGTGGCGGGACGCTGCTGGCCGCGGACGCCTCACAGGTCACCGCGTTCGCCGCGGAGGACGGACGGCGGCTGTGGAAGTTCCAGGACATCGGCGCCCAGGACCCCGAGGGCCCCACGGTCACCGCCCCCTACCGGGTGCTGACGGCCGCCCGCACGGCCGTGGTCCGGCGCGACCGGATCTTCTACGCCTTCCCGGTCGGCTGAGGCCGCCTTCCGGGCGAACTCCACGGCCGCCGCACCGGGCGGTTCTTGCATCTCCGGGCACCGGGTGACCCTATGGACGCGTTGCGCCCACTCGTGGGGTAGTCCCATGATCGCCCCGCCATCGGAGGTGATGTCATGTCAGGCGGAGTCTCTCGTACCGTCTGTGCGGCGGCCCTGGCCGCGCTCGTCCTCGCCCCGGCGGCGGCCGCCGCCCCCGTGCCGGTGGCCCCGGAGGACCGGAGCGTCGGCGGACTCCTGACAGACCTGCGGCAGTTGTACCAGCAGGCCGAGGAAGCCGCCGAGGCGTACAACGGGACCATGGCGGAGCTGAAGCAGCGCAAGGCGCAGGTGAAGAAGCTGGACGCCGCGCTCGTCACCGCCCGGACCGCGCTGGCCGACAGCCGCGACGCGGTGGGGCGACTGGCCCGGGAGCAGTACCAGGGCCGGTCCGACTACTCCGCCTATCTGCGGCTGCTGATGTCCAGGGATCCCGTGGGCCTCCTGGACCAGGAACACCTGATCCAGCGGGCGGCCACCGCGCGGACGGTGGCGGTGAAGCGGCTCACCGGAGCCGAGGAACGCGCCGACAAGCTGGCCACCGAGTCCCGTGCGGCGCTCGACCGCCAGCAGGTGCTGGCGTCGCAGCGGAAGAAGCAGCGCGACGCGGTCCGCTCCCGGCTGAAGAACGTCGAGGTGATGCTGGCCTCGCTCTCCGGCACCCAGCTGGGCCAGCTGTCCCGGCTCGAACAGCGCGAGACGGCGCGGGCGCAGCGCGCCCTGGCCGCCTCGGGCGCGCTGTCCTCCAGCGGCCGGCCGTCCGCGGCGGGCCGCCGGGCGGTGGCGTACGCGATCGACCAGATCGGCAAGCCCTACGTGTGGGGCGCGCAGGGCCCGAACTCCTTCGACTGCTCGGGGCTCACCTCGCGGGCCTGGGCGAAGGCGGGCCGCCCCATCCCGCGGACCTCGCAGGAGCAGTGGCGTCGGCTGCGGAAGGTGCCGGTGAACGCGCTGCGTCCGGGCGACCTGGTGATCTACTTCCCGAAGGCCACCCATGTGGCGCTGTACATCGGCAAGGGCCTGGTGGTGCAGGCGCCCCGGCCGGGCTCGCGGGTGAAGGTCTCGCCGATGGCGTCGAACCCGCTGCTGGGCGCGGTACGCCCGGACCCGGCGGGCGCACCCCTGTCCCGGTACCGGCTGCCGGAGCTCCCCTCGGGCGCCGCCTCCGGCTCGCACACGGGCTACGGCTCCGCGGCGGCCCCGGGGACCTGACACCGCACCGGGACCGGGAACGGCGGCAGGACCCGCGGCCGGGAGCGGCCCCGGTCCTCCCGCACCCGGACATCCGCGAGGGCGGCGGTCGTCTCCGCCCGCGGAAAGCCTCCCGGCGCGACGACCGGCGCGCGCCGCAGGGGGCCTGGCAACGGCCGCACCGCCGGGGAGCGCACGGCACGGATGGTCTCGCCGGGCGGGTCCTTCACCCCGCCGGCCTCGTGCCCGGCGGATTCGTGCCCGGCGGATTCGCTCTCGTCCCACGCCGGTTCCGGCGCCTGTCCGGCGCCCCGCACGCCGTACACCGGTCCGGCCTCGTACACGGCGGTCGGCCAGACCCAGGTGCTGAGGCCGCGACCGTCCGTGGGCCGCCGCGGAACCGGCCCACGGACACCGGGTACCTACGCGGCGCCCGAGACCTCGGCGAGGTAGGCGTTGGTCTTCTCGGGGTCGAAGAAAACGACCCACGGCCCCGCACCGGCTCTACCAGTGGGTTTCCCCCAACTGGCATGCCTGGGGGGGGGGCTGTGGGCCGTCTGTGAGCCGTCAGGACTCAGGCAGGGCCGCTTCGTACAGCGCGCAGCACGCGACCCTGACCGGCCTGGCATAGCGCCGACTCCGCTAGCCTCGCCAGGCACACTCATCAACCTCCTCAATGCTTCCCTCCTTCACTCAGGGACACAGGGGCTTCAAAAACACCATAAATCCCAAATATTGCACTCCCTAGCAGATTGACATTCAGCAGCCGATACACAAGGACGGAACGACACCTCGCCGCATTGCCGCATGAACAGCCAGAGCCTTCCAACCTACTCGAACATTCGCGAGATCAAGCCAATTTAGTAAAAATTTGTCCAGAAATTAACGTGCCAATCAGCCATATCCATGCTTCGATTCCAGAGTACTTCACTATCGCAACCAAGGAGAGAAAGTGAAGCGCTCACAAATGACACTCGGCCGATCTTTTGGGTTGATCCTGACTGCAACTGCACTGACCATGGTCACCGCAACGACCGCGAACGCATCCACCACCGCGGTGACCAAGACTGCAAGTTGCTCAACCACGGGAGCAAAAGGCTCTTCAGTGACCGTGAGACCCGCAAACGACCCGTACGCCACTATAGACGTGACCCTGAGTGTCACAGACACGTCAGCCGATGGACACCACGTCAGGGTCAGATTCATGCATAAGTCGAGCGGAGGGGGCGTAACCTACCCATGGTCGTGGCACTCCAACACCAGTGGCGCCAACACCACCAAGGAGTGGGCCACCACTGCACGGAGTGATTCTGGAATTTACGAGGTAGGGGTCCAAGTGGCCAGATTTGAAGGCGAAACACTACTCAATTCATGCACCGCCTGGGCGGCCTAGAGATTCAACCTCGCCGATCATCCCGCGAAGCCCAAACCGCATTTCACTGCACAATGTGAATCATTGATTCAATATCCCGCCTAGCGGCGAACCGCATCGTGCACTGAATTTCCTTGTGCGGACATTGGTTAATTGACTGCACCATCTCAACGGTCTTAACCTTGGGCCAGGTTCGCGCCGAGAGGCCCCGCCCCTGCACTCCATGCAGGCGAAGAGCCTCTCGGCGCCCCGTGAGCCGTCAGGACTCGGATCGGGCCGCTGCGTAGACGCTCGCCATGGCGCCTCACGTGCGCTCCTGGCTGCTCGGCATGAGGTGGGCGTAGATGCGCAGTGTCAGGGCCTCATTACTGTGCCCCAGATACTCACTGACCGCCTTAATGCCCTCCCTTCCGTCCAGGAGCGCGGAGGTGTAGAAGTACCGCAAAGCAGGCATTCTGTGCTCACGAACGGCCTGGTGCCGGTCTCCCTTGGTCTTCGGCCCAAGGAAAGACCGCCTCCACGAGAGCGGGCTTCCACGCCTTCTCGTTCAGGGAGGTGCGCCAGGCGTGATTACCTTCCGGCGCCATGAAGACGAGCCGCATGGCCACCTTGGTCCCGCCGACAGTCGTCCAGGGCATCGGAACCTCCACGGGCTGGCACAGCTTCATGTGCGCCTTAAGGGTGTCCGCCACGGGCCCAGACAGCCGCACGCCTCGGACTTGCCTCCCTTGGGAAACGCGAACACGGGTTTGCTGCAGCTGAGCTTAAGCTGCTGGTCGGCATGAAGCGTCTATGCGTCGAAGTCGATAGCGTCGGTCGGCAGACCGATGATTTCACCCTGCCGCATCCTGCAACCGGCGCCGAGGTCGACCATGGCGCAATACCGCTCGGGCATCGCCTGTCGCACGGCAAACACCCTTCCCCCGATCTAGGGCACGTGTCCGCGTACTTATCCGAGTGCTCCAGCGCGTACGAAGTTGCGTGCACCACTGATTGGTCTCAGCAAATCCGCTCTCATGGACCGTTCCACTCACCGTAGTCTCGTGTCGTGGCCGACGAGCATGGGGTGACTGACGCCTTCAAGAACCGATGCACGAATGCGGCGCGGACGTTGGAGTCCTGCATCAGCTACTTCATCGAGCGCGTCTCGTTGGACGAGTCCAACGAGGACCGCAAGGACAACACACTGGACGTATGGCTGCGCGAGGGGCCGCGGAAGCCCGATGTGATGGTCTCGCTGTCCAATCTCTACTCGGTTCGCCCGTGGGAACCCGGACTGGGTTTCTCCTTCATCGATGGGATCTCCCTCGTCCATCTGCCGAAGCAGCCGCTGCCCTGGCCCACTGAGGCGGTCGGCCGACTCGATCGCTCCGAGGGCCTGCCCGACCTAGTCTGGCTGAGGATCGCGGGACCGACCGAAGTCGATGCTGTGGCCGCGACCGTGACCGTTTACCAGGCGCAGAGCGATGATGCAGCCTCCGTGCTCCAGTGAAAGCCTGAAGCCGTTCGATGCTCAGGCAACAGCCAAAGCCTGTTGAGATGACTGGTCAAGCGCTCAGGCGACGTCGGTTTCCCGTTCGATGGCGGCGAGGCGATTTTTGAGCCGGTAGCTGGGGCCATTGATGGAGATCACGTCGAGGTGGTGGAGGAGGCGGTCGAGGATGACGGTGGCAAGGACCTCGTCACCGAACACCTGCCCCCATTCACTGAAGGGGCGTGACGGCGCTGTGATGCGGGTGTGCTGGTCGGCGTGACGCGCCCGTCACACCCGCTCCCGCCTAAAGGTTTGCGTGTGACGGTCCCGTCACACGTGACGCGTGTGCGGGGCCATGGCGAGCGCCAAACAGCGGGAGCCCGAAGACCATCTGCTGAACTTCACCTTCATCACCGCCGCAAGGTCTGGGGCCCGCAAGACGGGCGCACGGAAGCGCCTTTACCAGACAGGCTACCTTCCGTCAATCTCCTCTGGGGGCACCCGGATGCCAAGAGGACCGGTCCTGCGGCGTCAGGCCCTGGTGTCAGGGCGCGTGACACCTGCTCCCGCCTAAGGGTTTGGGTGTCACGGGCCCGTGACAGTGTCAGGCGTCACACGGATGTCAGACCCGTTCCCCGGGGCCGCCCTCTGGGCCGGCCAAGGCGGCCAACAGTCACCAACGCTGACCACTGCTTCGCAGGTCAGGCGGCTAAGCGGCGCCCGAGACCTCGGCGAGGTAGGCGTTGGTCTTCTCGGGGTCGAAGAAGAAGTTCTCGAAGTCCGCGGGGTTGTTGAAGCCGTTGGCGAAGCGGTTGGCGACCGGCTGGAGCTGACCGGCGGCGCCGATCAGGTTCAGCACGTGCTCCGGCGGTACGCCCAGCATGGCGTTGGTCCACTTCACGACGTGCTGCGCGGTGTCCCAGTATCGGTCGAACGTGGCCTGCATCCACGCCTCGTCGAACGCGCGGTCGCCGTGCTCGACGATCGAGTCCAGGTAGGCGTTGGCGCACTTGGAGGCCGAGTTGGAGCCCTGACCGGTGATCGGGTCGTTGGCGACGACGACGTCCGCGACGCCGAGCACCAGGCCGCCGCTGGGCAGCCGGCCGATCGGCTTGCGGACGGTCGGGGCGTAGCGGCCCGCCAGGGTGCCGTTGGCGTCGGTCAGTTCGACCTTGGTGGCGCGGGCGTACTCCCACGGCAGGAACTTCTCCATGAGCGCCAGGGTCGTCTCCAGGTGCTCGGAGGGGTCCTTGATCCCCTGGAAGACGTCCACGGGGCCGCCGGGGACGCCTTCCCAGAACAGGATGTCGGCGCGGCCGGAGGTGGTCAGGGTCGGCATCACGAAGAGCTCGCCGACACCGGGGACCAGGTTGCAGCGGACCGCGTCGAACTCGGGGTGCTCCGGGCGCGGGCCCATGCCGTGGACGTACGCGACGGCCAGGGCGCGCTGCGGGGCGTCGAACGGCGAACGGGAGGCGTCCCGGCCGAACATGGAGACCAGCTCGCCCTTGCCCGCGGAGACCATCACCAGGTCGTAGGCGCGGGAGAAGTAGTCCAGGTCGGAGACGGCGGCACCGTGGATGACGAGCTGTCCGCCACGCTGGGCGAAGGTCTCCATCCAGCCGGCCATCTTCACCCGCTGGTCGACGGACTGGGCGATGCCGTCCAGCTTGCCGACCCAGTCGACGGCGCGCGAGGAGTCCGGCGCCGCGACGGAGACGCCGAGGCCCTCGATGCGCGGGGCCTGGGACTCCCAGAAGTTGAGCTGGTAGTCCCGCTCGTGCTGGAGCGCGGTGTGGAACATGCACTGCGTGGACATGACCCGGCCGGAGCGGACCTCGTCGGCGGTGCGGTTGGACATGAGGGTGACTTCGTACCCCTTGGACTGGAGTCCGAGGGCGAGCTGGAGGCCGGACTGGCCCGCTCCGACTATGAGTATCTTCCGCATCGTGGTTCTCCGTGCTGTGTCTAGGCGGGGGTGGCGTCGAGGGCGTGGCCGACGAGGGCCAGCAGGGATTCGACGACGGTGATGCGGTTGCGCGCGTCCATGATCACGACAGGCACGTGCGACGGTATGGTCAGGGCCTCCCGGACGTCCTCGGCCTCGAAGCCGTGCGTCCCCTCGAAGTGGTTGACGGCCACGATGTAGGGCAGGCCGCAGCTCTCGAAGTAGTCGAGGGCGGGGAAGCAGTCGGCCAGCCGCCGGGTGTCGGCCATCACGACCGCGCCGATCGCGCCGCGCACCAGGTCGTCCCACATGAACCAGAAACGCTGCTGGCCCGGGGTGCCGAACACGTACAGCACCAGATCGTCGTCAAGGGTGATCCGGCCGAAGTCCATCGCGACGGTGGTGGTGACCTTGTCGGGCGTCGCGGAGAGGTCGTCGGTCTCCTCGCTGGCCTGGGTCATCATCGCTTCGGTCTTCAGCGGGGTGATCTCGGAGACGGACCCGACGAAGGTCGTCTTGCCGACGCCGAAGCCGCCCGCGACCACGATCTTCGTGGCGATGGGGGCCCGGGTGCGGTCCAGCTGCCAGGCCTGGAGCGATTCCTCGGCCTGGTCCGCGGTGCCCGGCTGTCGCGGGGCGAAGAGCGGCGACTCAGAGACGGCGGAGTCCATTGAGCACCCTTTCGAGCAGTGCGCGGTCGGGCTGGCCGGTGCCGTGACCGGTCCCGTACACGCGGATCTTTCCTTGGTCGGCCAGGTCGCTGAGCAGCACCCGGACCACGCCGAGCGGCATCTTCAGCAGGGCCGAGATCTCCGCGACGGTACGCATCCGGCGGCAGATCTCGACGATCGCCTGGAGCTCCGGCATGACGCGGCTGGCCAGATTGCCGTTGGTCAGTTCGCGGCGCTCCTCGGGGGCGTCGAGCGCGGCGACGAAGGTCTCGACGAGCAGGACGTGACCGAAGCGGGTGCGACCGCCGGTGAGGGAGTACGGGCGGACCCGTGCGGGCCTCCGGTCGGCCCCGCGTACGGGGAGCCTGGGCGCGGTTTCGGCAGCGGGCTTCACTGGGTGCTCTCCATCGATTTGCGCAGTTCACTGCGGAGTTCGGGGGTGAGTACGTGTCCGGCCCGGCCGACGAAGAGCGCCATGTGGTACGCGATGACGCTCATGTCGCAGTCCGGGGTGGCGTGCACCCCGAGCAGCGAGCCGTCGCTGATCGACATGACGAAGACGCTGCCTTCGTCCATGGCGACCATCGTCTGCTTGACGCCGCCGCCGTCCATGAGTTTGGCGGCGCCGATGGTGAGGCTGCCGATGCCGGAGACGATGGTCGCCAGATCGGCGCTGGAACCCTTGGGGCCGCTCTGGCCGTCGGCGTGCGCGGTGTTCGTGGCGGACAGGTGGCCGGGGTCGGAGGAGAGCAGCATCAGCCCGTCGGACGAGACGACGGTGACCGAGTGGACCCCTGGCACCTCCTCCACCAGATTGCTCAGCAACCAGTGCAGGTTACGGGCCTCGGTACTCAGCCCGAATGTGCTCGGCGCAGTCAACTGCGTGCCTCCTCGACTGTGTCCCCCGTCTCATCCGTCTGGTCGGTCCTGCTGCCGCCCGGACGGGCCGCGTCGCTGTGCTGATCGGTGGGTGTGGGGTGTGGTGCGGGGCGTGCGTCGGCGATCTCCGCCTCGACGTCCCGGCGGCCGTCCTTCGCGCCCTGGTGGAAGCCGCCGAGCCGACGGCGCAGCGCCTCCTTGTCCAGGCTCCCCTTGCGCTCGGTGGCGGCTGTTGTGGTGGGCTTGGTGATCCGGGGGGTGCGCTTGGGCAGCCCCTTGTCGGTGACACGTGCGGCCGGGGCCGTGGGCCCGGCCGGGGCGGCGGGCTCGGCCGGGGCGGCGGGCTCGGCCGGGGCGGCGGGCTCGGCCGGGGCGGCGGGCTCGGCCGGGGCCGTGGGGGTGGTCTCCCGCGCCGTTCCAGTGCGCTGTACCGGGATGCGGTCCTGGGGCTGGTCCGGGGTGCGCTCGTGGCGGTCGGGGCCGATGGCGTACGGGTCGGCCGTCTCGGGCGGCGGGGTGCCCACGGGCTTCGGCGCCACCGGGAGGCGGACCTGGAGGGTGACCTCGGACTCCGTCTCGACCGGGGCCGGGTCCGGGTCCGCCTTCGCCGGGGCCGGTGCGGATGCCGCGTCCGACGCGCGGATCGCCCGCTCGGCGGCGGCGATCAGCGGGTCCTCGGCGGGCCGGTGTCCGGGCGACGGCCGGTCCTCGGCGGGAGGCCGTGCGGCGGCCGGCTGCTCCGCGGAGGGCTGCTGTCCGGCGGCCGGCTGTGCCACGGAGGGCTGCTGCGGCTCGGCGGACGGCTGCGTGCGGGCGGGCAGCGCGTTGGAGTTGGCCTCGGCGACCGAGCCCGGGAGGTTCAGCGCGGGCGCGTCGCCCGGGGTCTTCACCGGGGGCGGTGCGGCGGCCGGGGACGCCTTCGGCAGCAGGGCCTGGGGCAGGATCACGACGGCGGTGAGCCCGCTGCCGGTGTGCTCGCGCAGCTCGACCCGTACGCCGTGACGCGCCGCGAGCAGCGCGGTGACCTGGAGGCCGAGTCCGGCGCCCTCCCCGCCCCGGCCGCCCGCGGCGAAGAGCGTCGGGTCGGCCAGCCGGGCGTTCAGCTCCGCCATCCGCTCCGCGGGCATCCCGAGCCCGTTGTCCTGCACGGAGAGCATCACCTCGCCGCTCTCCAGCAGCCAGCCGGAGAGCTCGATGCGGGAGTCCGGCGGCGAGAACGCCGTGGCGTTCTCCAGTAGTTCGGCGACCAGATGGCTGAGGTCGTCGGCGGCGAAGCCGGCGATCTGGGCGTGCGGCGGCAGGGACTGGATGACGACCCGCTCGTACCGCTCGATCTCGGAGACCGCCGCGCGCGCCACGTCGACCAGCGGGATCGGCCCCGCGTGCCCGTGGCCGTGCTCGGCGCCCGCGAGGACCAGCATGTTCTCGCTGTGCCTGCGCATGACGGTGGCCATGTGGTCCAGCTTGAACAGGGTGGCCAGCCGCTCCGGGTCCTGCTCCCGGTCCTCCAGCCCCTCGATGACGCCCAGCTGGCGGTCGACCAGGCCGAGCGTACGCAGCGAGAGGTTGACGAAGGTGTGGTGGACGGTGTTCTTCAGCTGCTCCAGCTCGGCCGTGAGCTCGGCGGTCGCGGTCTGGAGCTCGGCGCGCCGGGCGGCGAGCGCCTCACGCCCGGCGAGCAGCTCGCCGCGCTCGCCCTCCAGATCCGCGAAGCGGCCGTTGAACTCGCCGAGCAGGCCCCTGAACCTGCCGTGCAGGCTGTTGAGGGACCGTACGGCCTGGGCGAACTCGTCGTTGCGGCCGGTGTAGCGAATCGGTTCGGCGGTGTCGGGCTCCGCGGCGAGGCGGGCGGCGCCGATCCGCAGCACGGCGAGCGGCTGGGTGAGGGTGCGGGCCACGGCGGTGGAGACACCGACGGCGACCAGCAGGCAGCCGCCGAGCAGCGCGATGCGCAGTTCGAGCGCGGTGACGTCGTCGTCGCGCAGCTGCTCCAGGCGGCCGGTCCGCGCGGTGCCGAGGGCCGATTCGACGCTCCGCATCCGGTCGATCCGCGCGGAGAGCGCCGCCTGCGCCTTCTTGCGGCTGGTGGTCTGGTCGCTCTCCGACAGCTCGGGGCGGTCGGTGAGCCTGTTGAGGTACTTCTCCGCGCTGTTGACCTCCGGTCCGGTGACCGTGGAGGCCAGCTTCTCGCGGGCGGCGGTGCCCGCGGCCTGGTCGAAGTCGGCGAGCGCCCCGAGCTCGCGGACCCGGGACTGCTGGGCGGCGGCGCTCAGCTCGTCGCGGGTGCGGTCGTCCTTCGAGCCCGCACCGTCCTGGGGCTGGACCGGCAGCCCGGTCACCGGGTCGGTCTGCGGAACGGTGTCCGCGGGGGGCACCGCGAGCGCGGCGAGCAGCAGCCCCCGGGTGGCGGAGGCCTGCTCGGTGGCGCGCGCGAGGGCGAGCGGGGCGCGCGTGGCCTCGGCGGCGCGCGGCGGGGTCTTCTCGGCCAGCTCCTCGGCGAGGTCCTGGAGCTTGGCGATGATCTCGGAGTACGCCTGGTGGGCCTCCAGCGCCGTGCCCTTGCCGCCGAGTGCTTCGCGGCGCAGGGAGGGGATGCCGGAGAGGTCACGGCGGAGGGCGGCGGGCGCCGCGGGCCGGATCTCGTTGACCCGCTGGTCGACCCGGGCGCTCATGGCGTCCCCCGTGCCGGTGGCCGCGCCGGGCTTCCCGTCGTTCCCTGCGGCGAGCCTGGCGGTGACGTCGTCGCGCTCGTCCGCCAGTGCGTGGGCCAGGGCGAGGGCCTGCTGGTTCAGCTCAGCGAGGGTCACCAGCCGCTGGGATTCGTTCAGTTGGGAGGAGGCGGCGAGGATCACGGGCGCGCCCGCCGCGATGACGGTGATCCCGACGACCGCGACTCCGGCGACCAGCCGGCTCCTTACGCGTACGGGCCGCCGGGTACTCCCGCTCTCGGCGGGTACCGGTGACACCGCCCCGGAACCGTTCCGCTCATCGCCCTTGCTCCGAGGCCGCTTCTTCTGCACCGGTGCTCGCATTCTTGACTCGTCCGCCCTTGAAGCAGAGGTGACGCACGGTCACACGCAGCGAGCGTCCCTTCCCCTGGTACGGCTTCTGACCATTCCAGCGCTTATGGGAGGGGGACACGCAACGACCTCTCCGCCACCTGAAGGAGTGAACATCACTCCCGAGTTGGCGAACAAGTCTGCCCGGAGGGGCCTTCGACCACACCCGGTCCGCCAGGTGGAACTTCGGCCCAGGCTTTGGCAGGATGCCCGCCCGCACGCCCCCTGGAGCTTTGCCTTCCGTTCCGTCACCTGTGATGAACCGCAGGTTCAGGCCAATTCCACGGGAGTGCGGGGGGCGTGAAGGCATCGTGCAGACTGGCCGCATGCTTTTCGCGCTGGCCACGGCCCCCGGAAGTCCCGAACGTCCGAACGAGGACTGGGCGGCCACCGCGCTCCCCGCTTCCGGGCGGGGCGGGACGCTGGTCCTTCTGGACGGGGTGACACCGCCCCGGGGCGATGACGGTTGTGTGCATTCGGTTCCGTGGTTCACGGCCCGGCTGGGCGGCGCGCTGATCGAACTGTCCGGTTCGCGGCAGGATCTGACCCTTCAGGAGATCCTCGCCCTGTCCATTCGACGCACCGCCGACACGCACCGTTCCCTGTGTGACCTTTCTCACGCACGCACACCGCAGGCGACGGTCGCCATGGCCCGCTGGGACGAGCGCGAGATCGAACATCTGGTGCTCTCGGACTCCGTGCTGCTGTTCGAGAGGAGCGACGGGAGCGTGCTCCCGGTGCTCGACGACCGGCTCGACCGGCTGCCACCCGGGTCGCTGAGCTCCGTGGAGTACGTCGACAGCCGGCTGCGCAACCAGGAGGGCGGCTTCTTCACCGCGGCCGCCGACCCCGCCGTGGCCTCCCGCGCGGTCACCGGCCGCACCCCTGTCGACCAGGTGCGGGCCCTTGCCGCGCTGACCGACGGGGCGAGCCGCTGGACCGAGATGTTCCGCGAGGGCGACTGGGCGGACTGCCTCGGGGTGCTCCGCGAGGAGGGGCCGCAGGCGCTGATCGACCGGGTCAGGGCCCTGGAGGACGCGGACGCGGACACCGGACGCGCGCGGCTGGGCCGCGGCAAGACGCACGACGACGCGACGGTGGTCCACGCGGTGCTGTGACACCGGGCCCGCGCCGTCGGCCCCCGCGCGGGCCTCCGGGCCGTCAGTTCTCCGCTCGGTCGTTCAGGTGGTGGAGCAGCCGGGCCAGTTCGGCGACCTCGGACCGGTCCCAGTCGGCGAGCTTGCGCACGTACCGCTCACGGCGGGCGTCACGGACGCTGCGGTAGCGGTCCAGCCCTTCGGCGGTGAGGTGGACGAGGAAGGCCCGGCCGTCCGCCGGATCGGGCTCACGCGCCACCAGTCCGAGTGCCTCCAGGGCGCGGAGCTGACGGCTCATCGTCGCCTTGCCCACCCCGAAGTAGGCCGCCAGGTCGGTGGCCCGCTGCTGCCCGGCCGACTCCAGCTGGACGAGCAGGCCGTACGCGGCGGACTCCAGCTCGGGATGGACCTCGCGCGCCATCTCCCCGGAATTGGACCGTGCCCGGCGCAGAAAGACGGCCAACTCCCGTTCCAGCGCCAGGAATGCGTGGTCCACACCACTCCTTCCGGTCGCGCCCGGTTCACTACCGCTTTCGCTCCCGTGCACGTCAACACCCCTCATGAGCTTTCCGGCCGCTGAAAATTTCTTTCACCGCAGGTCATCACCGCAGCTTGCGCCAGTATTTCGCAGGAGTAGACCAACGGCGGCGCCCGGACCCCCTTCCCCAGCACGGGTCTACGTGCGTAGCGTCATGCCTGGCATGTTCACACCATTGCATGCCGACAGGGGGGTGTACCCCGCGTCTCCCTGGGATCAGCACGTCCCCCCACCTCGTCCTCGGAGGCACTTCCATGCCGGTGCTCAGATCCACTGCCCAGACCTCCCGCCGCTCCCGCTTCGCGGCGGCCGGAACCCTGCTCGCAGCCCTCTCGCTCATGCTCACCCTGCCCGGCGCGGCGAGCGCCGCCGACACCGACGCGGCCGCCCGGAAGCCCGCCAGGGGTACGGCCACGATGGGCATGGGCGTCATAGCCCACGACGGCGAGGCCGGGCTCCCGCGCGACACCCGCGCCGTCCAGACCGAAGGCGTGGACGTCGCCAGCTACCAGGGCAACGTCAACTGGTCCACGCTCTGGGGCAGCGGCGTGAAGTGGGCCTACACCAAGGCCACGGAGGGCACGTACTACACGAACCCCTACTTCGCGCAGCAGTACAACGGCTCATACAACGTGGGCATGATCCGGGGCGCGTACCACTTCGCCACGCCGAACACCACGAGCGGCGCCACCCAGGCGAACTACTTCGTGGACCACGGCGGCGGCTGGTCCCGCGACGGCAAGACGCTGCCCGGCGTGCTCGACATCGAGTGGAACCCGTACGGCGCCCAGTGCTACGGCCTGAGCCAGGCGGGCATGGTCAGCTGGATCCGCGACTTCGTGAACACGTACAAGGCGCGCACCGGCCGTGACGCGGTCATCTACACCGCGACCAGCTGGTGGAAGGACTGCACCGGCAACAACGCGGGCTTCGGCGCCACCAACCCGCTGTGGGTGGCCCGGTACGCCACCGCCGTCGGCGAACTCCCGGCCGGCTGGGGCTTCTACACGATATGGCAGTACACCTCGTCCGGCCCCTACGTCGGCGACCACAACCGCTTCAACGGCGCCCTCGACCGCGTGCAGGCCCTCGCCAACGGCTGAGCCTCCCCGCGCGCATCCTCCCCTTGTACGCGTCCTCCCCGCGTACGCCGCAGTGCCCCGGCGGGCCGCCGGGGCACTGCGCGTTGCACGTCTCCGAGCAGGGATTTCACCCCCCGGGGCGACAGCGGACCCCGTCACCTTCCGACGTATACACACTGTGTATAGTCCTCCTCCGGCGCACCCGGCAGACCGCGCCCCGCGCATCCTGTTCAGCCACGGAGGAGTGACCCGCCTTGCCCAAGAAGACGAAGTCGATCGGTAAGGGGTTGACCGCCGCCCTGGTGACGACGCTCACGCTGACCCTGGGCGGCTGCGCGATGCAGACCACGGCACCGGCCTCGGCGCGCACCGACGCGGGCTCCGACGCGAAGGGCTCCTTCGGCCCGGTGGACTGCCGTAAGGCCAAGTGCATCGCGCTGACCTTCGACGCCGGACCGGGCGAGGACACCCCGCGTCTGCTGGACATCCTCAAGGAGAAGAAGGTGCACGCGACCTTCTTCCTGCTGGGCAAGAACCACGTCAAGAAGCACCCCGGCACCGTGCGCCGGATCGCCGCCGAGGGTCATGAGGTGGCCAACCACACCTGGACCCACAAGATCCTCACGGACCGCGACCCGGCCGACATACGTGCCGAGCTGAAGCAGACACAGGACGCGATAACAGAGATAACCGGCAAGCAGCCGCGGCTGATGCGCCCGCCGCAGGGCCGCACCGACGACATCGTCTCGGAGATCAGCAAGGACCTGGGACTCTCCCAGATCCTGTGGAGCGCCACCGCCAAGGACTTCTCCACCACCGACTCCGCGCTGATCAAGAAGCGGATACTCGACCAGGCGGGCAAGGACGGCGTCATCCTGCTGCACGACATCTACAAGGGCACGGTGCCCGCGGTGCCGGGCATCATCGACGCGCTGCAGAAGCAGGGCTACACCTTCGTGACGGTGCCGCAGCTGATGGCGCCCGCCGAGCCGGTCCCGGGCACCATCTACCGCCCCTGACCCACCGGCCCCGCAGGCCGGGGCCGTCCCAGCCGCAGCCTCCTGCCGGGCGCTCCCGGGTCACCGGGCCGCTCCGGCCGGCCGTGCCGCCGGCCCGGACCGCTCTCCGGCCGCGTACACCGGCTCGCCGCGGTCGCAGGAGACCCGCCGGACGCGCGCGCGGCACGCCCCACCCGGCACCCCGGGAACGCCGCGCACCCGGCACGGTACGAGCAGGACACTCCGGGAACGCGGAACGGCCCGCTCCCCCGGAGTTCCGGGAGGGCGGGCCGTCCGTACCGGCCACGCGCGCGGCACCACGTCCGTCACGCCGTACTGCTCACGCCGCCGCCGGGACCTTCTCCCGCGCCGGGGCCACCGCCGGGGCCAGGGCGATCTCCAGGACCTGGCGGACGTCGGTCACCGGGTGGACCTCCAGGGTGTCCAGCACCTCGGCGGGGACATCGTCCAGATCGGCCTCGTTGCGCTTCGGGATGACCACGGTGGTGATCCCCGCCCGGTGCGCGGCGAGCAGCTTCTGCTTCAGTCCGCCGATCGGCAGCACCCGTCCGGTCAGCGAGACCTCACCGGTCATCGCCACGTCCGTACGGACCAGCCGCCCGGAGAGCAGCGAGGCCAGCGCGGTCGTCATGGTGATACCGGCGCTCGGGCCGTCCTTGGGGACCGCGCCAGCCGGGAAGTGGATGTGCGTGCCCCGGTCCTTCAGGTCCGCGACCGGCAGTTCCAGCTCCGCGCCGTGCGAGCGAAGGAAGCTCAGCGCGATCTGCGCGGACTCCTTCATGACGTCGCCGAGCTGACCGGTCAGGGTCAGTCCGGAGGCCCCGGTCTCCGGGTCGGCCAGCGAGGCCTCCACGAAGAGCACGTCGCCGCCCGCCCCGGTCACCGCGAGCCCGGTCGCCACGCCCGGCACCGCGGTCCGGCGCTCGGCCGGGTCCTGGGCCGACTCCGGGACGTGGTGCGGACGCCCGATCAGGCCCCGCAGGTCCGCCTCGGAGACCGTGAACGGCAGCTCCCGGTCGCCCAGTTCGTGCTGGGCCGCGACCTTGCGCAGCAGCCGGGCCACAGCCCGCTCCAGGTTCCGGACCCCGGCCTCCCTGGTGTATTCGCCAGCCAGCTTGCGCAGCGCCGACTCGTCGAGCGTGACCTCGTCCTTCTCCAGCCCGGCGCGCTCCAGCTGGCGCGGGAGCAGGTGGTCGCGGGCGATGACGACCTTCTCGTCCTCGGTGTAGCCGTCGAGCCGGACCAGCTCCATGCGGTCGAGCAGGGCCTCCGGGATGGCTTCGAGCACGTTGGCGGTGGCCAGGAAGACGACGTCGCTGAGGTCGAGCTCGACCTCCAGGTAGTGGTCGCGGAAGGTGTGGTTCTGCGCCGGGTCGAGGACTTCGAGGAGCGCGGCGGCCGGGTCGCCCCGGAAGTCGGAGCCGACCTTGTCGATCTCGTCGAGCAGGATGACCGGGTTCATCGAACCGGCCTCCTTGATCGCCCGCACGATACGGCCCGGCAGGGCGCCGACGTAGGTACGCCGGTGGCCGCGGATCTCCGCCTCGTCCCGCACCCCGCCGAGGGCGACGCGGACGAACGTGCGGCCCATGGCGTGCGCGACGGACTCGCCGAGCGAGGTCTTGCCCACACCCGGCGGACCCACCAGCGCCAGCACGGCGCCGCCGCGCCGTCCGCCGACGACCCCGAGGCCGCGGTCGGAGCGCCGCTTGCGCACGGCCAGGTATTCGGTGATCCGCTCCTTCACGTCCTGGAGACCGGCGTGCTCGGCGTCCAGGACCCGCTGGGCGCCGCGGATGTCGTAGGCGTCCTCGGTCCGCTTGGTCCAGGGCAGTTCGAGGACGGTGTCGAGCCAGGTCCTGATCCAGGAGCCCTCGGGGCTCTGGTCGGAGGCCCGCTCCAGCTTCTCGACCTCCTTGAGCGCCGCCTCGCGGACGTGCTCGGGCAGATCGGCGGCCTCGACGCGGGCCCGGTAGTCGTCGGACGCGTCGGCGGACCCGGATTCGCCGTTGAGCTCGGCGAGCTCCTTGCGCACGGCGTCGAGCTGGCGGCGCAGCAGGAATTCGCGCTGCTGCTTGTCGACGCCCTCCTGGACGTCCTTGGCGATGGACTCGGCGACGTCCTGCTCGGCGAGGTGTTCGCCGAGCCACTGGATGGCGAGCTTCAGCCGGGCGACCGGGTCGGCCGTCTCCAGGAGCCGCACCTTCTGGGCGGTGGTCAGGAAGGGGGAGTAACCGGAGTTGTCGGCGAGCGCGGAGATGTCCTCGATCTGCTGGACCCGGTCCACGACCTGCCAGGCCCCGCGCTTCTTCAGCCAGCTGGTGGCGAGCGCCTTGTACTCCTTGACCAGCTCGGCGGCGGCGCCGGGCAGCGGGTCGGGGACGACCGGGTCGATCCGGGCCCCCTCCACCCAGAGCGCGGCCCCCGGACCGCTGGTCCCGGCCCCGATCCGCACCCGGCCCCGGCCGCGGATCAGCGCGCCCGGGTCTCCGTCGGAGAGCCGTCCGACCTGCTCGACGGTGCCGATGACGCCGGTACCGGCGTACGTACCGTCGATCCGCGGCACCAGCAGCACCTCGGGCTTGTCCCCACCGGCCCGGACCGCCGCCTGCGCGGCCTCCACAGCACCCCGCACCTCCGCGTCGGACAGGTCCAGAGGCACCACCATCCCGGGCAGCACGACCTCGTCGTCGAGCGGCAGCACGGGCAGGGCGAGCGGGGTAACCGCGTTGGAATCCGTAGCCATGATCTCCCCTTCGGCAGTCAAGTTGAGCTATGCAGACTCAATGCTCCTGAGCCGCCCAATGTTCCCAGGGGGATGTTCGCTCTGAGCGATCGCCACCTCACCTCCTCTGGCTCCTGGCGCGACGCGCGAGCCCGAGGAGACGGACATCGGGATCCTCGTCGTACCGGGCGGCCCTCGCCGCCGCGCGCACGGCACCGGGGAGCTGACGCCCTCTCCCCGGCCCCCGGGATGCCCGCCCCTCCCCGGCGCCGCCGCCCCTCCTCCCCCGCCTGGCGCCGCGCCGCCCGGAGACTGCTCCGTACGGATGAGCAGCGGTGGTGCGGCGGGGCGTCCTGAGAACAATGGGGCCCATGTCCCATGTTTCGTCCAGTGGCGGCGGCGCGTCCCCGCACGGCGGGGAGACGCCCGCGGAACGTGCCGACCGCAACCTGGTCGAACTGCTCCAGGAGCTGCGGGTCGTGCAGACGGGTGTGCAGATCGTCTTCGCCTTTCTCCTCGGCGTGGCCTTCACCAGCCGGTTTCCGGACCTCGACACCTTCGAACGCGCCACGTACGTGGTGACGCTGCTGCTCACGGTGGTCGCCTCGGCCGTGCTCGCGACTCCGGTCGCCCTGCACCGCGGCCTGTTCCACCAGGGCGTCAAGGACCGGATCGTCGCCCTGTCCGCGCGGCTCGCCAAGATCGGTCTGGTCTTCCTCGCCCTCGCGCTCAACGGCGCCGTCCTCCTGCTCATGACCGTGGTCCTCGGCCGGGCCGCCGCCGTCGCGATCACGGCCGCCACACTCGCCCTGTTCGCCGGGCTGTGGTTCGTGCTCCCCAGAGCGCTGCTCCGCCCGCACCCGTGAACCGTCCAGCGGGAATCCGCCGGGGCGCGGCGACGGGCGGAGTTCTCCCCCGGGCGACGAGTGCAGCGGGCTCCACGACCACGACGGCGGCCGGGGACGGACCCGGTACCGGACGATCCGGCGAGGCCGGTAACCGGCTGGCTTCGGACCGTGCCGGGAGGCCAGGATGGCGAGGTCCCCGCCCGCTGCCATCGGAGATCCGCGCCATGTCCGGCTTCCCCCGCACCGAAACCCCCGCCCCCGTCACGCTCGACCGCCGCGAAGGCCCGTACGGGGAGGTCGTGCTGCGCAGACGGGGGGACGACTTCGAGATCATCGCCAACGGGTGCTTTCTGATGGACACCTCGGACGGCCGTTCCGAGCGGCTGCTGGTCGACGCGGCGCTGGCCGCGCTGCCCGCCGGCCGGCGGGCCCCGTCGGTGCTCATCGGCGGGCTGGGCGTCGGCTTCTCGCTCGGCCGGGCCGTCGCCGAGCCGCGGTGGGGGCGGATCGCCGTCGCCGAGCGGGAGCGGGCGATCGTGGACTGGCACCTGGAGGGGCCGCTGTCCGCGCTCTCCCGTGCGGCACTCGCCGACCCCCGGACGGGCATCCTGACGGTGGACCTGGTCGCCCACCTGCGGACGACTACCGACCGTTACGACGCGCTGTGCCTGGACATCGACAACGGTCCGGACTGGACCGTCACCGAGGACAACACCTCTCTGTACTCCCCCGCCGGTCTGGCCGCCTGCCGGGAGCGGCTGACGCCGGGCGGTGTTCTCGCAGTGTGGTCCGCACGGCCGTCCGCCGACTTCGAACAGGCCCTGCGGAATGCCGGATTCACCGGGGTAAGGACCGAAGAGGTCAGCGTTGCCCGAGGTGTGCCCGACGTGGTGCATCTCGCACTCCGGACGCCCTGAGATCCCCCACCGGGTATCAGCGGCCCCCCGGGCCCCGGGCGAGGGGCGGCGTACGACGGGTGCCGCGCCACTTCCGTGCGGCCGAGGCGTTACACCCTGCGTAGCCGAGAGCGGGCCGCTGCCTTTACGCTGGCGACCCGTATACGGGGACACCTACGAAAATCCACATGCGAAGACCGTGCGTCCGGGGGAATGGCCCCCGTGAGAACGGGGCAGGGGCGGGGCGATGGAACAGACACACACCACCCACACCGGTGTCGCGGCCACCCCGGGCGCACAGCGCCGGGTGCTGGTGGTCGAGGACGACGTCACGATCGTCGAAGCCATCTCCGCCCGTCTGCGGGCCGAGGGCTTTCTCGTACAGACCGCGCTCGACGGCCCCGCCGCGGTGGACGCGGCCGAGGCGTGGCAGCCCGATCTCATGGTGCTCGACATCATGCTGCCGGGCTTCGACGGCCTGGAGGTCTGCCGCCGGGTCCAGGCCCAGCGGCCGGTGCCGGTGCTGATGCTGACCGCCCGGGACGACGAGACGGACATGCTGGTCGGTCTCGGCGTGGGCGCCGACGACTACATGACCAAGCCGTTCTCGATGCGCGAGCTGGCGGCCCGGGTCCACGTCCTGCTGCGCCGCGTCGAGCGCGCCGCGCTGGCCGCGGTGACCCCGCGGAGCGGCATCCTGCGCCTCGGCGAGCTGGAGATCGACCACGCGCAGCGCCGGGTCCGGGTGCGCGCCGACGACGTCCACCTCACGCCGACCGAGTTCGACCTGCTGGTCTGTCTGGCCAGCACACCGCGCGCGGTGCTCTCCCGTGAGCAGCTGCTGGCCGAGGTCTGGGACTGGGCGGACGCCTCCGGCACCCGTACGGTCGACAGCCACATCAAGGCGCTGCGCCGGAAGATCGGCGCGGAGCGCATCCGTACCGTGCACGGTGTGGGCTACGCCCTGGAGACCCCGGCTCCATGACCCGGCCCGGCTCCGGCCTGCGTCCCTTCTCGATCAAGGCGAAGATGAGCACGCTGGTCGTGCTCTCGGTCTTCATCACCACCGGCCTGCTGCTGGTGGCCGTGCGCACCAGGACCGAGCTGCGGTTCATCACGGTGTTCTCGGTGATCGCGACCCTGCTGATCACCCAGTTCGTGGCGCACGGCCTGACCGCGCCGCTGGACGCGATGACCACCGTGGCCCGGTCGATCTCGCACGGCGACTACACCCGGCGGGTGCGCGGCGCCGGACGCCGCGACGAACTGGGCGACCTGGCGCAGACGATCAACAGGATGGCGGACGACCTGGAGGCGGTGGACCGGCACCGCAAGGAGCTGGTCGCCAATGTGTCGCACGAGCTGCGCACCCCCATCGCGGCGCTGAGAGCCGTGCTGGAGAACGTGGTGGACGGGGTCTCCTCGGCCGATCCCGAGACGATGCGCACCGCGCTGAAGCAGACCGAGCGGCTCGGACGGCTGGTGGAGACACTGCTGGACCTGTCCCGCCTGGACAGCGGCGTGGTCACGCTCAAGGCCGGCCGTTTCGAGGTGTGGCCCTATCTGTCGGGCGTACTGAAGGAGGCGAATCTCGCCGCCTCGCACCGCAGGCTGTCGTCCGGTTCCGGGAACCACAAGCGCAAGGACGTCCATCTGCACCTGGACGTGTCGCCGCCGGAGCTGACCGCCCACGCGGACACCGAACGGCTGCACCAGGTGGTGGCCAATCTGGTCGACAACGCGGTCAAGCACAGCCCGCCGCACGGCCGGGTCACGGTGCTGGCCCGCCGCGGGTCCGCCCCGGAGTCGCTGACGCTGGAGATCGTGGACGAGGGGCCGGGCATCCCGGAGGCCGAGCGGCACCGGGTCTTCGAGCGCTTCAACCGCGGCGCGGTGCCCTCTCCGCACGGTCCGGGCAGCGACGGCGGCACCGGGCTGGGCCTGGCGATCGCCCGGTGGGCGGTGGACCTGCACGGCGGACGCATTGGAGTGGCCGAATCCGAGCGCGGCTGCCGCATACAGGTCACTCTTCCGGGGGTACCGCAACCGCGCGGTTGACATAGGGTTCGAACCGGACGGGCGTGTTGTTCGCGTTCCGTTCGGGGGGTGCGGCCCAGAGGGTCGCAGCCGCGGTTCTGCGTACCCAAAAGGAGGCGGAACCATGCTTGTTTCCCGCCAATTCCTACGCCGAAACCCGCCTTCCCGTGTGACTTGCGCGACGAAGACCGGCCCGGCCTGCGTGTAACGGCCGGGGAGGCGTAGCCTTGATTTCCGCTGTCCATCACCTTGTGAAGCGGAAGAGGGCGGTTGCCGCCGTGTCGTCTCAGTCCCCCAGTAACTCGAGCATCTCGACCGACCAAGCCAGCCCGGGGTCGAACCCGGCCGCTGCTTTCGGGCCCAATGAGTGGCTCGTCGACGAGATCTATCAGCAGTACCTCCAGGATCCCAGTTCGGTCGATCGCGCCTGGTGGGACTTCTTCGCCGATTACAAGCCGGGCACGTCCGGCACGGCGGACAAGCCCGTTCCCGGTGCTCCGGCCACGGCGGCCGCGGTGACCCCGGCCCCGGCCACCTCCGCTCCGGCTCCGGCGGCGCCCGCCCCGGCGGCGCAGGCCCCGGCTCCGGCCGCCCCTGCCCCCGCCGCCGCTCCGGCGGCCCCGGCGAAGGCCGCCGCACCGGCCCCGGCAGCGAAGGCCCCCGCACCGGCCGCCGCCAAGCCGGCCGCCAAGCCCGCCGCCGCACCGGCCACCGAGGCCCCGTCCGGCCCCGAGTACGTGACGCTGCGCGGCCCGTCGGCCGCCGTCGCGAAGAACATGAACGCCTCGCTGGAGCTGCCGACGGCCACGTCCGTGCGCGCCGTCCCGGTGAAGCTGCTCTTCGACAACCGCATCGTCATCAACAACCACCTCAAGCGCGCCCGGGGCGGGAAGATCTCCTTCACCCACCTCATCGGGTACGCGATGGTGCAGGCCCTCAAGGCCATGCCGTCGATGAACCACTCCTTCGCGGTGAAGGACGGCAAGCCGACCCTGGTCAAGCCGGACCACGTGAACCTCGGCCTCGCGATCGACCTGGTGAAGCCGAACGGCGACCGCCAGCTGGTCGTCGCGGCCATCAAGAAGGCCGAGACGCTCAACTTCTTCGAGTTCTGGCAGGCCTACGAGGACATCGTCCGCCGCGCCCGCAACGGCAAGCTCGGCATGGACGACTTCACCGGCGTCACCGCCTCGCTGACCAACCCCGGCGGCATCGGCACCGTCCACTCGGTGCCCCGCCTGATGCCCGGTCAGGGCCTCATCATGGGCGTCGGCGCGATGGACTACCCCGCCGAGTTCCAGGGCACCTCCCAGGACACCCTGAACAAGCTGGGCATCTCCAAGGTCATGACGCTGACCTCGACGTACGACCACCGGGTCATCCAGGGCGCCGCCTCCGGCGAGTTCCTGCGGGTCGTCTCCCAGCTGCTGCTCGGCGAGAACGAGTTCTACGACGAGATCTTCAAGGCGCTGCGCATCCCGTACGAGCCGGTCCGCTGGCTCACGGACATCGACGCCTCGCACGACAACGACGTGACCAAGGCCGCGCGGGTCTTCGAGCTGATCCACTCCTACCGGGTCCGGGGCCACGTCATGGCCGACACCGACCCGCTGGAGTACCGCCAGCGCAAGCACCCCGACCTGGACATCACCGAGCACGGCCTCACCCTGTGGGACCTGGAGCGGGACTTCGCGGTCGGCGGTTTCGCCGGCAAGTCGCTGATGAAGCTCCGCGACATCCTCGGTGTGCTGCGTGAGTCGTACTGCCGCACCACCGGCATCGAGTTCATGCACATCCAGGACCCGAAGCAGCGCAAGTGGATCCAGGACCGGGTGGAGCGCACCCGCACCCAGCAGCCCGAGCGCGAGGAGCAGCTGCGCATCCTGCGCCGGCTGAACGCGGCCGAGGCGTTCGAGACCTTCCTGCAGACCAAGTACGTCGGCCAGAAGCGGTTCTCGCTGGAGGGCGGCGAGTCCGTCATCCCGCTACTCGACGCGGTCATCGACTCCGCCGCCGAGGCCCGCCTCGACGAGGTCGTCATCGGCATGGCCCACCGTGGCCGGCTGAACGTGCTGGCGAACATCGTCGGCAAGTCGTACGCGCAGATCTTCCGCGAGTTCGAGGGCAACCTCGACCCCCGGTCGATGCACGGCTCCGGCGACGTGAAGTACCACCTGGGCGCCGAGGGCACCTTCACCGGTCTGGACGGCGAGCAGATCAAGGTCTCGCTGGCCGCCAACCCCTCGCACCTGGAGGCGGTCGACCCGGTCCTGGAGGGCATCGCCCGCGCCAAGCAGGACATCATCAACAAGGGCGGCACGGACTTCACGGTCCTGCCCGTCGCGCTCCACGGCGACGCGGCCTTCGCGGGCCAGGGCGTCGTCGCCGAGACGCTCAACATGTCGCAGCTGCGCGGCTACCGCACCGGCGGCACCGTGCACGTGGTGATCAACAACCAGGTCGGCTTCACCGCCGCCCCGGAGTCCTCGCGCTCCTCGATGTACGCCACCGACGTGGCGCGCATGATCGAGGCGCCGATCATCCACGTCAACGGTGACGACCCCGAGGCCGTCGTCCGTGTCGCGCGGCTCGCCTTCGAGTTCCGCCAGGCGTTCAACAAGGACGTCGTGATCGACCTCATCTGCTACCGCCGCCGCGGTCACAACGAGGGCGACAACCCGGAGTTCACCAACCCGCAGATGTACACCCTGATCGACAAGAAGCGCTCGGTGCGCAAGCTGTACACCGAGTCCCTCATCGGTCGGGGCGACATCACCCTGGAAGAGGCCGAGCAGGCGCTCCAGGACTTCCAGGGCCAGCTGGAGAAGGTCTTCGCGGAGGTCCGTGAGGCCACCTCGCTGCCCGCCCCGGCCCACTCCCCCGAGGTCCAGCCCGAGTTCCCGGTCGCCGTGACCACCGCGGTCTCCCCCGAGGTCGTCAAGACCATCGCCGAGTCCCAGGTCAACATCCCCGACCGGATCACCGTCCACCCCCGCCTGATGCCGCAGATGCAGCGCCGCGCGGCCTCGGTGGAGAACGGCACGATCGACTGGGGCATGGGCGAGACCCTGGCCATCGGCTCGCTGCTGATGGAGGGCACCCCGGTCCGGCTCTCCGGCCAGGACTCCCGCCGCGGCACCTTCGGCCAGCGCCACGCGGTCCTCGTCGACCAGGTGACCGGCGAGGACTACACCCCGCTGCTGTACCTCTCCGACGACCAGGCCCGCTACAACGTCTACGACTCGCTGCTCAGCGAGTACGCGGCGATGGGCTTCGAGTACGGCTACTCGCTGGCCCGCCCCGAGTCGCTGGTCATCTGGGAGGCCCAGTTCGGTGACTTCGTCAACGGCGCGCAGACCGTCGTCGACGAGTTCATCTCCTCGGCCGAGCAGAAGTGGGGCCAGACCTCCGGCGTCACGCTGCTGCTGCCGCACGGCTACGAGGGCCAGGGCCCGGACCACTCGTCCGCCCGCCCGGAGCGCTTCCTCACGCTGTGCGCGCAGAACAACATGACGGTCGCCATGCCGACCCTGCCGTCGAACTACTTCCACCTCCTGCGGTGGCAGGTGCACAACCCGCACCACAAGCCGCTGATCGTCTTCACCCCGAAGTCGATGCTCCGCCTCAAGGCGGCCGCGTCGAAGGCGGAGGAGTTCACCACCGGCGGCTTCCGCCCGGTGATCGGCGACGACTCGGTGAACGCGGCCGACGTCCGCAAGGTCGTCTTCTGCGCCGGAAAGGTCTACTACGACCTGGAGGCGGAGCGCGTCAAGCGCGGCGTCACGGACACCGCGATCATCCGGCTGGAGCGCCTGTACCCGCTGCCGGGTGCCGAGCTCCAGGCCGAGATCGCCAAGTACCCGAACGCCGAGAAGTACCTCTGGACGCAGGAGGAGCCCGCCAACCAGGGCGCCTGGCCGTTCATCGCCCTGAACCTGATCGACCACCTGGACCTGGCCGTCGGCGCCGACGTCCCGCACGGTGAGCGCCTGCGCCGCATCTCGCGGCCGCACAGCTCGTCCCCGGCGGTCGGCTCGGCCAAGCGCCACCAGGCCGAGCAGGCCCAGCTGGTCGCCGAGGTCTTCGAGGCCTGACCCGCTGCCGTACGGAAAAGGGGCCCGTTCCCGCGAGTCGATCGCGGGGACGGGCCCCTCGGCGTGCACCGCCGGGTGTCCGCGCCGCCGGTCAGACGATCGGCGGCTCGAAGTCCCAGTACGGGCGGTTGCGGGAGCGGGCCGAGACCGTGTGGACGTGCTGGGCGCCGAGGGCCGCGGACAGGTCCTCCAGGGCCTCGCTCTCGATCTTCTCGGCCCGCTGCCGTTCCCGGAGGCCACGCAGGTCCGCGGCGTGCGCGATCCGGGCGGAGAGCGTCAGCGGATGGGCCCGGCCGAGGATCTCGGTGGCCCGGGTGACGACCGTCTCCGTGAGCGCCGCCGCGGACTCCGGATCACCCACCAGATTGCGCAGCGCCGAGGCGTTGATCGCGCAGCCCAGGCTCCAGGGGTGGTTCTCGCCGACGGCCCGGGTCATCGCGGCGAGCGACTGTTCCAGCAGGTCGTGGGCCTGGTCCCGCTCCCCCACGTTGCGCAGGATCAGGGCGTGGTTGGCCCGGGTTCCCGCGACGAAGGGGTGGTCCTCGCCGAGCATGGCGACGTAGGCCTCGGCCACCTTCTCGCTTATGGCGCGGGCCCGGTCGATGTCGCCGTGCTCGCGGGCGAAGCAGCTCTGGGTGGCGGCGACCATCATGGTCAGCGGGTCGCCCTCGCCGAGGACCCGCTCGCACCGTTCCAGGGCCCGGGTGAACAGGGCGGAGGCCCGCTCGCGGTCGCCGGAGCGGTAGTGGCACAGGGCGAGGTTGTGCTCGGCCCGCAGAGTCTGCGGGTTGTCGGGGCCGAGGACCATGCGGTGCACCCGGACGCTCTGGTTCTGGAGCGAGAGGGCGTCGGCGTAGCGGCCGAGGAGGCGCAGGTCGGTGGCGTAGTTGATCTCGGAGAACAGGGTCCAGGTGTGGCGCAGGCGCAGCAGGCGGCGCCGGGCGTCCAGGGTGCGGCGGTTGAGCTCCAGGGATTCCCCGTACCGGCCGAGCAGCCGCAGCGAGATGGCCAGGTTGTTCTGGGCGTTGAGGGTCCGGGAGTCCTGGTCGCCCAGGAGTTCGCGGTAGGCGGCGAGGATCCAGCCGGAGATCTCCAGGGCCTCGTCGTAGCGGCCCAGCCCCCGCAGGTCGGCGGCGAGGCCACCGGCGGCGCGCAGGTGTTCCAGGTCGCGGGCGCCGCGTTCGGCGCGGAGCCGGTCGACGGCGGCCCGTTCGATGACTTCCGTACCGGCGTAGTCGCCGACGGCGCGCAGCAGGTTGGCGTAGTTGTAGGTGAGGTCCCAGACCCGGGGGTGGTCCGCGCCGAGGAGTTCCCGCCAGGCCCGCACGGCGCGTCGGCCGAGCTTGATCCCGGCCCGGTACTCGCCGCAGAGGTACAGGTAGCGCAGGCAGTTGAGCACCAGGCCGTGCACCGCGGGGTCGGTGCTGTTGAGGACGTCGGCCCATTTCAGGTGCGGGGTGATCTCGGCGTAGGCGGGCCAGAGCCGGGTGTCGATGGGGCGGCCGGGGTCGGCGGCGGCGAGGGCCCTGCGGACCACGCCGACGAACTCGCGGCGGTCGCGTTCCGCCATGTCCTTGCCGATGATCTGGTGGACCATGCGGTGCATGTAGAGCGATTCCCCGGACGAGGACTCCTCGCCGGCCGTCTCGTGGGACTCCAGGCGGACCACGGAGTACTGGCGGAGCTGGGCGATCGCCTTGTTCCACAGCAGCGGATCGTTCATCAGACCGGAGAGCTGTTCGGGCAGTTCGCCGGGGGGCATCTCGCGCAGCAGCCGTACGGGGATGGAGCCGGGCGCGAAGAAGCTGCACAGGCGCAGCAGGTCGACGGATTCCGGGACGGTCTCCTTGAGCTTGTTCAGCAGTATCGACCAGGCGGTCTGGAAGGCGAGCGGGAAATCGGCGGAGACCTTGACGACGTCCTGGTCGATGCCGCCTTCGAGGAGCTGGATGTACTCCCCGACGGACATGTCGGAGTCGTTGAGCCAGCCCGCGGTCTGGTCGAGGAGGAGCGGGAGGTCTTCGAGGGCCTCGGCCAGCCGTCCGGCCTCGGACCGGCTCAGCCGGGCGGCGCGGCGGCGGATGAAGGCGACGGACTCGCTCCGCGTGTAGACCGGCACCTCGACGAGGTGGCTGTTGTGTTCGCTCCACTCGGGGTTGCGGGAGGTGATCAGGACGTGTCCGGGGCCGGTGGGCACCAGGTCCCAGATGTGTCCGGGCTCGTCGGCGCCGTCCAGGATCAGCAGCCAGTGGGAGTGGGGGTCGCCGCGGCGCAGCGCGTCGCGGACGGCGCGCAGCCGTTCGCCGTACTCGGCGCCGGTGGACAGCCCGAGTTCGGGGGCGAGTTCGGCGAGCTTCTGGCGGTAGAGGGCGCGCCGGTCGGCGGGCACCCACCACACCACGTCGTACTCGGAGCCGAAGCGGTAGACGTACTCGGCGGCCAGTTGGGTCTTGCCGACGCCGGGCATGCCGTGCAGGGTGACGACCCCGGCGCCGGGACCGGCGTCCTGGAGGGTCCGGTAGGCCGAGCTGAGCAGTTCCTCACGGCCGGTGAAGCGGATGTTGCGGCGCGGCACCCCGCCCCACACCTCGGAGGGGTCGGCCGGGTAGCGGGGGCCCTGCCGGGTTCCGGCGGGTTCGGGCAGCGGGTCGGCGGGCAGGCCCAGGCGTACCAGGAGCCGCCGTTCGGCCTCCTCGGCACCGACGTTGGTCAGGTCGGCCGCGCCGAGGACCGTGGTGGCGCCGGGCAGCGTGGCGGTGGTGACGCAGACGGCGGCGAAGCGGTCCGGGTCGGCGGCGACGACCTCGCGCAGCGCCCGGTTCCACTCGTCGTGGCTGCGCGGGCCGAGCTGGAAGTACCAGTCGCTGAGGACGATCAGGACGCGGCCCCGGGAGAGCGCCAGATCGCGCAGCAGTTCCTCCAGCGGCACCTCCGCCCGGGGATCCCAGCGCTGCCGGACGACGGCCACCGCGCGCCGCTCCAGCCGGTCCGCGATCCAGGCCGCCCAGGCCCGGTTGAATCCGGCGAAGCTGATGGTGACGGTGGGCGTCCCGGATGCTTCGACTGCCGTGCGCGTACCGGGCATTCGACCGTCTCCCTACCTGGATGCGAGCTTGTCAACATACACCTGGGCGGCTGCGGGACAGGGGCCTCGCGGGCCGGTGTCCCGGGGGCCCTCACGGCCCTCGCGGGCCGTGCCTCTGCTGCCATATCACCCGGGTGGTGGCCACGTACGCCCGAGCGCGGGCGAGGTGTCCCGCGGGTGGCGGGTTGTCGTCCATACGGTGGTGGAGCGCGATCATCCCGTTGACCAGCACCCGGCCCTCGCGGGTCAGTTCCGCCGATCCGGCGAGTGCGGGCAGGGCGGCTTCGGCCTGCTCGCGGCAGCGGGCGTGTTCGGCCCAGCCGAGGTCGCGGTGGGTGGTGCGGCGGGCCGCGAGCGCGAACCGCTGCCAGTGGTCGGCGATCGCCAGATGCGCGTAGGTGCCCTGCAGGAGGCTGTCCAGGGGGCGGGGGTCGGGGCGCCAGGGGGCGAAGTGGCGGGGCTCGGGGTTGTTCTGGTGCAGCGGTACGAGGGTGGCGAGGGCGGAGAGCTTGGTGTGCTGGAGTTCGTGGACGAGGGTGGCGGCGAGGTGGGCGGGGGTGGCGGGGAGGCTGCTGAGGACGGCGCCGAACGCCTCGCGCCGGGTGCCGCTGTACTGGGCCGCTCCCGGGCCGGTGGACGCGGGGCCGGGTGGCGGTGCGAGCGGGACGAGGCAGCGCAGCAGGACGGCCGTCTCGGTGAGGCGGTGGGTGCCGCCGGTGCGGAGCGCGGGGACCGCCGCGGTCCAGAACCGGATCCAGGTCTTGCGTTCCTGGTCGTCGGCGGGGGTGATGGTGTGCCGCCCGTGCGGCCCGGGGCCGTCGGGGTCGCCGCGGTAGGGGTCGGTGTCGTCCAGGGGTACCGGACCGGGGCCGGGGCGGGCGGCGGGCAGCGGGAGGACCGGCAGCCAGCGGGGGTCGGCGGAGCAGAGTGAGCCGTCGGGCTGGACGTGGGCGGTGAGCGGTCTGGCCGTCTCCCCGTGGAGGGTCAGCAGGCCGTCGCGGTGGGTGGTGGTGATCGTCCCGGTGGTGCCGGGTGCGGTGTGCAGGGCACCGAGGGTGGGCAGGGCCAGCAGGCCGTGGTGGGCGGTCAGCCGGGTGGTGAAGGGGAGTCCGGCCCGGATCGCGGCCGCGGCGGCCAGGGCGCTCATGTGGTCGAGAGCGGCGCGCGGCCCGGGTCCGGGGCGGGCGGCGGGGCCGGTGAGTGCGCGCAGGCAGCGGCGCGCCCAGGGGCCGACGAGCGGGTGCAGCAGGGTGGCGCGCACGGCGGCCCGGTCGGCGCGTTCGGCCCTCTCCAGCAGCGCCCAGTCCTGGTGCACACGGTCCAGGGCCCGGGGCGGGCAGCGGGTCGCCGGGGCGGACCCGGCGGCGTCGAGGAGGGCCCGCAGCAGCAGGAGCCTGCGGGTGTCCTGGTCGCGCACGAGGACGTCCAGGGTGTCGGCGGCGCCCTCGGTGCGGCCGAGTTCCCGGAGCATGCGGTCCGGGAGCGGGGCGGTCGGCGGCATCACCGGCGGGCCTCCGCGGTCGCCTCGGCCAGCCGGGCGGCGACGTGGCGCACCAGCCGGGCGAGGTCCGCGCAGTAGACGGAGGGGTTGGCGAAGCCGTTGTCCGCGCGGTAGCGGTGGGCGTAGTGGCCGCCGCCGCAGACGGTGAGCAGCGGGCAGCCGCGGCAGGCCGGGGCGAGGGCGTCGCCGCCCGCCCGGCGGGCGGTGACGCCGGGGTGGCCGAGGGCGTCGTCGAAGCTGTGCCGGAAGACGTCGAGCCCGGTGGCGGCGGCCGTGTCGTAGGCGGACTTGAGGGAGTCGACCTGCTCGATCGCGCCGTCCGTCTCGACGACGATCGCGTCGACCGGGTCGAGGCCGAGGGATTCGGTGGCGCCGGGCAGCCCGAGCAGCAGCGCGACGCACTCCTCGAAGAGCCGGACGCGGGTCTCCCGCCGCCCGGCGTGCCACCAGCGGTCGAAGACGGCGGTGAGCCAGTCGCCGTACGGGGTGGGACGGCCGGGGCCGGTGTGCGGCAGCCCCGGCGGCGGCGCCGACCAGTTGCCGTGCGGGAGCAGCAGGTCCAGGGCCGGGGGGCGCAGGTCGAGCAGCGATGTGTAGACCTCGACCGGGTCGGTGTCCGGGTCGATGACGGTGAGGATGCCCGCGTAGGCGCCGGGGTGCTGTTCGGCCAGGAGCCGGGCGCCGCGCGCGGCGGCGGGCCAGGAGGGGCGTCCGGCGCGGTCGGTGCGGAGCCGGTTGTGGGCGGGGCGCCCGCCGTCGAGGCTGATGCCGACGCGTATGCCGTGCCGGGCGAGGGTGGCGGCGCGCCGCTCGGTGAGCAGGGTGGCGTTGGTCTGGACGGTGGTGCGTACGGTGCAGGAGCCGGGCGTCAGGCTCTGTACGCGGTCGGCGAAGGCGGCCAGCCGGGCGGCGCCCGCGAGGAGCGGTTCGCCGCCGTGGAGGACGAGCGCGAGGTGGCGCGTGCCGTGGGCCGCGGCGTGTTCCGCGATGCGGTGGGCGGTGCGGTCGAGGACGGCCGGGGAGGCGGCGGCCGGGCGGTCGCGCCAGGTGCGGTCGGGGCCTTCGTAGAGGTAGCAGTAACGGCAGGCGAGGTTGCAGCGGCCGTGCACCTTGACGATGAACTGCCCGAAGGCGGCGGCCCTGGGCGGCAGGGGGTGCGGGGGACGCGGCCTCAGAACGCGTTGGTGAAGCCCCACAGCATCTCCTGCGGTTCCTCGGCCCGTGCGTGGAGGTCCGCGATGACCTCGGCCAGCACCGGGTGGTCCAGTGTGCGCAGCGACGCCAGGTCGAGCCCCAGCAGGTCCGGCAGCATGTCCGGACCGGCGGCGCTCGTGCCGTCGGGTACGCCCGCGGGCGCCGTCTCGCTCATCGTCGTTCTCCCCGTTTCCCCGTGGCCCTTGGCCCTTGGCCCTTGGTCCGTTGCCCGTGGTCCGTTGCCCTTGGTCCGTGGTCCGTTGGCCGTGACCGGTTTCCGGATCCTGGTGTCGCGTCGGGCGGCTCAGCGTTCCAGCTCCGCGAGCCGCCCGGTGGTCGCCTCGCCCGCCGCGCCGCCGCCGTCCGGCAGTGCGCGCCAGTGCCGGCGGGCCGCCCGGTAGGCGTCGCGCGCGGCCCGGGGGCGCCCGGCCCTCTCGTAGGTCATACCCCGCCAGTGGTTGGCCGTAGCACTCAACTCGACTGCTTCTTCGAAGAGTTGACGGCTCTCCGGTTCCTCCTGTGCCGCCTCGGCCGCTTCGGCGGCGCTCCGGAACGCCTCGGCCGCCTCGTCGAGCCGGGCCGGACGGTCCAGCACCCGGGCGGCGTCGAGGTGCGCCCGGCCCAGCTCCAGCCAGCAGTGCGCCCCGGTCAGCGGCGCCGCCGCCTCGCGGGCCGCGAGGCCGAAGAGGTGCTCGGCCTCGCGGAGGTCGACCCGGTCCTCGGTGGCCCGGTGCCGCAGCATCAGCGCCCGGCCCAGCATCAGCAGCCGCTCGGCCAGGTGTCCGCCCCCGGCCGCGGTCTCGGTGCGGCAGTCGCGCAGCACCCGGATCGCGGCGCCGATGTGCGGGCGCCCGTCCGGCAGCCCGGCCCGGCGCAGCAGGGTGCCGCCCCATTCGGCGAGCAGGTCGGCGTGGGCCCGGGAGTCGCGGGGGACGTCCTGGGCGGCACGGGCGAACCAGTCGGCGGCGGCCACGAGTTCGGCGGGGTCGCCGGTGTGCTCGTAGCGCGCGCCGCGGATGCGTCCGGCCCGGATGCGGAACGAGGCGCTCAGCCGCTGATCGCCCTCGGTGGCCAGGGCGCGGTCGACCAGGGCCGCGGCCTCGTCCGGTTCGGCGCCGGAGGCGAGCAGGGCGTCCACCAGGTCCAGCAGGACGCGGGGGGCGGTGCCCGTGGTGCGCCCGGTCCCGCCCTGTGCGTACGCGGTGCGCAGGGAGCGGGCGGCCTGGGCGGCGTAGGCCCGGGACCGTTCGGTGTCGGCGGTGGCCCCGGCCAGCTTGAGCAGGGTCCGCCCATGGGCCAGCGGCAGGGCGGCGGGCCGGTCGTCCCGGTCGGGCCAGGCGTCGGCGAAGGCCTCCAGCATGCCGCAGGCGGTCTGGAGCAGCGCGGTGTCACCGTCGAGCCGCCACTGCGCCTCCAGGGCCCGGACCCGTTCCAGGGTGAGCCGCAGGGCTTCGGCGGGGCCCAGTCCGGGGGCCGCGCAGGCGGCGGTGTACTCACGGTCGGCGCGGCGCAGCAGCTCCAGCGCGCCACGCCGGTCGCCGCGGCGGCGCCGGTCGTCGGCCGCGGCGTGCAGCACCTTGGCGAGGACGGCGCGTTCGCGCGGCGCGGCGGGGGGCGCGGCGGCCCGTTCGGCGGCTTCCTCGGCCTCGCGCAGCAGTTCGGCGTCGCCCTGGACCTCCCAGAGCCGCAGCAGGGCGCGGGCGTACTGCGCCCACAGTCCGCGGGCGCCGTCCGGCCGTGCCTCGCGTCCGGCGGCGTCGCGCAGCAGCTGTACGGCGTCGATGAGGTACTGCACCATGCCGTCCGACTCGAACCGCAGCAGCAGGGCGCGGGCGGCGTCCACCGCCGCGTCCGCGGTCCGGCCGGGGGCGGGGTGGCCGCCGGGCCCGGTCCGTGTGAGGAACTCCTCGGGCAGCGGCATGAAGCGTTCCAGCACCCGGACGGCGACCTCGGCGAAGGGGCGCGGGACCTGTGGCCCGTCCGCCTCCGTCTCGCCGCTCTCCGGCTCACCCTCCTCGGCGCCCCCGGCCCCGGGGAGGGCCGCCGGGGGCCTGCCCTCGCCGAGCTGGGCGAGGGCCAGGGCCGGGAAGTTCGGCCCGCCGCGCCCGAAGCGCTGCTCGATGTACTGGGAGCAGTGCTTGAGGACGAGCAGGGCGTCGTCGCGGCCCAGCGAGCCGAGCAGCGCCTCCTGGGCGCCGGGGACGAAGGCGTACCACTGGTCGTCGTGCGCGCCACCGGTGCCCTTGCGGGTCAGCAGTCCGCTCAGCAGCACCTCGGCGAGTTCGGAGGGGCCGGAGTGGGGCAGCATCGTGCGCTGCACCAGTTGCATCACGGGCAGGTGGAGCGGGGCCGCGGCGAGGTGGACGGCCAGTTGTCCGGCGGTGGGCGAGGCCGTCGCGCGGAAGCGGCTGACCAGCTGGAGCGAGGAGAGCGCGCCGCCGCCGCGCTGGGCCGGGGCGGGCGGCTGGTCGGCCCGTACCCAGCCGACGGCGCCGAAGGTCCGTCCGGCGCCGGTGCCGGAGAGCAGCCGCGCCCAGGCCGCCAGCGCCCCCTCGGCCGGCGGGAGCACGGGGACGGCGAGCGCCCCGGGATGCACGGCCGGGCCGGTGCCCGGCTGTTCCACGACCTTCAGCACGGCGGCTCCGCCGGGGCCGTCGCCCCGGGAGAGCGCGCCGCGGGTGACCGGGAGGCGGGTACGGCTCCACATCCGCTGCGGAAGCGGCTGGAGGACGGCGGCCGGTGCCTGGGCGGCCAGGTGGTGGAGGAGGCGGTGGGCCCGTCCGCTGTGCCAGAGCGGTCCGGCGCAGTCGCTGACCAGTACGGTGACGCGACGGCCGGTCGGGTCGCTGAGCCGGTCCGCGGAGTGCAGGGGCGCGGCGGCGGGGTCGAGGCTGCGGCTCACCGCCGCGGCACCGTCGGGCCCCTGGTGGAGATAGCGCGGCCGGACGTCCCGGAAGGCCCCCAGCTGGCCGAAGATCTGCTGGAGTTCACCGAACATCCGGTGCCACACCAGCATCGAGGAGGAGGCGTCCATGACGCACTGGAGGATCGCCTCGCCGCGGGGTTCGCCGCGGAACACCGGGATGATCAGCCCGCCCGCGCGGGCGCTGAGTTCGGCCGTCGCCGCCTCGTCGAGGGTGCGGCGCATCGGCGGCGCGGCGGGGCGGTAGCGCTGCAACGGCCGCAGGGCCCGCTGGAGTTCGAGCGGCGCGGGGAACGCCGGGGCGGCCGGAACCCCGAAGGCGAGCGCGGCGCTGCGCCCGGCCCGGCGGTCTCCGGTCCCGTCCCGTCGGCCGTCCCCGGCCCGGGGGGCGGGGTGCGGCACGGCGTGCAGGGCGATCCGGTCCGCGCCGCCGGGGACGGCGGGAGGAGGGGGGCCGTCGCCGGGCGCCGGGGGGTGCGGGGCGGCGGGC